>CALENB010000524.1 GCA_937910235.1 uncultured Myxococcales bacterium | reverse complement strand
ATAAATCATAAAGCGGGTAAGAACCCGGAAGTGACTTTGGATCGATGGTACTAGTCCCACGTGTCCAACGCCAAGTCGAACCTGGAGTCATGGGCGGCGCCGCGCGCTTGATGCAGGCTCACCGCGAGCTCGTTGTGTCCGGCGTGGAGCATCGACGCCAAGATCCACGTCTCGACCACATCGGTCTCGTTGTTCCAGCGCAGGTTGTACCCCGCGTCAGTCTCGGCGCTGATCGGACCCATCGGCAGATTCAGTCGCCACACCTCGACGCCGTTGATCAGCACGCGCGCCCCGTCATCCCGCACCAACCGCAGCCGCAGCCACTTGGGCAGTTGACCGCCAGGGCCGGCCTTGAGATCGACCGTAGCCCGGAAATGCACGGTTTTTGGGGCGTTGTCGGCGCCCTCCTTCAGCTCGGTCTTGAGGCCCGACGTGCCGTGTCCCATCGGCGCGAGGCCCTTGCGCCACGGCGTCACGGGCGCGGCGGTGGCCCAATCATCCGCGGGCGCCACACCGGCTTCGAGCACGTACCAAGCCTGACCGAAGCCACGGAGCTGCTGTGGTTTGCCCTTGGGCGCGTCCGGACCGTGGCTCGGCGGCAGGCCAAAACTGTCGACCAGGATGCCATCTGGGGTGATGGACTCAAACCGCGCGTAGCCCCGCGTCACCGTCGCCCGCATCGCGCCGAAGACGCCGTACGCCCGAACTTGCGAGCCCTCAGCGACAGGACCGGTCATCGGATACAGCCTGCGGCCACCGTGGCCCGTCACGATATGCCACATGCCGCGGCTCCGAATGCGCTCGTAATGGTGGTCATGGCCGGCGAACGTCATCGACGCGCCCCACGCACGGAAGGGCCACCGCATCCAAACGCTCGGCGTGTGGCGGCCAGAGTTGAAGGGCGGATGATGAAAGAGCACGAAACGGAACGGCGACTTGGATCGCGCCAGCGCGCTGCGCAACCAGTGCGCTTGGCGGCTCGTGGCGTCGACGCCGTCGGGTTCGCGGCGATAGCTGTCGAGGAAGAACAGGTCGACCGGGCCCGCGTGCACGTCGTAGTAGCGCTCATTGCCAGGCAGCTCAAACCAATCGAAGTAGGCCCTGCCATTGGCCGCATACCAGTCGTGATTGCCCATGGCTGGAAAAAACCGGTTGTGGTCCGTGGATCCGGGCCCATAGCGCCCCTTGTAAGGCTTGATGAACACGCCGTAGCGCTTGCCGATGTTGGCGTCGATGGTCGCCGCGTCGCCGGCTGGGTAGTTGTTGTCGCCCACCGTCAGGACCAGATCGGGCCGCCACCCACGCACCATCGCAGCGACCCGATCGGCGGCTGGGTTGGGGTCGCCGTAGTCGCCGACGATGGCCAGCCTGAGCGGTCGCCCGGTCGCCGTTGGCACCATCGTAATCGGTGGCGGCGGCTGCGCCTCTTCGTCCGCTTGCGGCCCAGACTTGCGGGCTTTGGGGGCGTTGCAGCCGATCGCCAGCGCCGCCAAGAGGCCCCAGACCACGACGCGCAGCCACCGCGCCACCGGCTCCGTCCAGCGGCGCTGCATCGTCTTTGGTGGGTGCGATCGCATGGTGAACTCCCTCGCCCCATCGTCGCGCGCCGACACCTCGCAGTAAAGCACCCGATCGGGCACGCTCGCGGCGCGCCGCTGAGACGCCCACCGAAGGAGGCTCCATGGCCTTGCCCCCACTCCGTCGCATCACCCCCCTCCCGCGCGACGTGCACCAGGTACGCGTCACCCTCGAGACCTCCGCTGGCACGGCTTGGTGCCGCCTCTTTCTCGACAAGGCGCCGCTGACGGTCGCGAACTTCGTGCACCTCACCCAGGGCAGCCAGCCGTGGAATGACGCCAACGGCCGTGAGCAGCGGGACGTGCCGTACTACGATGGCCGCGTCTTTCACCGCGTCGTTCCGGGCTTCATCGTGCAGGGCGGCTGCGTCCGAGGCGATGGACTAGGCAACCCCGGCTACCGCTTCGCGGACGAGCTCGCAGCCCGGCATGATCGCCCCGGAATCCTGTCGATGGCCAACGCCGGCCGCGACACCAACGGCGCGCAGTTCTTCGTGACGCTGCGCGCCGCGCCCGAGCTAGATCGGCGGCACAGCGTTTTTGGCGTCGTCGAGCACGGTCTCGAGGTGTTCACAGCGATCGCCCAGCTGCCACGACGTGGCGAGCGGCCGCTCGAAGACGTCGCCATCGACCGCATCAGCGTAGAGCTCATGTCCTAGCTTGGTAGCGCGTGGCGCCAACGCCTTGAACCCGCGCGCGCCACCCGGCATCGTCTGCGCCTTAAATGACCGAAGGAGCCCGCCCCATGGCCACCGTCTCGACTAGCCCCGCCCCGCCTCACGCCACCGCGCCTCTCGCTGCCGTGCCGCTCGCCGGACAAGCCGCCGTCCCCGCCGACGAGCGCTTCGATTTCTCCACGACCGATGCCCGCTGGCAGCGCTATTGGGTTGAGAACAAGACCTTTAAGGCGGAGATCGACCCCGACAACGACAAGCGCGCCTATGTGCTCGACATGTTCCCCTACCCATCCGGCGCCGGCCTGCACGTCGGCCACCCAGAGGGCTACACCGCGACCGATGTCTGGTGTCGATACCAGCGCCACACCGGCGTGAACGTGCTGCACCCGATGGGGTGGGACGCCTTTGGCCTGCCCGCCGAGCAGTACGCGATCCAGACCGGCACGCACCCGCGCGCCACCACGGCGAAGAACATCGACAACTTTCGCCGCCAGATTCAGGCGCTCGGCTTCTCCTACGACTGGGACCGCGAGGTCGACACCACCGATCCCGCCTACTTCAAGTGGACCCAGTGGATCTTCCTGCAGCTCTTTGAGCGCGGGTTGGCCTACCAGAGCGAGGTGCCGGTGAACTGGTGTCCGGCCCTGGGCACCGTGCTCGCCAACGAGGAGGTCATCGATGGCCTCAGCGAGCGTGGCGGCCACCCGGTGGTGCGGCGCCCGATGCGGCAGTGGATGCTCGCCATCACCGCCTACGCTGAGGAGCTGCTGCGCGGCGTGGAGGATCTGGATTGGGCAGAGGGCATCAAGGCCATGCAGCGCAACTGGATCGGCCGATCTGAGGGCGCTGAGGTTGATTTCAAGGTCGAGGGCCACGAGTTCAGCGTCAAGGTCTACACCACGCGGCCCGACACCCTGTTTGGGGCGACGTACGTGGTGTTGGCGCCCGAGCATGACCTGCTCGACGTCATCGCCACCGATGCTGAGCGTTCCACGGTCCAGGCCTACGCCGCGAACGCCGCGCGCAAGAGCGAGCGCGCCCGTCAGGATGAACGCGCTGAGAAGACCGGGGTGTTCACCGGCGCTTATGCGATCAACCCCGTGAACGGCGCGCGCATCCCGATCTGGACGGCGGACTATGTGCTCGGTGGCTACGGCACCGGCGCGATCATGGCGGTGCCCGGCCACGACGCGCGCGACTTTGAGTTTGCGACGGCGTTTGAGCTGCCGATCCTGCGCGTGGTGATGCCGAAAGATGGCGACCCGACCGATCCGCTGGACGAGGCCTTCTGCGAGAAGGGCGTCGCCTGCAACTCCGCCGGGTTTGACGGCATGGCGACGGACATCTTCAAGGATCGCATCAGCGCGTGGTTGACCCAAGAGGGGCTCGGCGACGCCAAGGTCAACTACAAGCTCCGCGACTGGGTCTTCTCCCGGCAGCGCTACTGGGGCGAGCCCATTCCCGTCTACTACCCCTGTTTTCCGGGCGACGACGCGGACGATCGCGCGCTGTGGGACCCGCGTCGCGGCGACGACGTGCGCATCGACTACCAGACCCCGATCGCCGTGAACGAGGACGAGCTGCCGCTGCGCCTGCCGGAGACGAGCGACTACAAACCCAACGAATCTGGCGAGCCGCCGCTGGCCCGCTGTCTCGACTGGCGCTTCTTCGAGCAGGATGGGGATTGGTACGCGCGTGAGACCAACACCATGCCGCAGTGGGCCGGTTCGTGCTGGTACTACCTGCGCTTCGCGGACCCGAAAAACCCTGATTTTCCGGCCTCGTCGGAGGCTGTCGACTACTGGCTCCCCGTGACGCTGTACGTCGGTGGCGCGGAGCACGCGGTGCTGCACCTGCTGTATGCGCGCTTTTGGCACAAGGTGCTCTTCGACATGGGCGTGGTGCCGACCGATGAGCCGTTCCCGCGGCTGGTGAACCAGGGCATGATCCTGGGCGAAGACGGCGAGAAGATGAGCAAGTCGCGTGGCAACGTGGTCAATCCTGACGACATGCTGCGCGAGTTCGGCACCGACGCGTTCCGGCTCTACATCCTGTTCATGGGGCCGCTCGAGAAGGTCAAGCCGTGGCAGACCGCGGGCATGCATGGCACTCGCCGGTTCACCTATCGCTTCTGGAGCCTGTATCAGAAGCCGTTGAGCGACGCGCCGCTGCCGGAAGCGACGGCCAGCTTGCTCCACGGTCTGATCAAGAAAGTGACCGAGGACACGGCGGAGCTGCGCTTTAACACGGCGATCGCGGCGATGATGGAGGCGCTCAATGAGCTCTTGCGCGGTGACGTGTTGTATCGCGAGGTCGCTGAGAAGCTGCTCGTGCTGTTGTCGCCCTATGCGCCCCACCTCACCGAGGAGCTGTGGCGACGCTTGGGTCATGGACCGTCGCTGAGTCACCAGCCGTGGCCGACGTTTGATTCGGCGAAGCTGGTGCGGGCGACGTATCTGCTGCCGGTGATGGTGAACGGCAAAGTGCGCGCCAAGATCGAGGTGCCCAGCGACAGCGCCGAGACCCATCTCGAGACCGTCGCGCTGGCCGACGACCGGGTCATGAAGTGGACCGAGGGCAAGGTGGTGCGCAAGATCATCGTCAAGCCCGGCAAGATGGTCAGCATTGTCACCGCGTAACCCCACGACGGACGCGGCCGACGCACCGCCATCTCAAGCTCAGGCCGCGCTGCGATTTGGCTGGTGGGGCCTGCTGCTGTTCGCGACGGCGGGGCTGGGCCTCGAAGCGCTGCACGGCTTCAAAGTCGCCGGATACCTCGATGTGGGGCAGGAGACGCGTCGGCTGATGTGGACGCTGGCCCACGCGCACGGGACGCTGTTGAGCCTCATCCACATCGCCTGGGGCGCGAGTCTGGCCGTCCTCGGCCGCGGCGACGTGCGACGGCGGCGCTGGATCGGCAGGCTGCTGCGCATCGCCACGGTGCTGCTGCCCGGCGGTTTTGCGCTGGGCGGCGTGTGGGTACACGGCGGCGATCCGGGCATCGCGGCGGCGCTGTTGGTGCCGCCGGGCGCGCTGACGCTGTTGGTCGCGCTTGGGTTGGCGGCGCGCGAGATGAGCGCCGCTGAGGAGACGGACTAGGGGGTCTCCAACGCATAGCTGAGCACGTGGAGCCGGTCGCGCAGCGCGCTGGCCCGCGGGTCGCGACGCTCCGCATCGCGGATGAGCCCGTCGGCGCGGAGCAGGAGCTTGTCGCGCTCAACCCCTTCTCGCCCTACCGCCTCCCTGTAGGCGGCCCACGCGCGGTTGATGACGTAACGGTCCCGCCGCACGTTGCTGACCGCGGCGCGGCTCGCGGCCGCGAAGCTCTTCTGCGCTTCTGCAAATCGGCCCGACCCGTACCAAGCCAGCCCCACAGTGTTCATGACCAGGGCGCGCTCATTGGCTGGTTTGCGCGCCGCGCTCAGCTTCTTCGCCGCCTCCCACACCGCTGCGTCCGCCGCCACCGTGCGTTTGCCGGCGAGCGCCTGCAGGCGCTGTTTCTCGGCCTGTAAGCTGATCCGCACCGCCGACAACGTCGTCGCCCGCGCGCGCGTCGCCGGCGTGAGGGTCGCCCATTGATGGTCACGGCGCTGGGCCAGCTCGAGTTGCTTGCGCCTGATCTGCAGCTGCGCGTCGAAGTACTGCAGCCGCTGCTTCATGTTGCTCACCCGCAGGTGAAGGGCCCGCATCGACTTGAGCGACTCCTTGTCGCGCTGCCGCTCCTTGCTGTTGACGACCGCGTCGAGCAGCGACACCCGGCTGCGCACATACGCCGCGAGCTTGCCGACCTCGACGAGTCCGCGTCGCGCGCCATCGAAATCACTGGCATCGCGCGTGTCGTCGGGCGCCGGCCTCGCCAGGGTTCCGAGATCCGGCAACGCGCGCTCGAGCAGGCGCACGAGGCCTTCCGCGGTGTCGACCTCTCGGCCGCGCGACGTACTCAGGTCCTTGCGCAGCTGATCCCGCGCGACCTCAAGCTTCTGCTGCAGCTCGACGGCCTTGGCGGTCCGCAGATCGGCCTCCTTGCGAGCGTTGGCGGCCAGGGTGCGCTGCCCATCGGCGACCTTGCGCTGCGCCGACTCCCGGCCGCTCGCCGCTTGCGTCAGGTCGCGCTGCTGGTGTGCGAGCAGGGCCTGCTGCTTCGCCTGTGCGGCGAGGTCACGCGCGCCTTGATTGGCCTGCCACGCAAACCACCAACCGCCCGCTGCGACCGCCGCGACGATCCCAAGCGCCGCGAACGTCAGCCGGCGGCGGCCGAGACTGCGTTGCGCCATCCACTGCCAATGCTCCGAGCTTTGTTTCAGAAAACGCTTCTCTTCGCCGTCGAGCTCCGTGAGCTCGCTGAACGCCGCGATGCGTCCGGGACTCAGCAGGTCCGCTACGTCGCCGTTGCCTGCGCGCCACCGCGTCATCGCCTCTTGTAGCTGGGCGTGCTGGCGCAGCAGGTGGCGGCTGTCTTCCAACCAGGCCGCAAATCGGGGCCAAGAGCGCAGCAGGCTCTCGTGGGTGATCTCGAGGACGGCGTCGCGTTCGATCGGTCGCTGCACCAGCAGACGCGCCGCGACAAAGGGCTGCATGACGCGGTCCACACGGCTCGGATCCTCCAGGCTGCGCAGCTCGCTCCGGAGCGCGCGTCGCCGCACAAACTCGCCGGACTCCGCACAGCGCACCAGGCGACCGAACACGCGCCGTGCGCAGTTCGCCTCCTCAGGGATCAGGGCGAGGTAGACGGCCTCGGCGCTCTTCTCCAGCGCACGACGCGCGCCGCCGATCTCGTCCATCGCGGCCATCGTGATGAGGCTGTCGCGCCGTCGCTGCCACAGGGCCAACAGGGTGAACTGCAGCAAGGGCAGGGCGGCGACCTCGCCCTCCACCTCGTCAACCAAGCGCTCGACCACGCCCTCCTCGAAGCCCACACGCACCGCGTGCGCGGGTCGCTCGATGGCGCGGCGCAGGTTCACAGCTGACAGCGGCGGTACCCGCATCGCGTTGCTACGCACGAGCTCCTGAAGCTCAGGCAGCGCCACGAGGCGGTCCTCGGCCTCGCTGCGCAGGGCGATAACGACGGTCGTCCGAGCCTCGGCGTCGGCGGCGAGGGCCACGAGCGCGGCGGCGAAGGCCTGTTGTCGGTCGACGCGCGCGCAGAGGCTGAACAGCTCCTCGAACTGATCCACCACGAGCAGCGTCGGCCCTGTCTCCACACGGCCCAAGTGCACGGCCTGCTCGGTGCTCAGGGCAAAGGACTCTGCGTCGGTCTGCGACTGGCGGCTGCCCAGGGCCACCGCGAGCGCCTCGAGTGGAAACCGGGTCGGCACCATCGAGTGCGTGCGCAGCTCTTCGCCCTGATCTGCGGCGTTTTTGCGGAGCTGCGGGATGAGTCCAGCGGCGATCAGCGATGACTTGCCGCAACCACTCGGACCGATGATCACGAGCGGTCGGTCACCGTGCTCTTCCCGACGCACGAGCAGCGCGGAGATCTCAGTGTCGCGGCCGTGAAAACGCGCTGCGTCGCTCTCGTGGAACGCCACCAAGCCGACGTAAGGGCAGGCGCCATCCGACGGTTGGCCCATCGGCTCGGGCTCAGGTTTGAACGTCACGTGCACCTCAAGGCTGATGAGGACCCGCGCGCGCTCGTACACCCGCCGCTAGGCCCCCGCCCGAAAGTGCCACAAGAACGCGCCACCGGTAGATAAACGCCGGTCGCGGTGAGCCGCTCGACTCAGGCCCGCGTCGCGCTGCTCATGGCGGTCACGATCGATGGGCGCCTACTGCTTGAGGACGACGATGTTGCGAATGCGCCAGTACTCGCCGGGTGAGTAGCGCTGCGTCACGTGAAATCTCAGCTGCACCTGTGGCTTGTTGGCGCAGCTCGCCAGCGACACCGTGCGCTGCTTGAAGCCGAGATATTGGCCGTTTTGCGACAGCCCGTTGACGTAGATCCAGGAGGCGCCGCCGTCGTGGCTGCAGTACACATAGACGTTGCACTGCAGGTAGCCCTCTTCGAACACGACGACCGGCTTGGAGGTGCCGCTCAGGTTGTACGCCGTGTCGCGCATCTCCAGGAAGTTGTACTCGTTGGTGCTCTTGAGCACTTTCTCGAAGTAACCTGAGCCATACGTCCAGCCGCCGTAGTACTGCACGTCCGTGGATTTGAGCGTCGTGCCGGGCTGCAAGACGGTGACCATGGGCGGCTCGGCGAGGCGCACGTTCTTGACGGTCCAGTGATACTCACTGGTGGACGGGTAGCCGCGGAAGCGCACACGAATCGTGCTCTTGGCGCCTGACGTTGACAGGTCGAACGTCGCGCGCCGGAACGCCGTGCCGGTGGCCTGCTGGCTGCCATACCCCAGGTGTTTCCAATCCGCGCCGTCCAAGCTGAACTCGAGGCGATGGTACGAGTAGCTGCCCGTAGCGCGCTCGTCGAAGATGAGCGTCGGCGCCTTCAACTTGGTGATATCCCAAGCGGCGGTGGCGGTCAGCGACTGGTACGTGTTCAGGAGCAACTTGTCCTGCGTCGAACCGCCGACGCCGTAGTTCATCCCGTAGGCCTTCTCGAGCGTCAGCCACTTCCAAAGGCCCTCGATGGTAAACTGATCGGTCGCGAGGGTGGTGCCGGCGGGGACGGTGTTGACGACCACGGGCTCGTGAAACTCGAAGTCTCGGAGACGCCACCAGCGGTCAGTCGTGCCGACGTGGCCCCGGAAACTCAGGTAGATGGCCTTGTCCTTCCACTTTGTCAGGTCAACGGTGGCGACACGCTCGACCGGGTCGTAGCCAGCGCCGATGTACTGGGCGTTCTGCCAGGTTGCGCCGTCCTCGCTCACATAGACGTAGCGGGTCACGTTGTTATTGGTCTGCTTGAAGCTGAGCTGCGGCGCAGTGAGGCCGGTCAGGTCGATCTTCATCTTGGTGTACATGTCGTGGTAGACGTTGATGACCGTACCGTCTTGCTCGTACCGGGCCGCGCTCGTGTCGTAGTGCCAGCCGCCTTCCATCCACCAATCGTCAGGCTGGATGGCGTGGGTGTACTTGACCACCTTCACCGCCTCGCGCTCCTTGAAGATCAGGTTGCGGATCTTGCCGGATGCCGTCGCACCGTAGGGCAGCGCGCCGAGGCGGACGTAGATCTTGCGGCCAGCAAACTTGGTCAGATCCACCGCATAACGTCGGTAGAAGGGCAGCGACGTGTTGCTCGTGTCAAAGAGCTGTTGGTACGAGTCTTCCGGTCCCCACACGAAGATCCTGAGGTAGCCCAGCGTGCGGCTGGCCTCAAAGTACATCGTCGGATTTTTCGTATCCTTGAGGTCGATCAGCGCCGCGCGCGTCGCGTAGTGGTAGCTGTAGTCAGGCGAGGGCTGCTCGGTAGACCCCACGTAGCGAAGCTGATAGCCGTCGGAGCCTGAGCCACACGTCCACGCGGTGCCCTCGAACAGCCAGTCCTGGCAGACCGGCATGCCGCCGAACTTCACCGTTGGCCACGTGTTGAACTCCTGGAACGCCGGCTTGCGCAGCTCGATCCAGCGGCCATAGATGCTTGGGATTGCGCCGATGCGGAGCATGATCTTCTTGCCCTTGTAGGAGGACAAGTCCGCGCGAAGTGGCCGCCATACAAAGTCAGCCGCTGAGCCCGTGTTGCCCATGAGGTTGCTCCAGCTGGTGCCGTTGGTGCTGACCTGGAGCTGAATGTAGCTGTAGTTGCGGCGGTACTCGATCTGAAAGCTCGGCTGGCCCTTGTTGGGCACGTCGATCCAGCGCTGTAGCGTGTTGTACTGCCAGTAGCCGCCTGGATCCGGGACGGTGTCCACGCCATCGACGCGGAACAACCACTTCGTCTCCGTCGGGTCACACTTCCAGCTCGGCCCCTCCCAACTCCACCAACCGCAGCTGTTGAGCTTGGTGCCATAGGCCACCGTGTCCAGCGCTTTGGGCTGCTCCTCGATCTTGATGTTGCGCAGGTGTCCCCAGCCCGTGGCCGTGTACGGATAGACGAGGATGCGGACGTAGATCGGCGTCTTCTTCGCCTGCCAGGACGACAGATCCAGGCGTTGTTGCCGCCACAGGTAGTCCGAGCCGTTGCCGTGTGAGTACACCGTCGTCCAGCTCGTGCCGTTCGTCGAGAGGTAGACGTACATCGTCCCGTAGTAGTAGCGATGCTCAAACGTCAGCTCCGGCGAGGTCATCGCGCTCAGATCGATCCGCTTGTCGTACTGAACGGCGTGGGCGTAGCCGTTGGTGTTGTAGTCCACCGACGGGTCGCCGACGTAGGCCAGCTTGAAGATCGTCTGCGCGTTGTCACACAGCCACGCCGTGCCATCCATCTGCCAATCTGCGCAGGCCTTCAGCGCCAGCGGCGCCTTGACGATGGCGGGCAGCGTCGGCGGCGCCTCGTCAAACATCTTGACGCTGCGGATGTGCGTCCAAGCCGTCGTGCCCATCGTCGCTCGGAATCGGAACTCCAGCACTTTGCCCTTGTAGGCGGTGAGGTAGATGGTCCGCGGGCGCCACACATAGTCGCTGACGGCGCCGCGGGCGTAGACCTGCTTCCACGCGCCCTCAGGCTCGCGCACGTCGACCCACAAACCACCGGCGTAGCTGCGCTCCTCGAAGCTCACCGCCGGATCGGTCACGCCCTTCGTGTCGAAGAGCATCTTCGGCACCGCCGTGTTGGGGTGGAGGTTGGTGTCAGGCTCCTGGACCACGCCGTGGTAACGCACCTGATAGGGAGACTCGGAGGCGTCGCAGTTGAACGCTGGACCGACGTAGCGCAGATCGCTGCAGCCGAACGTCGTTCCCCACGCGACCTTCTTCGGCAGCGGCTCCTTCTCCTTGATCTCGATGCCCCGGATGTCCCACCACTGGTCGGCCGACGTGACCTTGCTCAAGAGCCGCAAATACAGCTTTTTGCCCACAAACGCGCCCAGATCCCAGTACCGTCGACGCCACACGTAGTCTGAACCAGTGTGTGTCGCGAGGGTCTTCCACGCCTTGCCGTCGAGGCTCGTCTCCACGACGGCGGTGCCGACGGCGTAGCGGTCCACGATATACAGGGTCGGCTTACCGGTGCACGCCAAGTCGATGGGCGCTTTGAGCGTCATCGCGTACGTCTCGCCAACCACGCCCGCCGCGAGCCGGTAGTAGCCAGCGCCAACGTGGGTGAACGCCCCGGCGCCCTTCGTCGCTGAGAAGGCCCACTTGCCGGAGTCTTCGGCGCCGCTGTCGTTGATGGGCGTGAACGGGTTCTTGGTGTTGTTCGTGTGTTTGCAGCCCGTCGTCTGGTCGCACACATCGTCGGTGCAGGTGTTGTCGTCGCTGCAGTCCTTCGGGCTGCCACCTTTGCACTTGCCCGACACACAGGCGTCGTCGACCGTGCAGGCGTCGCCGTCGTTGCACAGCTTCGTCGTCAACACCTGGCTGCAGCCTTTGGCGGGGTCGCAGAAGTCGTCTGTGCATGGATTCTTGTCGTCGCACGTCTTGGTCTGGCCGCCGCCCTGGCAGTAGCCCGCCTTGCACGCATCGCCGAGCGTGCAGGCGTTGCCGTCGTCGCAGGCCTTGCTGTTCGGGACCTGGATGCACCCCTTCTTCGCGTCGCAGCTGTCGTCGCTGCAGGGGTTGCCGTCGTTGCACAGCTGGCTGGCGCCGGCCACGCACTTGCCGCTTTTGCACGAGTCGCCAACGGTGCACGCGTCGCCGTCGGTGCACGCGTTCAGGCTGTCGGTCACGACGCAGCCCTTGGTCGGGTCGCACACATCGACGGTGCAGGCGTTCTTGTCGTCGCAGTCCTTGACGCCAGCGCCGGGGACACAGAGATCGCCCTTACAGGCGTCGCCGACCGTGCAGACGTCGCCGTCACTACAGGGGGCTTTTGTCGTCACGCTCTGGCAGCCGATCTTCGGGTCGCAGGTGTCGGCCGTGCAGTCGTTGTTGTCGTCACAGGTCTGCGTCGTGCCGGACTTGCAGCTGCCCTTGTCGCACGTATCGGCCACGGTGCAGAGGTTGCCATCGTTGCAGCTCGCCGCGACCGCGTCGTTCTTGCAGCCCTGCTTCGGGTCACAGCTGTCCGTGGTGCAGGCGTTCGCGTCATCGCAGACCTTGAGGCCACCTGGGTTACACCAGCCAGCCTTGCAGGTGTCCTTGTCGGTGCAAGCGTTGCCGTCGTCGCAATCGCCCGTCTTCTGCGTCGACGCGCAGCCCTTGGCCTTGTCGCAGAGGTCGATGGTGCAGGGGTTGTTGTCGTCGCAAGAGAGCGCCTTGCCGCCTTTGCACGTGCCCGCCGCGCAGACGTCTCCGCTGGTGCACACGGTCCCGTCGCTGCACGACTTACCGTCGAGCGGCTTGGTCGTGCAGCCGCCAGGGCCCGTCGCCGGCGCGGGATCGCAGGCGTCGGCGGTGCAGACGTTATCGTCGTCGCAGACCTTCGGCTTCGCCGCGCATACCCCGGATTTGCAGGCGTCTTGGTCGGTGCACGGGTTGCCGTCACTGCACTGCGCACCGTCCGACGCGGACTTGTACACACACAGCCCAGTGGTTTGGTCGCAGCTGTCCGCCGTGCAGGGGTTGCCGTCATCGCAGCCCACCTGCTGCACAACCTTGCACGCGCCGCCAGCACAGAGGCCGCCGGTGTCGCACTTGTTGCCGGTGCCTGGCACACACTTCGCGCCATCGTCATTGGTGATGGTGCAGCCGGCGGCCGGCTCGCACGCGTCGGTCGTACACGGGTTGGCGTCATCACAGCTCTTCGGCGCGCCCGGCGTACAGGCGCCCTTCACGCAGTGGTCCGCGTCATCGCCGGCAGCGTCCTTTGCGCCCGTACAGGCCGACCCATCGTCGCACGGGGTGCCGTCGAGCGCCGTGTTGACGCAACCCTGATTACCGGAGGTCTTGCCGTCTGGGTCGCAGGCGTCCGTGGTGCAGGGGTTGCCGTCGTCGCAGCTGAGCGGCTTTCCGCCGATGCATCCGCCCGATTTGCAGGTGTCACCCAACGTGCAGGCGTTGCCGTCGTCACAGGGTGTGCTGTCCGCGTCCGTGACCGTGCAGCCGGCCGCGGCGTCGCACGCGTCGGTAGTGCAGGGGTTGGCGTCGTCACACACGACCGGCGCGCCGGGCTCGCAGACGCCCTTCACGCACGTGTCGGCCTTGGCCTTGGTGCCTGTGCAGGCGCTGCCGTCGTCACAGCCGCCGCCGTCCAGCGCCGTGTGGCCGCAGCCCGTCGTCTTGTCGCAGCTGTCGGTCGTACACGGGTTGGCGTCATCACAATCGACCGCGGCGCCGCCGGCGCACTTGCCGCCTTTGCACGCGTCGCCGGCCTTGCCACCGGTGCAGGCGTCGCCATCGTCACACGCCTTGCCGTCGTCATCGCCGTGCGAGCAGCCGGTGGCCTTCTCGCATGTGTCCGTGGTGCAAGGATCACCGTCGCCGCAATCCTTAGCCGCGCCCGCGCAGGCGCCAGCGCCGCACACATCCGACGTCGTGCAGGCGTCGCCGTCGTTGCACACCACACCGTTGGCCACAGCCGTGTGGGAACATGTCGAGGACTTATCTGAATCGGTGCTGGCGTCGCAGAGGTCGGTGGTGCACGGGTTGCCGTCATTGCAGCCCTTGTCGCCGGCCGTCTCGCACGGCGTCGCGCACTGCGCCTCCTGCTTGTCGCCCGACGCAGGATGGCAGTAGCCGCTGTCGCAGGTGTCATCGGCCGCGCAGGCGCAGCCGAGCGCCCCTGGGCAGCCTTCACCGATGTCGGTCGTGTCCGCAGCGTCCGCGACGTCGGGCGCAGCGTCAGCCGTCGCCTCGTCAAAGCGCGGCAAATTGTCGCCGCACCCAACGCTGGTCGCGGTAATCAGACCCAGAACGAGCAGGCCGTGCGGCCAGCGTAGATTCAGGGAGGTCGTGTTCATGGTCGGCCTCAAAGCCCCGGGTGGGGGCCGCTGGAGCCGGGAGGGCTCCGCGTGGTTGTGCGCCGCGTTGGCGCTCGAACGAGTTCGTCTACTTCTTGCTGATCGTGAGCTTTCGCACGCGCCAGTAGCGATCCTTCACGGCGATATGGCCGCGGATCCGCACGTAGACGGTCGGGCTCCCACCAAATGACGGGAGATCGATGCTCTTCGCCGTCCAGGTCGCGCCAGGAGCGGCGCCTGGCACGGTGAACGTCTGCCAGATGATGTTGTCATCGCTGACCTCGACGTAGCGCGAGACGTTGAGCCCCGTCTCTTCGAAGTGGAGCACCGGTTTCGGCACGGTCTTCAGATCGAACGAGACCAGCAGCGTCGCGTAGGTGTACTTGTTGATGGCGTCGACCTTGCGCTCCAGGTACCCGGCCGCGTTGACCGACCAGCCAGGCTGCTCCAGCTTCCAGGCGGTCAGCGCCGAGATCGTGTCCGCCTTGACCGATGGGTAGACGAATCGATTGTCGACCCGCAGGTCCTTCACCTGCCACCAGTACGCCTTGTTGCCGGGGCGCGCGCGCACACGAATCATCACCGACTTGTTGCCCTTGTAGGCCCCCAGGTCCACGGACTGCTCGCGCCAGACGACGTCATCCTCCACCCCGACGACCTGCAGCGTTTGCCACGTGATGCCCTGGTCGACGCTGATATCCACGTACGGCAGGGCGTTGTAGCGACGCGTCGTGAACGTCAGCTCAGGCGTGCTGAGCCCGCTCAGGTCGAGGCGCACCTTCGGCCAGAGCTGATGGTAGCCCGTGTACGTCGCGTCGATCGCAGCGGACGCCGGGTAGTTCAGCGTGAACGCGCCCGTCGTCGCGTCCTGTTTCCACTCGCCGGTCATGTTGAGGTGCGCGGTCGTCAGCGTCACCGGCGCCTTGACCACCGGCAGCGACACGTGCTCAGCGATGGTCACGTTCTTGACCCACCAATGGGACAGATCCGCCACCGACCCATAGGGGTGGGCCTGAAAGCGCACGAAGATCTGCTTCTGGCCGGCCCACGGGCTGAGGTCGATGATGATGGGCTCGAAATCCGGGACGTGTTGACCAGAGGTCTGCAGCAGCCACACGTTCGACCACTGCACGCCGTCTGTGCTGACGTCGACCAGCTGGTAGGTGTGTTTGGACCGGCTCAGGAAGCGCAGCTCCGGCTTCGATGCGCCCGACAAGTCGAACGCAGACTTCAATCGAAGCGTCTGATAGGCCGAGAAATAGGCCGTTCCGCTCTTCCACGTCGCGTCTTTGGTGTCATACGCCCACGAGCCCTCGGCCCGGAAGTCCTTGGTCGTCACCGCCGCGCCGGGCTTGAGCGACGTGATCTTGTCGCGTTCCCGCAGCGAGATGTTGTGCAGCTCGGTCCAGTAGCTGGAGGACGCCGGCCGGCCGAGCATGCGGAAGCGCACCTTCTTGCCGACGTAGGGCGACAAGTCGTAGCGCATCTCCGTCAGGAACTGCGAGTCGGGCAGGTTGTAGACGGTGTTCAGCGAGAGCCACTTACCCCCCTCGGTGATCACCTGCATGTAGAAGTACGTCGAACCGTAGTCGGCGTAATCGAAGTAGATCTGCGGGTCGACGGCCTTGGTCAGGTCCACCCACGCCATCAACTCGGCGTGGTGGTAGTAGCTCTGGGTCCCGTCGTTCTTCGGGATGTTCACACGCCAGGTCCACTTGGCTAGGTTGGGGTCGCACGTGAAGGCGTCCCCTTCCTTGCGCCACAAGTTGCAGGTCATCGCCGCGCCGAACGTGATGGTGGGCAGCGTCGCCTTCGTGCCGAGCGTGACGTTGCGAATCTCCAGACTCTGCGGCTGGGTCTCCGGGTAGAGCGGCCGGCCGTTGAATCGCAGCTCGATCTGCTGACTGCTGTAGGCGGAGAGATCCACCTCGACGTGCCGGAAGATGGGATCGAGCGCGTTGCCCCTCGACCACACCGTCAGCCAGCCACCGCCCTTCTTGCGAACGTCAAGCTGCAGCTCGCCGTAGCGGCTGAGCTGCTCGAAGCGGACGACCGCGTTGGAGACCCCGGTCAGATCGAACGTGCGCTGGTAGGTCGCGGCCTGGTAGTAGGCGTTCGGGCTGGGCTGGTCGCTGTTGCCGACCTGCTTCAATCCCGTCGTGCCGTCGCACGTCCACCCCGTGCCCTCGAAGGCCCACTGGCTGCAGGTGAACGTCTGCGGTCCCCACTTCACCACAGGCCACGCCTTCGGGGTATCCGCCACCTCCAGCCCCTTGATCTCGCCCCAGACGCTCGATGAGTAGCGCGGGTTGATGGCCATGCGGAGCCAGATCACTTTGCCCTTGTACTGGCTGAGATCGCCGATGACCTCGCGCCACACGTAGTCGGACGCGCCGTAGTTCTGGTACGTGTGGCTGGTCCACTGAATCCCATCCAGCGACGCCTCGATGCGCGCATCGCCACGGTAGTAGCGCTGGTAGTAACGCACGATCGGGTTCGTCAACGCCGTCAGATCGACCCGGCGCAACACGTTGATGCGGTGCCAGTAGCTGTACGTGCCCTTGTCGCCCGTCGAACCGGTCTCCCAGCGATAGTCGTAGACCTTGCTGGTCGGATCGCACGTCAGCGCGTCGCCCTCCAAATCCAGGCCATCGCACTTCGTCCACTTGTAGGGCGCCTTGTGCGGGGTCAGGTCAGCCGGCGTTGTGGTGAACGCGATGTTGCGCAGGTCCATCCAGAAGTCGGTGTTGCCGTAGTTGGTCGCGATGGCGACCTCCCAGACGTCTCCAGGCACGTTACCCAAGTCGATGCGATGCTGCCGCCAGATGGGGTCGATGATCCCGCCGCCAGGGCGCTGCCACACCGTCTGCCACTTCAACTCACCCGCCTGCCGGATTCGGACCGAGAGCGAGCTGTAGCGATGTCGCTCTTCGAGGACGAGGCGCGGCAGCTTCACCTTGGTGCGGTCAAAGCGCACGTTGAAGCGCGCGATGTTGGCGTACTTGTAGGCCTCGGGCGTCATCGCGGCGCCTTTGGTCTGCAGCTGGTAGCCGGCGCCGTCCTTCACGCACTGGAACAGTGGGCCCTCCATCACGAAGTCGCCGCACGACATCGCCGCGCCCCAGGTGACCAACTTCGGCGCTGGCTTCTTCTCGCGCATCTCGATGAGACGCAGGTTGGACCAGTACGTTGAGTTCGACGGCGCGGTGGCGAAGCGAAGATAGACCTTCTTGCCGATGTAGCCGCTCAGATCGACCTCTCGCGGACGCCAGACGTAGTCCGACCCCGACGTGCCGTTGTGCACCACCGTCCAGACGTTGTTATCCAGGCTGACCTCAACCGACAGCGGCGCACCGTAGTAGCGCTCCTCGAAGTACAACGTCGGCGCAACCGCACAGGAGAGGTCCAGCACGGGCTTCAGCGTCATCCGCTGGGCTGCGTAGAGCGAACCGAGCATGCGCCAGTACGACCCGGAGAACGTCCACTTGACCTTGTTGTTCGACGCGCTCAGCGCCCACAAGCCGCTGTCATTCGTGGTGTTGTCGACGATGGCTTTGAACGCCGGGTGGCTGTTCTTGGCGTGGATGCAGCCGGTCGTCGTGTTGCAGCTGTCGTCGGTGCAGAGGTTGTGATCATCGCAGGACAGCTTCGGCCCCGAGATGCACTTGAACGTGTCGCACTGGTCATTCTTGGTGCAGGCGTTGCCGTCGGAGCACTCCGCGGAGTTGGCCGGAAACTGGCAACCCTTGACCTTGTCACACTCGTCCGCCGTGCAGACCTTGCCGTCGGTGCAGACCTTGGTCTTGAGCCCCGCCTTGCAGGTGCCACCCGAGCACGCGTCGCCGAGTGAACACACGTTGTTGTCATCGCACACCTTGGTGTTTGGCTTGATCAGGCAACCCTTCAGCTTGTCGCAGCTGTCGTCGGTGCAGATGTTGCCGTCATCGCACACGGTCGGCTTGGCCCCCGCGCACTTGCCGCCCTGGCACGCATCCCCGCTGGTGCAGGCGTCGCCATCGTTGCAGGCGCCCGTGAGCGCAGCGTAGACGCAGCCCTTCTGGTAGTGGCAGCTGTCGGAGGTGCAGGCGTTGTTGTCGTCGCAGACCGTGAGCTTCCCGGGCGCGCACTTCCCAGCGTTGCAGGTGTCACCGACCGAGCAGATGTCGCCGTCGTTGCATGGGCCAGGGATAGCCGTGGTGACACAGCCCTTCTTCGGGTCGCAGGCGTCTTTGGTGCAGACGTTGTCGTCATTGCACAGCTGCGCGGGGCCCGAGGTGCACGTGCTGCTCTTGCAGACGTCGCCCTCGGTGCAGACGTCGCCGTCGTCGCAGCCGAGCCCGTCATCGGGCGTCGAGACGCATCCGCCCGCGCCGCCGCTCGCCTTCGGATCGCAGATGTCTTTGGTGCAGTGCTTGCCGTCGTCGCAGGTCTTCGCCGCGCCTGGCTTGCAGACCGCCACGCCCGAGGCGCCCTGGCCGCACACGTCGCCGGCCGTGCAGCCGTTGTTGTCGTCGCAAGGCTTGCTGTTGGCGGCGTTGACACAGCCCTTCTTTGCATCGCAGCTGTCGTCGGTGCAGGGGTTGCCATCGTCGCACGCCAGCTTGCCGCCGGCGGCGCACGCGCCGTTCTTGCAGGCGTCATTGGCGGTGCAGAGGTCGCCGTCGTTACACGACAAGCCAGCCCCCGCGGCGTTGACGCAGCCGCCTGTGACGCTGGGATCGCAGGCGTCGGTCGTGCAGGCGTTGCCATCTGAGCAGCCCCGCGCCGCGCCCTTGCAGCCGCCGGTCGCGCAGGCATCTTTCTCGGTGCAGACGTTGCCGTCGTCACACGTCACGCCGAGTTTTCCGGCGTTGTAGACGCATGTACCGGTCGCCTTGTCACACGCATCCGTCGTACACGGGTTGCCGTCGTCACAGCCGGTCACGGCCACTTTCTTGCAGGCTTTCGCCGCGCAAATCCCGGTCACGGCGCAGCTGTCGTCCTGTGGCACACACGCGCCGCCGTCCGCGGCGCTGTTCACGCAGCCGCCAGACGACTTGCCGTCGCCCGGATCGCACGCGTCGGTCGTGCAGGGGTTGTTGTCGTCGCACGACGTCAGTTTCCCGGGGCTGCAGGCCGCAGCCTCGCAGGCGTCGCCCGTCGTGCACGCGTTGCCGTCGGTGCAAGTCACCGTGTTCGGCAGGCTGACGCAGCCGTTGACCTTGTCGCAGCTGTTATCGGTGCACGGATTACCGTCGTCGCACGGCTGCGCCTTACCTGCATCGCAGCCCTTGGCGCCGCAGACATCGCCGACCGTACACACGTCCCCATCACTACACGGCGCGCCGGCTTGCAGGCCGTGCGTGCAGCCCTTGTCGCTCGCGCAGCCGTCGAGCGTGCACGGGTCGTCGTCGTCGCAGCTCTTGGCGCCGCCCGCGACGCACGAGCCAGCCTTGCACGTGTCGGCCGTCGCCGTGTCCCCAGTGCACGCGTCACCGTCGTCACACGATTTGCCGTCGTCGTCGGTGCTCACGCAGCCCTTCTTGGCGTCACACGTGTCAGCCGTGCACGGGTTGCTGTCGTCGCAGAGCTGCGCCTTGCCAGCGGCGCACGCGCCGCTCGCGCAGGCGTCGCCCACGGAGCAAACATCCCCGTCGTCGCAAGGTTTGCCGCTGACGCCGTCGTGCTGGCAGGTACCGGACTTGTCGCAGTAGTCGGTGGTGCAGGGGTTGGTGTCGGCGCAGTCCTTGACCGCGCCAGCGGCGCAGCTTCCCGCTGTGCAGGCGCCATCGCCGGTGCACGGGTTGCTGTCGTCGCAGGTGCCACCGTCCGCGGCGGCCGCGTGCGCACAGGCTGGCTCGACACCCGTCGCCGTCGCTGGCTGACACAGATCAACCGTGCATGGGTTCGTGTCGTCGCAGCCGCCCTTGCAATCCAAGCCGCACACCGCGGCGTCGCCGATGCCGACACACAGCGCGCTGTCGCAGTCGTCTTTCGTTGCGCACGGACATCCCACCGCGCCGGTGCACGGGCCCGCGTCGGCCGGAGCCGCGTCGGCCGCAGCGTCGGCGTTGCCGCTCGCGTCGGTCCCCTTGCCGTCCGCGTTGAGCCCGTCGCCCACCACCGCGTCGCCCTGCGTGCCGTCGGCGCCAACGCTGCTGTCGAGCCCGGAAACATCGAGCGAGAGCGCGTCGCCCACCACGCCCTCGTCGTCCGTGCCACCGCAGCCGGGCGCAGCGAACGCCAGCAACCCCGCGAGCATCAGCCCCGCCGTCGCTTGTCGCGTTGCGCATCGGGTCGCCCATCGGGCCGCCGCTGGCCGCGTCTTGTCCGCCATGGTCTGGGACATCATCTCTTCCTCCGCCTCGAATCCGTTCATCGACTGTGCGCTGCCCGCGAGCAGCGAGATCTCATCGCGATGTGTCGTCGGCATCGCCGCCTGACGCCCGCTCACTGGAAACTCAACTTACGGACACGCCACCAGTTGCCTGATTGCGGCGCGTACCACAGCAGTCGCACGTGCACGGTCGGGTTCGCGCCGACGGACGCGAGGAACTCGGTCAGGTCGATCGTGGTCGTATGGAACGTCTGGTCCTTCGTCGCGTTGGTCGCCGCCTGCAGCACCGTCACCCAGGACGACCCGTTGTCGCTCACCTGCACGAAGCGATACCCGTAGGCGTAGGCGTCCTCGAGGACCAGCTTCGCGCTCTTGTTGCTGCCGACGCTGTAGGTGCGCTGCAGCGTGTAGCGGTGGTATCGCGACGTGACCGTGTCGCTCACCTGCCACCAGCTGTTGTTGCTGTCCCACTGCCACAGCCCCGACGCCAACCACTCCGTCGGCTTCACGGAGTAGCCCTTCGTCGCCGTCGGCAACACGGGCCGCTCGACGATGGTGGCGCCTTCGAGCTCCTGCCAGTAGGCCGCATTGTTGGCCAGCGCGCGGAAGCGGACGTACAGCGCACCTTGCGCCTGGTGTGCCGTCAGATCCACGTCGAGGTGCTGCCAGTAGGTGTTCCAGGTGTTCGAGCTGTTGTGGACCCACACCTCCGTCCACTGGACACGATCCGAGCTGACGTCGATGTACAGCGTGCTCGACTGATTGCGCTCCTTGAACAGCAGCGTCGGGTTCTTGAGCTTGCTCACGTCGAACGCCACCTTGGTGGACAGGGTCTGCCAGTAGGGCTGCAGCGCGTCGCTGTTAGAGCCGCCATTTACGCCATGGTTGAGGCTCCAGAAGGCACCCGACGTCCAGCTCCAGTTGCCCTCGGCGTCCCACTGCGACGCGGTGAGTTGCGTCCCCGCTTTGACCTTCACCTGGGCCGGTTTCTCGACGATGCGGATGTCGAAGACCTCCCACCAGTTCGTCGTCAAGTAGGGGTATCCAGCAAACGCGACGTAGACCTTCTTGCCGATCCATTTGTCCAAGCTGATCTCGCGGCGATGCGCGACGGGGTCGTTGATGTTGCTCCCCAGCCCGGCGTCCTCCCAGTTGACGCCGTCGACGGAGACCTTGAGATACCGCGCCGGTCCCCACGTCGCTTCCCGATAGATGATCACCGGGTTCTTTGCCTGCGTCAGGTCGTAGGCCTTGTTGCTTTTGAGCCAGTGATACGTCGTGATCTGCGTGCCGAGGAGCCGCCAACGCGCGATTTTAGCGTGCCAGGACCATCCGCCGTGGGGCACGAAGTCATCCTTGCCGAGCGTCGAGCCGATCGGGCTGGTGACGACCGGCAAACGCTCCTTGTAGGCGATGTTTCGGATCTCGCCCCAGTAGGGATCGCCGCCAGGGACCGCCGTGAAGGTGACGTAGATCTTGTGCCCTGCGTAGGCGCTCAGGTCGACGGTCCGGTCGTGCCACACCGTGTCGAAGCTGCCGGCCTCGGTGTAGATGGTCTTCGGGACGTCGTTCGGGCCTTCGATGTTGATCCGCAGCGTCCCGTAGTAGTGGCGGTAGTCAAAGTACAGGGTCGGCGCCTTAGCTCCGGCCAGATCGAGGAGCCACGTACTGCGCGCGTGCTGGTAGTAGCCATTGGGATTGGGCTCGGTCGAGACGCCGTCGAAGCGAAGTTTCCAGTCCTGACCAGCGTCGGCGCAACGCCAGCCGATGCCTTCCAGCTCGAAGCCTGTACA
The DNA here is from genome assembly GCA_937910235.1 of uncultured Myxococcales bacterium. GTDB lineage: Bacteria > Myxococcota_A > UBA9042 > UBA9042 > UBA9042 > UBA9042. The sequence continues at coordinate 24,020 of CALENB010000524.1, read as the reverse complement.
CGCGCTGGTGGCTTTCAGGTACGGAACCGTAACCACGGGCTCTACGTCCAAGAACCGCACGTTGCGGAGCTCGCCCCAGTAGGTGGACGAGCTCGGCACCCCATTGATGCGAATGAGAATCTTCTTGCCCTTGAACTTGGCGAGATCGATGTGGGCCTTGCGCCACACGTAGTCGATCGCCGAGCCAAAGGTGTGCAGGGTCTGCCAGGCGCTGCCGTCCTCGCTCACTTCGAAGTTCACGACGCTGTAGTGGCGGCGGTACTCAAAGGCGAACCCGGGGGCCTTCGCAGCCGTCAGGTCAACCCAGCGGGCGAGGAGCGCTGGCTGGCTGTAGCCACCTGGGTTTGGCAACGTGTCCACCGCGTCCATGCGGAGAAACCAGGGTTTCTTGGCGTTGTCGCACTTCCAGCTGGGTCCCTCAAACGTCCAGTCCGCGCACGCCAGCGTGAAGGGATACTTGCTCACCGACAGCGCCGCGGGCTTGGTGTCCAACCGCAGGTTGCGGAGCTGCCACCAGTAGCCGCCGTTGTTGGGTTGCACGACAAAACGCACATACCACGTCTTTCCGACGTACTTGCTGAGGTCCACGATCTGCGGGCGCCAGACGTAGTCCGAGCCGTTGATGTTGGTCCATACGTTCGTCCAGTTCGCCTTGGTCTCACTGATCTGCAGGTAGGTGTAGCCATTGTAGTAGCGTCGGTCGAACCGCAGCACGGGGTCCTTGGCTTTGGTCAGGTCGAGCCGCTTGCCCCACAGCGCGTAGTGCAGGTACCCGTTGGTGTTGTACTCCGACGAGCTGTCGCCGACCCAACCCAGGTCCCAGACCTTCGCGCTCGGATTGCAGAGCCACGCGCTGCCGTCGTAGGTCCAATCGCCGCACGACTGGAGCTTGCTTGGGACGCCCTGCGTCGTCGGCGTGCCCGGTGGCGCCTTATCGATGCCGGTGACGTTGCGCACATGGCCGAACTGAGCGTTGCTCTGTGTGGATCGGAGGCGAACCTGGGCCTGCGCGCCGGCGTATTTGCCGACGTAGAGCACGCGGGTCCGCCACACGTAGTCGGTCAGCGAGGCGCGGGTGTAGATGTTCTCCCAGACGCCGTCCGGCTTGCGGATGTCGACGTACAGCGTGCCGCCGCCCGCTCGCTCCTCAAACGACAGCGCCGGATTCTTCACGTCGGCCGCGTCGAGCACGACGTTCTGACGAATGATGTTGGCGTAGTTGTTCGGATCCGGAACTTGCGTCACGCCGTTGTAACGCAGCTGGTAGGGCGACGTGGTCTTGTCACACTTCCAGGCTGGCCCCTCCGTTTCCCAGGTCGCGCATGAGTTGACGTAGCCCCATGGCTTGACGGGCAGGTCCTTCGCCTTCTCCGAGAGCCGAATCTCGCGGATGTCCCACCACTGGCTCGTGTTGGAGGGCACCGCGCGGAAGCGGACCCACACCGGGATCCCCTTGTACTGCGACAGGTCGACTTCGTTTTCACGCCAGACGTGGTCTGTGATGTTGATGTGCTTGGCCATCGGAACCCAGATCAGCCCGTCCTTGCTGGCCTCGACGAAGAGCTGACCGCCGGCGTAGCGCTCCGTCCAGTAGAGGTACGGCGCGCCCGTGCACTTCAGATCCACCTTCTCTTGCAGCGTCATGGTCTGCGTACTGCCGGCGTCGCCCGTGATCATGCGGTAAAAGCCCGCCCCAGCGTGGCCGAAGGCCTTGATGGTCGTCGTGCCGCCGAACGCCCAGTAGTCCTTGTTGTACTGGGCTGCGTCGTAGAAGGGCTTGAACGCGTTGGGCCCATTGGCGACGTGGATGCAGCCCTTGGTCGCGTCGCAGAAATCGTCCGTGCACTTGTTGAGGTCGTCGCAGTTCTTCGCGGCGCCAGCGACGCACACGCCCAGCTTGCACGCATCTTTGATGGTGCAGGCGTCGCCGTCGTTGCAGAGCCGGTCGGTCTTCACCGAGTTGCAGCCGGTCTTCGGATCGCAGAAGTCATCGGTGCAGAAGATGCCGTCGTTGCACGCCAGCTGCTTTGAGCCCGGATTGCAGGCCCCGCCGCCGCACGTGTCCGCCACGGTGCAGATGTTGCCGTCGTCGCAGCCGAGGGTGTTGGCGGTCTGAACGCAGCCCTTGGTCGGATGGCAGCTGTCCGTCGTGCAGTGATTCTTGTCGTCGCAGACCTGCTTGGTCCCCGGGAAGCACTTGCCGGTCTTGCAGCCATCGCCAACGGTGCACTTGTTGCCGTCGTCACACGCGCTGTTTGTCGGCGAGTGCACACAGCCCGTCTTCTTCTCGCAGAAGTCGTCCGTGCAGCCGTTCTTGTCGTCGCACGAGAGCGCGACGCCAGAGTTGCAGACGCCGCCCTGGCAGATGTCGTTGCTGGTGCAGACGTCGCCGTCGTCACAGCTCGCCGTGTTGTTCAGCGCGACGCAGCCCTTGATGGCGTCGCACGTGTCGTTGGTGCAGGTGTTGCCATCGCTGCAGACCTGCAGCTTGCCTGCGACACAGAGGCCGCCCTGGCAACCGTCACCGACCGTGCAGACGTTGCCGTCAGAGCAGGAGAGGCCCGCGATCTTGGCTTTGCAGCCGCTCTTGGGGTCGCAGCTGTCGAGCGTGCAGGCGTTGCCGTCATCGCAGCTCTGCGGCTTGCCGGGCACGCAGTTGCCGGCCACGCAGCTGTCGCCGGTCGTACAGGCGTTGCCGTCGTCGCAGCTCGAACCCTTTGCGCCGGGCTTGCAGCCACTCGCTGGGTCGCAGGCCGCGTCGGTGCAGGGGTTGCCGTCGCCGCAGTTCTGGGGCTGACCCGGCTGGCAGACGCCGGATTTGCAGGCGTCGCCCACCGTGCAGAGGTTGCCGTCGTCGCAGCCCTTGGTGGCGTCCTTGGCGAGGCCGACAGCATGCGAACAGCCCGTCTCCGCGTCGCAAGCGTCCGTCGTGCAGCCATTGTTGTCGTCGCAATCGGCAGGCGCTCCAAGGCACGCGCCCTTCTGGCAGGTCTCGCTGACGATGCAGGCGTCGCCGTCATTGCAGGCGTCGCCGTCCGTCACCGGCTCGTAGCTACACGCCCCGGTCTTGGCATCGCACGTGTCGGTCGTGCACGGGTTGCCGTCATTGCACCCGGACTGCTTCACCGTCTTGCAGACCCCAGCAGCACAGACACCACCGACATCGCAGCTGTTGCCCGCAGGCACGCACACTTTGCCGTCTGCTGGCTTGGTTTTGCAGCCTATGAGTGGGTCGCAGGCGTCCGTTGTGCAGGGGTTGCCGTCGTTGCACGCGAGCGCGCCGCCCGGGGTGCAGGCGCCCGCCTTACACGTGTCGCCCACCGTACACACGGTGCCGTCATCGCACGCGTCGCCGTCGAGCTTGGTCTGCTGACAGCCCTTCACCTTGTCGCAGCTGTCGATGGTGCAGGGGTTGCCGTCATCGCACGACTGCTGCTTCGCGGGCGCGCAGGTGCCGCCGGCGCAGGTGTCGCCCTTCGTGCAGACGTCCCCGTCGCTGCACGTCGCGCCGTCATCGTTGGTCACGGTGCAGCCCGCGGCCGGCAGGCAGGCGTCGGTGGTGCACGGATTGCCGTCGTCGCAGAGCACGCCTTGACCCGGCACGCAGACCCCGCCCTTGCAGGCGTCGCCAGCCGTGCACGCGTTGCCGTCGGTACAGCCCGCCGTGGTCGCCTTGTAGGTGCAGCCAAGCTTGCCGTCGCACGCGTCTTCCGTGCACGGGTTCTGATCATCGCAGGCGGTCGGTTTGCCGCTGACGCACGCGCCGCCACCGCACGCATCGTTGGTCGTGCACACGCTGCCATCGTCGCAGGGCGCGCCGTCGTTGTTGGCGTACACACAACCGGCGCCGCTGCCTCCCTTGCAGCTATCCGAGGTGCAGGGGTTGTTGTCGTTGCAGACGACCAGGTCGCCCGTGCATGCCCCCGCCACGCAGCGGTCGGCGCTCGAGCAGGCGTTGCCGTCGTCGCATCCAGTGCCGTTCTTCAGCGGCGCGTGGCCGCACTGCGCGTCGGTGTCTTTGTGGACCGATGGCGTGCAGCTGTCGACGGTGCACGGGCTGCCGTCGTCACAACCCGGCTTGCCGTTGGTCTCGCAGGGTTTCGCGCAGGCGCCGGCGTTGTCCTTGGTGGCTTCGACGCCCTTGCTGGCATCCCAACACAGCCCGCTCGTGCAGTCGTCGTTGGCCACACAAGGGCAGCCGATCCCGTCTGGGCAAGCCTCCCCGCCCGGTCCGATGCCATCCGGGAAGACGTTGCCATCTTCGATGCCGTCGGCCACACCGATGGCGGCGTCCTCGGTGTTCTCGGTCGGCAGATCATCCCCGCAGCCAAGCAGGCCGACCAACAGGCCCACCATCAGCGCGGAAGACGCCCAGCAGGCGCGTAGCGGTGGTGTTCTAACGAGGCGCTGGTTCATCTTCATCCTCATCATCGATGTCGTCCCGTTCATTTGGCCACCACCTTCAGATTCTTGACGCGCCAGTAGAAATCGATCGTCTGGATGTGCGAGTAGAGCCGCACCTGCAGCGCTTTGACTCCGGCAAATTTGGCGAGATCCACGGTCTGCGTGCTCATCGTCTGCTGCGTGCCACCGACGCTGCTCACCAGCTCCCAGGCGAAACCATCGACGCTCACGAAGATCTGCCGCGTCGCGTTTGAGTAGGTGGAGTCGTAGACGATCTTGGGAGCGGTCGCCTGCGATAGGTCCCACGTCAACGTCGACTCCGCCGCGGAGTACTCAGCGAGGGCGTCCGCCTTGCGCTCAAGGAGATTCAGGCCCGCGTTCTCATTCCAGCCGCTCTCCAGCGCCCAATCGGACGTCTTCGCCGTAAACCCGGCAGGAACGGACTTGAGCGCGGGTTTCTCGAGCACCTCAAGCGACCGGACTTGCCACCAGTACGTGCCGTTGTTCAGGTTGGTACGCAGTCGAATAAGCAGCGCCTTGGACGCCTTCCACGGGCTCAAGTCGACCAGCACCGACTGCCACACACCCTGAGAACTCCGCGACACGAGGTCGGCCTGCTGCCAGGTCTGACCGTCATCGTCACTGACCTCGATGTAGCGTGTGAGCGCGTAGTTGCGCTGCTGAAAGCGCAGCACCGGCTCCTTCATGGCGGAGACATCCACGGCGACATTCGGCCACAGGAAGTGGTCGCTGCCCGTGTACGTCGCGACCTGCGCAGACTGCGGTTTGTTGAGCGAGAACTCGGCCGTCGTCGCGTTGTACGTCCAGAGCCCGCGACTGTCGAAGTCTGTCGAGCCGAGCTTGGTCGGCGCCTTGCGCGTCGGCGTGGGTTTGTACTCGACGACTTGGATGTTGTTGATGCCCCAGTACGACGACGTTTCGATCTCGTAGTTGTAGGCGTAGTGCTGGAAGCGAATGCGCACGTCGGACTGGCCATTCACGCTGGACAGGTCGATCCACTCGGGACGCATCACGGAGGATCGCTTGCCGTGAAAGGTGTCGCTCCACACGCTCTTCCACGTCACGCCGTCGAGGCTCACCTCAACGTAGCCATAGCCGTTGTACCAGCCATGCTCGAAGCGCAAGACAGGCTTCGTCGCGCCTGACAGGTCATAGACCTTCTTGAACATCAACGATTGATAATGGTTCACGAACTCGTGTGAGCCTTCGAAGCGCTTGTCGACGAAATCGTAGCTCCAGCCGCCCTCCATCTCCAGGTCGGCGAGCTTCACGACGTCACCGAGCTTGGCGACCGCGGGCGCGACGTACTCGTCGATGCTGATGTCCTTGACCTCGCCCCAATACGTCGGGCTGTTCGGCCTGGAGGCGAAGCGCACAAACACCTTCTTGCCGAGCCAGGTCGTCAGGTCGAACGTGCGCTTACGCCAGATTCGATCCTGAACGTTGGTGAGCTTGTCGAGCAGATGCCACTTCTGGCCGTCCGTGCTCACATAGGTGTGCAGCTCACCGTAGTAGTGCCGCATCGTCGTCCGCAGCATCGGCTTTTTGAGGCCGGCGAGGTCGATCTGTTGGCTCGTCTCCGCATAGTGGAGGTAAGCGTTCGGGCTGACGTTAGCGACCGTCGGCTGGCCCTCGTAGCGCAGCAGCGTGCCCTCGCTCGTCGACTTGCAGTCCCACGCACCCCCCTCGAACGCCCAACCGGCGCACTTGAAGGCGGCCGCTGGTTTCACCACCGAGGGTGCCACGACGTTGAGGAGCTTGAAGTTGCGGAGCTCGCCCCAATAGGTCGGGCTGTGCGGCGTCACCAGGAAGCGCAGCCTGACTGTGCCCCCGTTTTTGTAGGCTGAGAGCGACAAGGTCAACGTACGCCACACAAGGTCGGCGCCGTTGCCGATCGAATACAGGTCGTCCCATTGGACGCCGTCCGGGCTGGCCTGCACCTTGAGCGAGCCGTAGTAGTGCCGAAACTGGACCTGCACGTGCGGATTGGCCTGCCCGGCGAGCTTGTATACGCGCTCGTTGGTCAGCGCGACCCAGTATCCCGTGGGTAGACCGACGGGCACGGCGTAGCGGAACTGATAGCTGCTCTGCGCTGGGTCGCACTGCCAAGTCGCGTTCTCGGCGACCCACGCGTTGCAGTCGTGTGCGGGCGTCGTGAAGGCGACCTCAGGCCAGGGCTTGGCGGCCTCCTCGATTCGAATCTTGGCTAGGCGCCACCAACGGTCGGTGGAGTGGGGCACGTAGCCGATCCGCACCCAGATCTTTTTGCCAAGGAATTGGCCTAGGTCGACCTCGATCTTTCGCCAGACGGTGTCGGCCGTGTTGCCGGCGCTCCACACGGTGGTCCAGCTGCCGCCGTCGGTGCTGACCTCGAAGGTGCGCGAGCCGTAGTAGGAGCTGTGTTCAAACTTTAGCGCCGGATCCTTGGCCTTGGAGAGGTCGATCTGACGCTCGTAGTTCGCGTAGTGCCAGTACCCATTCGCCGCGTTCGTCGTCGCCGTGTCGGACGTGCCCTGCAGGAGCCAGTCGGTGCTGGCCGCGTCGCACTCCCACACTGCGTCCTCGAGCTGCCAGTCGGCGCACGCCGCGAGGGGCTGGCCGTAGGCGAGGTCCGACTTTGGCTTCGGTTTGACGCCAAACTTGATCCGCCGAACGTCGCCCCAGTGGCTGTCGTTGTGGGGGTTGTGCACCGTGAAGCGCATCTCCACGACCTTGCCCTTGAAGTCGCTGAGGTCGACCACGCGCAGGCGCCACGCGTAGTCCACAGCCCAGCCGCGGAGGAAGGCCTCAGCCCAGGCGCCGCCAGGGGACCGCGTCTCCACCTTCAGGATGCCGTAGTAGGCCCGCTCCTCGAACGTGAAGTAGGGCTCTGCGACCTTAGAGACGTCGAAGCGCAGGTTGAATCGCGCGGTGTTGATGTGGCGGTTGGGGTTCGGCACCAAGTTGTAGCTCTTGTAGTTGAGCTGGTAGCCGTCGCCGTCAATGTTGCAGGCCCAACCCGGGCCCTCAGTAGCGAAGTCGCCGCAGTCGATCGCGGCGCCCCAGCTCACCGTCTTGGGCACGGGATCGGCCTCTCGCACCGCGATATTTCGGATATTCCACCAGTAGCTGGTCGAGGTTGTCTGGACGCGGAAGCGAACCAAGATCTTCTTGCCCTTGTAGCCCGTCAGGTCGAGGTCTTGGGTCCGCCAGATGTAGTCGCTCTTGCCGCCACGGATCAACGACGGAGACCACGTCTTCGCGCCGTCGTCGCTGATCTCCACCCAGTGCGATCCGCCCTGGAAACGCTCATCGAAGTACAGCGTCGGGTTGAACGCGCAGGCTAGATCCACCTTGGCCTGCAGCGTCATGGTGTGCTCGGCGTTCTGCGGCGCGGAGAGGGCGTACCAGCCGGTGCCGGCGTGGGTGAACCGCACGGGCCCGGTGCTCGCCTTGAACTCCCACAAGCCGCTGTTCTTGGAGGCGTCGTCCACGAGCGGGCCAAACGGCTTGTTGCCGTTGGGCGCGTGCGTGCAGCCGGTCTTCGGGTTGCAGGCGTCATTGGTGCACAAGTTCTGGTCGTCGCAGTCCAGCTTCGGGCCCGCGGCGCACTTGAAGTCCGCGCACGCGTCGCTCGTGGTGCAGGTGTTGCCGTCGTCGCACGCGGCGGTGTTGGCGAAGTGCTTGCACCCGCTGCCGGGGTAGCACAGGTCCTGGGTGCAGACATCGAGGTCGTCGCAGTCCTTGGTCTTGTCGCCCGCGATGCAGCTGCCCTTGCTGCAGACGTCGCCGAGCGAGCAGCCATTGCCGTCGTCGCACGGCGCGCTGTTGGCCACGTTCACGCAGCCCTTCACGATGTCGCAGCCGTCGTTCGTGCACGCGTTCGCGTCTTCGCAGATCTGCCCCAGGCCGGGCGTGCATTTGCCGCCGATGCAGGTGTCGCCGACCGTGCACGCGTTGCCGTCGTCGCACTTGGCCTCGGTCAGGTCGTGTGTGCAGCCGGTTTTTGGGTCACAAGCGTCCACGGTGCAGGCGTTCTGGTCATCGCAGTTCTGATAGGCGCCAGCCTCGCACTTGCCCGACTTGCACACATCTCCGACGGTGCACACGTCGTTGTCGCTGCAGCTCGCGGTGTTCGGCGTGCCGATACAGCCCTTCTTCGGGTCGCATACGTCCAGCGTGCAGACGTTCTGGTCGTCGCAGAGCTGGACCTTGCCGGGCGTGCACTTGCCAGCGCTGCAGGCGTCGCCGGTTGTGCAGACGTTGTCATCACTGCAGCCCGACTTGTCGTCGTTGACGAACTGACAACCCGTCTTAGCGCCCGTAACTCCGGGGTGGCAGAGGTCGATGGTGCACGGGTTGCCGTCGTCGCAGAGCTTCGCGGTGCCGCCCTTGCAGGCGCCACCGGCGCAAGCGTCCTTGGTCGTGCAGGCGTTGTTGTCATCGCAGGGCGCCGCGTTGTTCTTCGGCGCGCAGCCTTGCTTGGCGTCGCACACATCGTCGGTGCAGGGGTTGTTGTCGTCGCAGCTCTGCAGGGCGCCCGGCGCGCACTTGCCGGCCGCGCAGGTGTCGCCGACCGTGCAGACGTCGCCGTCGGTGCAGCCCGCGTCTGCAATGGCCGCGTAGATGCAGCCCTTCACGCCGTCGCAGCTGTCGGACGTGCACACGTTGCTGTCGTCACAGGTCGTGTCTCCGCCCACACACAGGCCGGACTTGCACGCGTCGCCGATCGTGCACGCGGCGCCGTCGTTGCAGCCTGTGCCCTCCGTGAGCGGGGTGAACACGCACTTGCCGCTCGCCTGGTCGCAGGCGTCCTTGGTGCAGGGTTGGCCATCGTCGCAGCCGAGCTGGGCGACCGGCTTGCACAGGCTGGCCGCGCAGACGCCGCCCACGGTGCAGCTGTTGCCCGAGGGCACGCACTTACCGCCGTCTGCGGCGACGTTCACGCAGCCTTTGGCGAGGTCGCAGCTGTCCTTGGTGCAGACGTTGCCGTCGTCGCACGCCAGCGCCTTGCCAGCGACGCAGCCGCCGCTCACGCAGGTGTCGCCCGTCGAGCACGCGTTGCCATCGTCACAGGACGTGCCTGCCTTCAGCGCGGTCGAGCTGCAGCCCTGCTTCGGGTCGCACACGTCCATGGTGCACGGGTTGCCGTCGTCGCACGGCTGGGCCTTGCCGCTCACACACGCGCCGGCTTTGCAGGCGTCTCCGATGGTGCAGACGCTGCCATCGTCACACGCGCCGCCGTTCATCGCCGTGTGCACGCAGCCGCCGTCGCCCTTGCCGGTACCCGGATCGCAGACGTCTGTCGTGCAGGCCTTACCATCGTCGCACTGCACGCTGGCGCCGCCGGTGCACTTGCTCCCGGCGCAGGCGTCGCCGCTCGTGCACGCGTCGCCGTCGTCGCAGCTGTTGCCGCTGGTGGCCGTGTGCTTGCAGCCGCTGGTCTTGTCGCAGGTGTCCGCTGTGCAGGGGTTGCCATCCTCACAATCCTGCGGTTTTCCGGGCGCGCAGCCGCCTTTGACGCAGCTGTCGCCGACCGTGCAGACGTCACCGTCGTCGCAGGCCGCGTCGCTCACGTCGTGCTTGCAACCCTCGGCCGGATGACACCAGTCGGTCGTGCAGGGGCTCCCATCGTCACAGTCCACGGCCTTGCCGACGCAGGCGCCCGAGGCGCACGCGTCACCCGCCGTACACAGCGTGCCATCGCTACAGGCCGCGCCGGCCGCGCCAGCGGTGTGGCTGCACGTGGCGCTCGCGTCGACCGACGTGGCGGCGACGCACAGGTCTACCGTGCATGCGTTGCTGTCGTCGCAGTCCTTGGCGCATGGCACCCCACACGCACCACCCTCGCAGACCCCGCTCGCGCACTCGTCGTCGGCGGCGCAGCCGCAGCCGAGCGCGCCCGGGCACGCGGCCGCGTCGATCGGGCCCGTGTCCGTCACCACGGTCGCATCCAGACCGGTGTTGGCGTCCACAAGCGATCCGGAGGCGTCGCCGCCCACACCTTGGTCGTCCACACCGCTGCACGCGCTGACGGAGAACAAAGCGAGCACCAGGAGCGCGGCGGTCGCGCCGGGCGGCGAACCGCGGCCAGCGAGGGGCGAGGCGAGGTGGGTCATGAGTGGACCTCGAAAGTTGCAGCGCGTCCGCCCGATGCCGCAAGGGCTAGGCAGGTCAGCGCGCAGTTCGGTGGATGCACACGGTGCGACGGCACCGGTTGCGGGTGAACAGCGGTTCGGTACTGAGCGGGGGGGGCGGTGTACTTCTCCCGACGTTCGCCGGGCCCATGGGCGCTTGTCAATTGGATCCCATCTCGCGTGAAGGATTAGCCAGCGCCTCCCCGAGTTCCATCGTGGGCAGAGTTGTGAACGTAGTTCACAATCTTAACAACTGTACACACTTAGCCGCACGCAGCCGCGCAGGTCACCCGACCGGGCAGACGCGCCGCGCGTGATCAAATTCCGCGTCGTCGCGTCGTCGTGGTGACCAAGCACCACGTTCGTCGTATCCTCGCCGCCGCTCCAAAACTGAGAGGCCGCGATGCTCCTGATCAACGACGTCACCCTTCGCGACGGCATGCACGCCCTGTCGCACCAGTACACAATCGACCAGATGGTGGGCATCGCGAAGCGCCTCGACGAAGCCAATGTGGGGCTCATCGAGGTCAGCCACGGCGACGGCCTCAACGGCAACTCGGTGAACTACGGCTTCTCACGACACACCGAAGCGGCGTACCTGACGGCCGTGAAGGAGGTGCTCGTCAACGCCAAGCTCGCGGCGCTGCTCTTGCCCGGCATCGGCACGATCGACGACATGGTCATGGCTCGCGACTGTGGCGTGACCACCATCCGCATCGCGACGCACTGCACCGAGGCCGACATCAGCCGGCAGCACATTGAAGCCGGGCGAAGTATGGACCTCGACGTCGTCGGTTTTCTGATGATGTCGCACATGATCTCCACCCCAGCGCTCGTCGCGCAAGCGCGGCAGATGGAGGCCTACGGCGCGCACTGCGTGTACGTCGTCGACTCAGCTGGCGCCTTGCTGATGGCCGATACCCGCGAGAAAGTGGGGGCGTTGCGCGAGGCGCTCGATTGTCAGGTCGGCTTTCACAACCACAACAACCTCAGCCTAGGCGTCGCCAACACCATCATCGCCATCGAGTCTGGCGCGGACCGGGTGGACGCCTCGCTCGCGGGCATGGGCGCCGGCGCCGGCAACTGCCCCCTGGAGGCGTTGATCGCTGTGACGGACCGCATGGGCATCGAGACGGACGTCGCGCTGTACCCCCTGCTGGACGCCGCCGACGAGCTGGTGCGACCGATTCAGGTGCGCCCGGTGCAGACCGATGGCCGCGCGCTGATGTTGGGGTATGCGGGTGTGTACTCGTCGTTTCTGATCCACACAGAGCGCGCCGCCGAGCGCTTCGGGGTCGATTCGCGCGACATCCTCATGGCCTTGGGCGAGCGCAACATGGTCGGCGGGCAGGAGGATATGATCGTCGACGTCGCGCTGGCGTTGGCGCAGCGGCGAGATGCCACCCGGCCAACGACGACGAAACCGGGCGCAGCCGGCGGGGCGACACCGACATGAGCGCCGTCAATCCGGGCCAGGAGCCGCGACCGTGGTGGCGCAACCGCTACGCTGCCGGCGCGCTAGGCCTAGGGCTGGCCCTGCTGGTGTGGCAGCTGCTGCCGACGACCGTGGATCGACCGCTGGTGCCGGCCATGGCGGGCGTCGCGGTCTGGATGGCGATCTGGTGGGTCTTTGAGGTGGTGCCGATCCCCGTGACGGCGATGCTGCCGCTGTTGGTGCTGCCAATGTCCGGGATCGCGCCGCTGAAGGCGGTGTCGGCGAACTACGGCAAGCCCATCATCTTCCTCTTTCTCGGCGGCTTCATGCTGGCCCTGGCGCTGGAGCGCAGCAACCTGCATCGCAGGATCGCGTTGAACATCGTTCGTACGATCGGCAGCCAGCCGCGGCGCTTGCTGCTCGGGTTCATGGTGGCGAGCTCGTTTCTCAGCATGTGGATCAGCAACACCGCGTCGGTCATGGTCATGCTGCCCATCGGGCTGAGCGTGATTGGCCAGGCCGAGGGCAGCGGCGGGTCAGAAGCGCAGCGCCGCGGCTTCAAGACGGCCTTGATGTTGGGGATCGCCTACGCCGCGAACATCGGCGGCATGGCCACGCCGGTCGGGACACCGCCTAATCTTGTCTTCTTGGAAGTCTACCGAAAGCTCTTTCCCGCCGCGCCAGAGGTTGGTTTTGCGCAGTGGATGACCATCGGCCTCCCCGTCGCTGTGACGTTTGTCGTCCTAGCTTGGTGGGTGCTCGGCTGGGTGGTGTTCGACCTGCCCGCCACCTCGGTTGACGCCCCAGCGGCGAGTCGCGCTGGGTCGAGTGACCCCAGCAACACCGTGCAGGCGGCCTACCAGGCGCTCGGACCCATGCGCCGCGACGAGTGGGTCGCGGGCGGGATCTTCGCGCTCGCCGCGGGCCTGTGGGTCACGGGCGCGGACTTACAGCTCGGCAGCCTCACCATCACAGGCTGGCGCGGCTGGCTCGGGTTGCAGCAGGTCGGCGACGCGTCCGTGGCGGTGGGCTGCGCCATCGCGCTGTTTCTCGTGCCATCGGCCGACCGCCCGGGCGAGACGCTCCTCGATTGGGGCACGGCCCAGCACCGCACGCCTTGGGCGCTGCTGCTGCTATTTGGCGGCGGATTCGCGCTGGCGGGTGGCTTCAAGTCGTCAGGCTTGTCCGCCGCGATCGGCGGCGGCGTCAGCGGCTTGGTCGGGGTCGCGCCCATCGCGGTCATCATCTTGGTGTGTGTCGCGCTCACGTTCTTGACCGAGCTGACCTCCAACACGGCGACGGCGACCCTCCTGCTGCCGATCCTGGCCAACGCCGCCCCCGGGCTCGGCATCGATCCGCGCGCGTTGATGATCCCGGCGACGTTGTCGGCCTCCTGCGCGTTCATGATGCCGGTCAGCTCCCCAACGCAGGCGATCGTGTTCGGGTCCGGCCACGTGCGCATCAAGGACATGGTGCGCGCCGGCGTTTGGCTCAACGTCGTCGGCGTGGTGGTCGTGGTCGGCCTGTTTGGGCTCCTGGCCGGTCCCGCGCTGGGCATCGACTTGGGCGTGGTGCCAGCGTGGGCCACCCGCTGAGCGCCGCTGCGGACGCCGCCCACCGGCGCGCGCCGCGTCACACAAAAAAACGCGCCACGGCCCGGTATTTCGGTTTAATTGAGCTGGCGTAAACGCGACATTGCGCAAAGAACGCCGTCGTTTCAGCGACAGCCTTTGTCACAACACGTCGCGAGCCGTACCCTGCGCCGCGGCCGTTCCCCGCCCGCTCCCCAATCGCTGCACCGTGGCTGCGCGACGCCCACGGCCTAGGACGCACCATGCAAGACGCCATCTCAGCCGCGGGCCCAGGCGCCATCAGCCTCCGTGACTATCGTCCCGTCGCGTGGGAGGCCGAGAGCGTCGAGCTCCGCTTCGAGCTGCATGAGTCCCACGCGCGGGTCACCTCGATCGTGCAGTACGTGCCCAACCCGGCGCACACAGGCGGCTTTGACCCGTTGGTCCTCGACGGCATCGATCTGGTCACCGAGTCCGTGCGTATCGACCACATGGACGTCAACTACGACATCCGACCTTCGGGCGATGGCAGCAGCCTGACGGTGGCGACACCCGATCAGGCGTTCTCGCTTGAGATCGTCACCCGCATCGAGCCGCAGAAGAACACCACCATGGAGGGGCTGTATCGCTCGGGATCCATGTTCTGCACGCAGATGGAGGCCGAGGGTTTTCGCCGTGTGACGTGGTTTCAGGACCGACCCGACGTGCTCGCGATTTGGACCGTGACGATTGAGGCGGACGCCCAGACCTACCCCGTCACGCTGAGCAACGGCAACTTGGTCGAGACGCGCGATTTGGGTCGTGACGCGCTGGGCCGGCCGCGCAAGCTCACCCGCTGGCACGATCCTTTCGCCAAGCCGAGCTACCTATTTGCCCTGGTTGCCGGGGATTTAGACGTCACCGACGACACGTTTGTGACTATGGGCGGTCGCGAGGTGAAGCTGCGAGTCTTCGTCGACAAGGGCAACGTCGACCAGAGCCACCACGCGATGGCGTCCCTCAAAAAGTCGATGCGCTGGGACGAGCAGGTCTATGGCCGCGAGTATGATCTCGACATCTTTCACATCGTCGCGGTCGCTGATTTCAACATGGGCGCGATGGAAAATAAGAGTCTAAACCTCTTCAACTCCGCCGCCGTGCTGGCCAAGGCTGACACCGCGACCGACGACCGCTTCGCCCGCATCGAGGGGGTGGTCGCCCACGAGTACTTTCACAACTGGACCGGCAACCGGATCACCTGTCGCGACTGGTTTCAGCTGAGTCTGAAGGAGGGGCTGACCGTCTTCCGCGACCAGGAGTTCTCGGCCGACATGAACCACCGTGGCGTCGAGCGCATCAACGCTGTGCGGCATCTACGCGGCACGCAGTTCATCGAAGACGCCGGCCCGATGGCGCACCCGGTTCGCCCGGCGAGCTACATTGAGATCAACAACTTCTACACCACAACGATCTACGAGAAGGGCGCGGAAGTTATCCGGATGATGCACACGCTGCTCGGGAAAGATGCGTTCCGCCAAGGCACAGATCTGTACTTCGATCGCCACGACGGTCAGGCGGTGACGTGCGACGACTTCCTCGCCGCGATGCGCGACGGTGGCGGGCATGACCTCGCCAACTTCGAGCGTTGGTACAGTCAGGCTGGCACGCCGCACGTGACGGCGACGTGGGCGTGGGATCCTGCCGCCGCGACGTTCGACCTCACGCTCAGTCAGCACCTCCCAGCGACGCCGGAGCAACCCACGAAGCAACCGACGCACATCCCCGTGCGCATGGCCCTCATCGGACCCGACGGCGCGCCGATACCGCTTCGTTTAGCGGGTGAAAACCTTGATTGTACGACCTCTGAGCGGGTCTTGAGTCTGTTGTCGGAGCGCCAGACTTGGCAGTTTATCGGCGTCACGGCCCAAGCCGTCCCCTCGCTGCTGCGCGGGTTCTCGGCGCCCGTGAAGTTGACGTCGGACCTCGGCGGCGACGATCTGCGACATCTGGCGCGTCACGACACCGACGCGTTCAATCGTTGGGAGTCGGTGCAGCTGCTCGGCACGCGCGAGCTGCTGCGCCTGATCGCGGCGTCGCAGGCCGGTGAGCCGCTGGTATGCGATCCGGTGTTCACCGAGACCATCGCCGCCGTCCTGGCCGACCCTGGGCTCGAGCCCGCGTTGGTGGCTGAAGCGGTGAGGCTGCCCTCCGAGGCGCTGCTCGCGGTTGAGATGACCGTCGTCGATGTGGTCGCCATCCACCACGCCCGCGAGCATGCCCGTCGCCATTTGGGTCAAGCCCTCGGGGACACCTGGCGCACGGTGTGGCAGCGCGAACAGACCGCCACGGCGGGCGTGCCATACGCCTTTAACGCGACCGACGCGGGTCACCGCGCGCTGAAGAACGTCGCGCTCGCGTTCCTCGCTGCCGCCGGCGACACAGCGCTCGTCTGGCAGCAGATGCAGGCCGCCGACAACATGACGGACGAGCTGACTTCCCTCTCCCTGCTCAGCGACGTGGATTGCGCCGAGCGAGAGCTGGCGCTCGACCGTTTTCTGACCCGCTGGCGGGCCGATCCGCTCGTCATGAACGCGTGGTTCTCCGCTCAGGCCTCGTCCTCTCGGGCATCCACGGTGGCCGATGTGCGCGCGCTCGCCTCACATCCCGCCTTCGATGCGAGCAACCCGAACAAGATCCGTGCGCTGTACGGCGCTTTTGCCCAGAATCCGCTGCATTTTCACGCCGCGGATGGGTCCGGCTACGACCTGCTCGCCGCGCGTGTCATCGCCGTCGACAAGGGCAATCCCATCCTCGCCGGGCGCTTGGCGCGCCACTTCAACGCGTGGCGCCAGCACGACGCGGGGCGTCGCGCGACGTGTGAGGTGGCCTTGCGCCAGATCCTCAGCACAGAGGGGCTGTCGCGCAATACGTTCGAGATCGTATCGAAGACGTTGAGCTAGGGCCGTCGTCCAGCTCGGGCCGCCGTCCAGCTAGCCGCGCAGCGCTGCGCGAACGGCGTCCAGCACGGCCTGTTCGCGGGCCGCAAGCTCGCCGTCGCAGACCGCCGCGTGCTCCAGGTCGCGGAGCAACGCCGCGTGCAGCGACGCGGGCACCGCCGCCGCGATGGGCGTCACGTCTGTGGCCATGTCGACTCGCGCGATCACAGACGTCAGGTCCTCGTCCGACAGCCGCAGCCGCGCGCCGACCTCGGCGAGGAACAGGTGCTCCTCTTCCGTGACGTGAAAGTCCGCGACCAGCAGGTGCGCGAGCACCTCTAGGTACAGCTTTCGCTCTTCAACTGTGCCGATCATGCATGCTCCAAGTTCGGTACGGGCCGGCCAGTGTGACGCGGCTTGCTCTTCGCGCCAAGGGTCAGGTACGCATCCTTGTACCCGCCGCAGGAGCACGACGTGACCCCAGACTATGCAAGGCTAGGATTCGACGTGGTTCGCGGCGCGTTCTCAGCCGCAGAGGTCGCGGACCTGCGCGCTGCGTTCGATCGCGTCGCCGCCATGGCCAAGGCGCTCGCGCAAGCGCTGCCCGACGACGGCCCGCCCACGGCCTGCATGCACCGCGGCGCGCAGTTCGTGATCGCGCGCGCCGGGCTGAACACCCGGATTCATCGGGTCGTTTGGTGTGGCGCCGCCGACCGGACGCTCCTCGACGTCGGCGCGGACCCCCGGCTGCTGAACCTCGCCGCCGAGGCGCTGGGTCACCGCGAGTTCGACCACCTCATCAACCAAGCGCACTATAAGCTGCCGGGCGACACCGTGCAGTTCCCCTGGCACCAAGACAGCGTCCACCGTCGGTACGGCACGCCCATGTGGACCGACGTCGACGGCTCGGGCAGCTACGTTCAGGTCGCGATCGCCCTCGATTCGGTGGCGGCCGAGAATGGCCCGCTCGCCTTCATCCCGGGCAGTCACCTGCAGGGCCACATCCCACCGCGCGAAGACGGCTCGCTGCCGCCGGACAGCTTCGACCCCGCGACCGCGATCGCGCCGACGCTGTCCGCCGGCGACGTCGTGCTGTTTGGGCCGTATACGATCCACGGCAGCGGCGCCAACACCAGCGACCGACCTCGGCGTGTGCTCATCAATGGCTACGCGAGTCCCGGCGCCAATCGCCGGGTTTATCCGGGCGACGGCGCGGGTCGGCGTCTGCGCGTCCCCGACTGAGTCCTACGCTCCGCCTCAAGCTGTCGCCTGCCGCGCCCTGTGGCCACACACCGCGGTGCTTTGGGGGTTGCTCTGTGGCTCCGCGCATGATTTGAATG
The DNA here is from genome assembly GCA_937910235.1 of uncultured Myxococcales bacterium. Taxonomy (GTDB): domain Bacteria; phylum Myxococcota_A; class UBA9042; order UBA9042; family UBA9042; genus UBA9042. The sequence continues at coordinate 6,218 of CALENB010000524.1, read as the reverse complement.
CCACCGAACCTGGCCGCGCCAAAGCCGGCCGCGCCAAAGCCGGCCGCGCCAAAGTCGGCCGCGGCGTGATCAGCGCGTTGAGCCGCAGCACGTCTCTGTGAACCCCTACCGCCCGAACTCAGGGCCGGAGCGCACCATGTCGCGCAGCCTCTCATGATCGTCAAACCTCGTTTTACGTGGTGGCAGGCCATGACGACGGTGCGCGGCACCATCGTACTCGCGATGTGGCCGCGCCTCGCCTGGACGATCGGCGTCGCCGCTGTGGTGACGGTGCTTCACGAGCACTTTGGGGTCTGGGTCCCGAATGTCACGACCATCCCGTTCACGTTGGTCGGCCTAGCCATCTCGATCTTCCTCGGTTTTCGCAACAACACGAGCTACGACCGCTTCTGGGAGGGCCGCAAGCTGTGGGGGGCGCTGGTCAACGTGTCCCGGGACCTCGCCCGCGACACGCTCACGTACGTGCGGCCAAAAGGCGAGGAAAACGGGGCTGAAGCGCTGGCCATGCGGGCGCGTCAGGTCCGGAGTGTCGCGGCCTACGCCCACCTGCTGCGGATGCGCCTGCGTGATCAGCGTGATCACACGGGCCTCGCCCATCTGCTCTCAGCGGACCGTCTCGCGGCGCTCGACGACGAGCACAACCGCCCGATCGCCTTGCTGCACTGGATGGGCGACGACTTCAGAGCGGCGTGGGATGCAGGCTGGGTACACGATCTGCACCTGCCAGCGCTGCAAGCGGGGCTGAGCCGACTCACCGAGATCCAGGGCGGCTGCGAGCGCATCAAGGCGACGCCCATCCCGTTCTCCTACACGGTGCTGATTCACCGAATCGTCGGGTTTTACTGCTTCGGCCTGCCCTTTGGTCTCCTCACGACCACTGGCGTCTGGACGCCGCTTGTGGTGGCGATGGTCGCCTACGCGTTCTACGGGCTCGACGCGGTCGGCGAAGAGATCGAGGATCCCTTCGGGTTGGACGACAACGACCTGCCGCTGAGCACGTTGTCCCGCATGATCGAGGTGGACGCACGCAAGCGCCTCGGTGACACGGATCTGCCACCGTTGCTCGCTCCGGTTGACCACCTGTTGCAGTGACCACCTGTTGCAGTGACCACCTGTTGCAGTGACCACCTGCTGCAGTGCCCGCCCGTTGCAGTGACCGCCTGAGCGTCGCCGGACGCGCGGTGGCTCAGGGCGCGGCCGGCGCCTCGGCCACGCGGTCGTCTGTCGCAACGTCCACCGCCGGCGCCACAACCGTCACCGCCAACGGGCTCGACTGGCCGCCGAGCACCAACGTCCGATGGGGGAAGGCGACCTCGATGTTGGCCGCCCTGAGCGCCGCGAGCGCCTTCAGGCGGAAGCTGGAGCGCCACTCGAAAAATCCGGTCGTCGCGCTCCAGACCGAGAACCGGCACTCCAGCGCGGAGTCGCCAAAATCTTCAAAAACAAACCACGGCGCAGGTTCGTCGAGCGCCCGCGGGTCCTGCTCGGCGGCGGCCAGCAGCGCCGCCTTCATGGTCGCCAAGTCGCTGCTGTAGGCGACACCGACCTTGAGATCAAAGCGCCGAATGGGCAGGCGCGACAGGTTGACGATGTCCGTCTTCAGCAGCGTCTCATTTGGGATCCGCACCATCCGGTTGTCGTGCGTGCGCAGCTTGACGCTGAGCAGATCGATCGAGATCACCTCGCCCTCCGACGCGCCGACCTGCACAAGGTCTCCGAGCTCGAAGGGGCGCTCGCCGATGAGGAAGAGCCCGCTGATGATGTTGCTGGCAGAGGCCTGCGAGGCAAAACCGATGGCCACCGTGAGGATGCCGGCCGCGCCCATGAGCACCGACAGATCGAAGCCAAGCTCTCGCATGGTCGCCAGCAGCGTCAGCGTGATGATGGTGTAGCTCGACAGGCGGCGGACCATCATCTGCTGCTGGGGGGACGTGTGGCGACCAAACGCGCGCAACAGCGCCGCTGCGACAAAGCGAGCCAGCCCCAGGCCCACAACAAAAATGAGCATGGCGCGCAAGGCGGCGGCCGCGCGGGGATGGGACGCGATCGCGATGAGCTCCAACCAGATGCGGTCCATCACTACCCTCGGATCACCCAAGTAGGGCTGAAAGTGTCCGCTTCCAGTTCATCAGGTGTCCCTCCGCGCGCGGTGGGCTCACCAAGGTGCACGGTCCAGCTTCAGCTGGGGCGGTGGCGCTGCGCTCGACGTCGGCGTCCGCGCCAGCGCCCGAGACGATGTACGTCAGCGGATCGGTCCACAACCGCCCTGCGGCGTCGGCGTGCAGCGCCAACCGTGTGACGGGCAGCTTGATACGCTCAACGGCGAGACCGACGCGGCTGCGGTTGCGGATCTGAACGCGGGTCACGGCGCGACCAGGCAGCCACGTCAGGTCGTCCGCCGACGCCAACGCCCGCGTACGGGTCACGTAACACAGCTCACCTTCAGCGCGGCTAGGACCAAACCACGTGTCAGAGGGGCGAAAGATCGGCAGATCAACCAGCGGCGTGGCGACGTCGGACCAGCTCATCTGCAGCCACAGGGACGAGGACACGAAGAGGGTGGTCTCGTCGTCAGGCTGCACCACGAGAGAATCCAGCGGTCGCGCGACGACCGGTCGCGTCGCCAAGCAGGGCCGGAGGTTGATCGCGGTGTAGACCCGCGATGTGGCGAAGACCTGCGTCGTGGCGACCGCCGGCACCTCGCCAATCGGGCAGGGCACCGCCAGCGTCAGCGTCGCGACGAGCGGGTCGTCATCCTGCAGGCTCGAGATGCGCCAGCGGCCGCCGAGGCGACTCGCCCACAGGCGCAGCGAGCCAACGTGCCAGTGCGCCGTCGTCTCGTCGGCCACCTCAACGTGTCCCCACCAGTGTGGTGGCGCCGCTACAGGGGTAGGTGGTTCGAGCATGGCCGTCCTACGTTGCGCCAGGGTGTCGCCGCCGAGCGCCGGCGGGAGCGGCAGCTGGGCCACGCGCAGCTGCCGGGAACGGCCGAGTGCATCACGGCCGGCATGAGGACGCAACTCGTCGGCGTACACCTACACCACCCGAGGGCGCGGATTGGCGTTCCTGCGAGACAGCGCTATCTTGCGGGTGTTCGATACCGTCAGCGCTGCACATGCCAGAGCGCTGGCTTGGTTCCGGGCGGCCACGACCCAGCAGGAGAGCTGATGCGAATCTACAATCGAGACCATGGAATCCTTGGCGCAAGCACCCGTTCACTGACTGTCACGGCGCTGACTGTCACGGCGCTGACCATCGCGCTGGCCAGCGCCGCCGTGGGGTGCGGTGCCGACGCGGGCAATGGCGGCGGCGCGACGACCGGCGACACCGCGGCTGTCGATGCAGGCGCGGGCGCGGGCGTGGACGCAAGCGGCAGCGCGGACGCTGGAGCGCCCCTGCCCGACGCCCAGGTCACCACCCCCGCCAACATTCTCCTCATCGCCAACACGTCCATCGCGTTGTGGGCCGACGATGGCACCAAACGTGTCGCGTTCATGCCGGAGTCGAAGTCCGGCAAAGAGCTTCTGCCCCAGGATTGCAGCGTCGAAGCGCCCGGTGGCAATGGCGGCGGCGACTGCGGCAACGAGAAGTATGACCCGGCCGCCAGCGCCAAAGACATCAAGTCCTGGTTTGTAGACCACCTGCTCGCCGAGAAGTTCGTCGACTCCAAGGCGAGCACCGACACGTCCGTGGTGGTGTGCATGACCGCCGAGAGCCTCTGCGGCACGTCGACGGATTCGCAGGGCAACGAGACGACCGACGCCAAGTGTGCGGCGGGCGTGGCCAAAGAGCCGGTCTGCGTCGCGATGACCCATCACGGCGAACAGCTCATCAGCGGCGAGCTGCGCATCGGCGCTGCGCCGACGATCGTGCCCGCGACGTTCACGCTCAATCCTGCGCAGATCAGCGTGAGCGCCGATCTCGCCAAGCTGCTGGAGGCCGCGACGCGGGTAAACAAGGCGATGGACGAGAAGCTGCCTGAGGGGTTCCCAGCGGTCGCGACTGGAACGCTGCGGGTCGTGTTGTCCCGCGACGCCGCAAGTTCAGTGCTCTCAGCTGTGTTGGCCATCGACACAGCCGCGCACGTCAGCGCGTTCGACAAGACCGACGCACGCTTCTACGACGTCAAGGTCGCCGCCGCCGCTCAGGCGTTGAAGGTGCTCTTTGGCGCCGACAAGAGCGCCGTCACCGCCTCGGTCGGCCTTGGCGCCATCGATGTTGGCGTCGCGCTCGATCTCATGTTTGGACGGTCGGAGGCTGATTGCAGCTCCGGTTCCAGCGGCAGCGGCAGCGGCAGCGGCAGCGGCGGCGGCGGCTCCGGCGATCCCTGCGGCAACGAGCCCGCGCCCAAACCGCTGACCGGCACGCTGTTCGCGGCGCTCGCGGGCCTGCAGATGGACCTGACCTTCACCGCCGGCGAGAAGGTCGACAGCGTCACGGTGGCGGGGCTCAGCTTTGGCCCAAAGACCTCGACCGTCAGCTTCGACGACGGGAGCAAGAGCCACGCGCTGCTCAGCCTCGATCTCAACGGCGACGCCACGCCTGCCCGAAAAATGGACCTGAAAGCGACGTATGACGGCAGCCGCATCAAGCTTGAGACGACGCCGAAGCTCGACGTCGTGGTCGGCCACACCCTGGCTGTGCTGGCCCCGCAGTTCGACGGTGACATCCCCGCGTTTCTCCACGCCGGCACCTCATCGGTGAAGTTCGACGGCGCGACCGTCCCCACCTTTGAGTTCGACACCCCCGCTGAGTCCACCACCGAGCCCATTCCAGCACCCAAGCCTGGCCCTGGCGGCACGCCGGATCCCGGCAGCGGCGGCTCCGACGGTAAGGGCGACGAGATGGCCCACATGAAGGTGCTCGCTGGTCTGCTGACCCTGAAGGCCGTCGGCCTGCCCACCGGCATGGCGGACGTGTTGGTGACGATCAAAGCCGGCATGTGCATCGGCGAGAAGCCGAAGGCCCCCGCCGGTGGAACGACCGGCGGCGGCGACGAGCAGCCCCAGCACGTCTTCAGCCAGCTCACCGAGGCCGCCTGCAAGCTCTAGCCGCCCCGCGGATGTGCCACCTGTCGGCGATGGAGGAGCGCGCTTCATGAGTTTCCGTCTGGCCGCGCTCGTCGCCTTTATCGGCGGCTTTATCGCGCTCTCGTTCGAGATCCTGTGGTTCCGTGTGTACGGCTTCGTGTCCGGCGGCACCGCGCCAGCCTTCGGCGTCGTCCTTGGCGGCTACTTGCTCGGCATCGCGCTGGGTTCTATCGCGACGCGGCGCTGGTGCACCGACCGCGTCGCCTGGGGCGATCGCGGCCTGCTGCGTGTGCCCGCCGCGCTCCTGACCGTCGCGAGCGTCGGTGGATTCCTGCTCGTGCCGATCATCGCGTGGTCGGTCACGCTCACGACGTGGGCCTGGAGCCTGCTCGGCGTCGTGCTGCTCGCCGGCACGCTCGGCGCGGTGTTGCCGCTTGTGAGCCACCTCGGCATCACCCCAGACGCGCGGGCCGGCACGCGCATGAGCTGGCTCTACATGGCGAATATCGCGGGTTCCACGGTGGGATCGCTGCTGACGGGCTTTGTGCTGCTCGACTCGCTCGGCGTGCGAGACGCCTCGATGGCGTTGGCGCTGGTCGGCGTGTCCGCGGCGGCGCTGCTCGTGCTCGCCTCCCAGCCGACGCCCAGGCGGCGCGGCGTCTGGCTGACGGCGTTGCTGCTCTGCGGCCTCGCGATAGGTCTCGGCGCGCCCCGGGCCTACAACCACGTGTGGGAGAAGCTGCAGTTCCGCGCCCACTACAAGGGTGGCCACTTCAAGTACATCGTCGAGAACAAGAGCGGCGTCATCACCGTGCAGGGCGACGACAAGATCTTCGGCGGCGGCATCTATGACGGCGTATTTTCAACCTCGTTGGTCAACGATCAGAACATGGTGTTTCGGGCCTACGCGCTCGCGGGCTATCATCCCGCCCCCAAAGACGTGTTGATGATCGGCCTCTCTAGCGGCTCCTGGGCGCAGGTCATCGCGAACCTTCCTGGCGTGGAGAGGCTGACGATCGTCGAGATCAACCCGGGTTATCTGGAGATTATCCCCCGCTATCCGGCGGTGGCGAGCCTGCTGAAGCACCCGAAAGTGACCATCGTCATCGACGACGGTCGCCGCTGGATGCTCGCCCACCCGCAGCGGAAGTTCGACGCCATCGTCATGAACTCGAGCTGGCACTGGCG
>CALENB010000523.1 GCA_937910235.1 uncultured Myxococcales bacterium | reverse complement strand
GCAAGGGACCTCGTAGACCGAACGCTCAGGCGTCGACGAATTGAACGTTGACACGCACTTGTCGCTGCTCAGCAGCCGCGTGCATCAGGTTGCGCATGGCACGAGCCGTGCGCCCCTGCTTGCCAATGACCTTGCCGATGTCGTCGGGGCGGACCGTCAGGCGCAGGACGACCGTACCGTCATCGTCGGTCTCCGACTCCACGACCACCGACTCGGGGTGGTCGACGAGGATGCAAGCGACGTAGTGGAGCAGTTCATCCATTGGGATCGCCTTTGGCGGCCCTCAAAGGACCGGGAGCTGCAAGCGCAAGACAACAGGACAAGGGGGAGACACGGGCCGCAACCACGACCCTGCGCCTCAACCCTCGGTGGTCTCGGTCTGAACCTGGCCGCGGGCCTTGCGCACGATCGATGCGACGGTCTCGGTGGGCTTGGCGCCCTGGCCGGTCCAGTGGTCGTAGCGATCGAGCTTCAAGTCGATCGCAGCGGGGTTCACGCACGGGTTGTACGTACCGATGGTCTCGATGAATCGACCGTCGCGGCGGCACTGACTATCAGCGGCGACGATGCGGTAGAAAGGGCGCTTCTTGGCGCCGTAGCGGGCGAGGCGAATGCGAACGGCCATGTCTCGTTCTCCTGAGCCAACCTAGGTAGGTCGGCGAGTTTCGTGCCAAATCCCTTTGGCGGGTGTGCGCTCTAGCGATGTGGCTAGGGGCGTGTCCCCAAGTTGTGGCCGGCTACGCCTGACCACGAACGGGCGGTGCAGATACGGGACGGGATGCTCAATGTCAAGGATAACCGAGCGCGCCGGCCCGACCTATCTTGTGCGCGGCTGCGCGACTGCGGCGGCCTCGCCAAGCAGGAACCTCGGTGTTGCACCGCTTCTACAATTGACCGCGTGGGTAGATCTTCGCTACCGTTTCGCGATCCATCGCGCCGGTTGGTTGGGGCTCGGCAGGTGATCTGGAGACGATCTTGGCGCCAGACAGCGTCGGTGTGTCACGTTGGACCCCCGTCCGACGACCCCAGATCCCGTAACAAGGACAGTACATGCACAGCACCCGTCACCCCTCCTCCGCCCTCTTGGCCCTCGCGCTCATGCTGAGTTTTGGGGCCTGTAGCGCGACACCACCGGCGGAGAAGGACGCCGTCACGATCGATCTGGACGCCATCGGCACCGACGGCGGCGGCCAAATCGACGGTCAGAGCCAGGACACGATCAAGGCCATCCCCGACGGAGGCGTGTGCGCACCGGGCAGCGTCGATGGCTGCGCGAGCGACACCGAGCTGAAGCGATGCAAGGCGGATGGCAGCGGCTGGGAGGCGACGCAGTGCTTCGGAAGCGACGGTGGCGTGAGCCGCTGCAAGCTCCCCGGAGTCTGTTCGGTGTGCACGCCAGGCCTCAACCGCTGTAGTGAAACGGACAGCACGGTCGTCCAGACCTGCAACACCGAGGGCGAGTGGGTCGATTCGAAGACCTGCGACGGCGGCGCCGGTAAGCAGTGTTACGCTGGCGGCCTGTGTGCCGAGGCCTGTGAAATCAACGTTAAAGCCAACAGCTACATCGGCTGTTCGTTCTGGGCGACCGACCTCGACAACGCTTTTGTGCCGGGCGGCAAGCGTGGTTACTACGACGCAGCCGGCGCGCAGTACGCCGTGGTGGTGAGCAACCCGTCGGACAAACTCGCGGCCAACATCAAGATCGAGACCAACGAGGGCATCGTCGAGTTCGACGCAAAGGGCGGGAAGCTCGATCTGTCCCCCCTAAAACCGGGCCAACTGCGCGTCTACAACCTGCCGCCACGCAACATCAACGGCACCGTCCAGGCGAAATTGGCCTACAAAGTCAGCTCCTCAGTCCCGATCACGGCGTATCAGTTCAACCCGTTGGAGAACGAGAATGTCTTCTCCAACGACGCGTCCCTGCTGCTGCCCGAGGAGCTTTTGGGCAAGTATTACATGGTCATGTCCCGGGAGCAGTCGTTCTCGATTCTGCGCGGGTTCATCACGATCGTGGCGACGCTTGGCGGGCAGACGACGGTGAACGTGCAGTTCTCCAAGACGACGGGCAAGACCCTGGCGAGCTCCACGGGCACGCCGATCAAGGTGTTCAAGGGCGGCGAGGGCGGCGAGTTCATCCTCGATCAGTGGGACACGTTGAACATCGAGTCAGATCAGGTCGGCTCGGACCTGACGGGATCGATCGTGACCGCGAACAAGCGAGTCGCCGTATTTGGCGGGTCAGAAGCGGCCAACGCCCCCAACACCAACCGGTGTGATGTGGATCTGTGCACCGCCAAGGAGCTCGCCAACAACTCCAAGTGCGGTGTGTGCGCGTACGACAAGAAGACGCCCTGCTACAAGCATGAGCAGTGCAGCCAGTTCATCACCTGCTGCGCCGATCACCTCGAGATGCAGATGTTCCCGATCAAGACGTGGGGCTCGCACTACGTCGCCGTGAAGCTGTTTCCGCGGGGGCAGGAGAGCGACTATTGGCGCATCATGGCGGCGGAGGACGGCACCAAGGTGACGACGATCCCGCCGATCAAGGACCAGGACGGCAAGAACGTGTACGTGCCGGTGCTGAGCAAGGGCGAGTGGTACGAGATCGAGACGAGTAAGAGCTTCGAGATCATTGCGAAGAAGGGCGATGGCAGCCCGGCTCCGATCATGGTGGGTCACTTCATGGCGAGCCAGGACGCGCCCGACCCGAACTCGGTGGGGCCGCAGCCTGGCGACGCCGGTACCGGAGATCCCGCGTTCCTCCTGGCGATTCCTGTGGCACAGTGGCGGAACGAATTCGTGTTCCTTGCGCCCAACAAGTACGCCATGAACTACATCTCGGTGGCGGCGCCCATGGGCGCGAAGGTGTCGTTTGACGGCAACCTGCTGTCGCCAGACTTCTTCGAGAAGGTGTCCAAGACGTACCAGATGGCCCGGATCTTTGTGGGAGAGGGGGTGCATCGCGTCAAGTCTGACCAGCCGGTGGCGGTCGACGTGTACGGCTTTGATCAATACGTGTCGTACGGTTACCCGGCAGGACTCGACTTGAAAGACCTGAAGCTGGTGAAAGAGCCTGGTGACTGAGCGCAGAGATGACTGAGCGCAGAGATGACTGAGCGCAGAGATGACTGAGCGCGGGCGGGCGTCGGCGTCGACGAGCTAGGTTGAGAGCGGTTCGATTGGGTCCAGTGCGAGAAGGAGAATGAACATGAATCGGAATCTGTGGCCACGGCTCGGCAGCCTCACCTTGTGCGTGCTGCTCGCGATCGCGCCAGCCTGTTCAGACACCTCCACCGACGGGCCTGCTAGCCCGGCAGATGCGGGCGGATCGACTGATACCGGCGTTTCCGCCGCTGACAGCGGAACCGGCGAAGATGCCGAAGATTCTGGGGCTGCAGCTGGTGACATCGCCGTGGCTGACGCGGCGGTCAGCGCCAAACTGAGCTTGTTGACGGTGACGCCGAGCCAGGGCAAGGCGACGGGCAATGAACCGCTCATCTTGACGGGCACGGGGTTCACGGCGGAAGCGCAGGTGCTGTTTGACGGTACGCCGCTGGACGCAGAGGCCGTTTTTGTCGTCGACGCGACCGAGATCCAGGTGCAGACGCCGCCGCACACGCCGGGGCTGTCGGACATCACGGTGCTGGTTCCCAACGAAGATCCGAGCAAACCGGCCTACTCAAGCGCGCTCGATGATGCGTTCCTGTTCTACAACGACGTGATCATCTCGAAGGTCTCGCCGGCAGAGGGCTCCGTGACCGGCGGCTCGCCTGTCACGATCAGCGGCTCTGGTTTCGCTGGGAACACCAAAGTCCTGATCGGCGGCAAACCCGCGATCGGGGTGCAGGTTGTGGACGACTCGGAAGTGCTCGTGGTCACGCCGCCAGGCGTCTTCGGCTTTCAGCCGGTTCACGTCGTCAACGATCGCGGCACTGGCACGCTGAAGAACGGCTTCTTCTATCACTCCCAGCCCAAGGTGCAGACCGTCGCCCCAGCGGCCGGTCCCACGTCGGGCGGCACCGAGATCTCGGTCCTCGGCGCCGGTTTTACGGACAAAACGCAGGTTTGGCTCGGCGACAACCAGGCCTCCGTGCTTGAGGTGCAGGGCACCAGCAAGCTGCGCATCAGCGCGCCGCCCGGCCAGTCCGGCGCTGTCGCGGTGACCGTGAAGACGAAGTACGGCACGCACAGCCTGCCAAACGGCTACGTGTACACCGACGACAAGGGCACGGCAGCGACCAAGATCTTGGCCATCGCGCCGCCCAAGGGCCCGCTGGCTGGTGGGCAAACCGTGACGATCGTGGCCAATGGATTGGTCAGCAAGGACGACACTACCGTGCTCTTTGGCGGCAAACTCGCCAATATCGCCAGTGTGACGCCGGGCGCGCACACCGTCGTGGTCGAGGCGCCAAAGGGGGCCAAGGAAGGCGCCATCGACGTGACGGTGGTGACCTCAAAAGGTACGCACACCGCCACAGACGGCTACACCTACGACCTGAGCGTCGAGGTTCACAGCATCGCGCCGGCGTTCGGTCCGCCGGCGGGCAATACGAAGATCGTCATCAAGGGGGCCGGCTTCTCCAAGGGTAAACCGCTGGTGCGGATCGGCGCGCTGCAGGCCGCCACCGTCGTCGTGGTCAGCGACAGCGAGATCCAGGCGATCACGCCCCCCGGCAGCCCCGGCTACGTCAACATCCTCGTGCAGATCGGCGACGACCAGGCCGTCTTGCCAAACGGGTTTGCCTACTCGGGCCAGTCACTGGCGTTGTACGTCGTCTACCCCGACAACGGCGCGCAGGCGGGCGGCTCCAAGGTCAACATCTACGGCGCTGGGTTCGAGAAATCGATGCAGGTCTTCTTCGGCGACAACCCGGCGACCCACGTGACGTTCATCGATCCGACCCACATCACCGTGAAGACGCCGCCGGGCAAGGTCGGCGCCGTACCGGTAAAGGTGCAGGTCGGCAAGGAAGCGCGCTCGCTGAAGAACGGCTTCACCTACTTCAACCCGATGAGCAAATACGGCGGCACCTGGGGCGCGGCGGTGGATGGCACCGTCAACGTGACCGTGCTGGACAGCTCGAGTGGGCAGCCTGTACCCGACGCGTTCACCATGCTGTGGACGGACCCAACGACGCCGCACCAGGGCTTCACCGACAAGAACGGCCAGATCACGTTCAGCGGCAGCGATGTGCTGGGTACGCAGATGATCTCCGCCAGCAAGGAGGCCTACGAATCAGCCTCTGTGGTGAAGTTCAACGCGACCAACGTCACGGTGTTTATCGCGCCGATCCCGCCACCCTCCCCTGGCTCGCCGCCACCCGGGCAGCCGCTGCCGCTGGTGAGTGGCAAGGTGATTGGGCTGGACAAGTACGTCATCATCCCGGCCGGTAAGTGCTACGAGTACACCGGCAAACCGACCACGCCGAAGCCGACGTGTGATGCTTGCTCGACGACGGCGCAATGCCAGACCACCGGTGGCCAGGACTTCGCATGCCTCGACATTGGCAACGCCAACGGCAAGCGGTGCGTGCAGGACTGCAGCAAGGGCCAGAAGTGCATCACGGGCTTTGTGTGTGCGCCGCAGAAGGAGGCTGGCGGCGCGCGCTGTGTACCGAAGGCGGGAGAGCTGGCGGCGGTCTGCTACCACACCAAGTCGACGATCTTCAGCGCGGAGAACCAGCCCAAGGTTGGCAACGGCTTTGAGGCGACGCCCGCCAATGGCTACAGCTACGCGATCACAACAGGGTTCGGCGAGATGGCGATCGTGTGTTTCGGCGGCTACAAGGCCGTCGGTACGGTGCTGAACGCAGACGACGCCACCGCGATGCAGAAGTTCACGGCGACGACGATGGGCGTGAAACGTCACCTCTTTGTGGGTCCCGGCGACAACCCGAAAGACGTGCACATCAAGCTCGACATCCCACTGTCACGAAAAGCCTCGGTGCGCTTTGACGAGCCGCCGACGTGGACGTTCACCGGCGGCGGCTACATTGTCGACGCGGCGTTTGCGTATCTGGTGCTCGGTTCGGACGGCGTCATTCGCATGCCCAACACCGACCAGAAGTTCCTGGCCCCGTTCCAGAGCACCGATCCCGACAAGCTAGAGATCGAGCAGCTTCCGGCGGCGTTTGTGGGCGACATCTTCGACGCTTCGCTGAGCATTCTTGGGCTGGTCGTGCAGATCACGGGCGGCAACCAGATGCCCATGAGCGCGTCGGTGCTCAACGACATCAAGTCGATGACCAACGACACGATGGTGCGGCGCTTGGGCAACGGCGACTTTGAGGGCATCGCCACCGGCGTGCAAAACACCATCTACGACATGTGGGGCGCGAGCTCGACGAACATCTACGCGGTCGGCACGAAGGGCGCGCTGATGAATTGGAGCGGCAACGGCTGGACCCAGCAGGCCAACTTCACGCAGGACGACCTGCGCGGCGTGCACGGCATCTCGGCGAATCAGGTGTGGGTCGTCGGCTACAAGGGCGCGGCGGCGGCGTTTGATGGGGCGGGATGGAAGCCGCTCGATATGATCTCTGGCGCGGTCAACCTCAACGGCGTGTTCGCAACGGCGGGCGACAAACCCGGCGACGTGGACGTGTGGGCGGCTGGCACGAGCGGCGTCTACAAGCTCGCAAACCAGGGCTCGCAGACGGGTTTCAAGAAGTACTACCCCTCACCGTACCTGAACGCGTGGGCCATTCACGGCTCGGACAACAAGCACATCTGGGCGGTGGGATACGGCGGCAGCATCGTTCACTGGGACGGCAAGGTCTGGCAGACGCAACCATCCGGCTCTTCGATCGCGTTGCGAGACGTCTACGCGCAGAGCGCCACGTCGGTGTATGCGGTGGGTGAGGCCGGGCAGATCTTGCACTACAACGGCGTGAAGTGGACGGCCCACAAGAGCCCGGTCCAGAGCACACTGCACGCGGTGTGGGCCAACGGCGACAGCGACGTCTGGGCGGTCGGCACGCGCTCGGTGGTCCTGCACTACGACGGCAAGACGTGGGACAAGGTGAACGTGAAAGAGGTGCACAAGTCTCTGCACGCGCTCTACACCCAGCCAAACGGCGACTTCTTCGCGATGGGAGAGCAGGAGCTGCTGATCGGGCCGATGATCTACCCGCCGCTGGACGTGAACCCGAAGGTGAACGGCGTGCTCACGGACTACCTGCTGAAGTGGAACGTGGACGAGTCGACGACGCAGCCGCACTTCAACTACATCACCATCGGCATCCCCGGGATGGGGCCAGACACGCCGGTGTGGAACATCATGGCGGAGGGCGGGCTGACTCAGACCAAGCTGCCGGCGTTCCCGAATATCCAAGGTACGCCGGGCATCCCGACGGGCACGACCCTGCGGTTGACCATGGTGCGTGGCTACAAGGAAGGCTTCGACATCGACGCCTACGACCTCACCGATATGAACCAGTTGACGTGGCGCTCGTGGGCCATCAACCAGTTCTTCTTCACCAAGCAATAGGACCGACGACGTGACGAGCAACCAGGAGCGGACCGCATCACGCGGCCGAGTGGGGAGCGTTCGACGCTGCGTGGCGGGGTCGGCGACGACGCGCTCTAGTGCGTCAGCGGCAGCGCTGTTGGCCCTGATTTTCGGCCTCAGCTGTCTGAGTGGCTGCGGTACGGGCGACGACGACAAGAAGGACACGACCGGCGGCGATACGGCGGGCGCGGATGGCGGCGTGGACGGCGGCGTGGATGGCGGCGCGGGCGACACCGCGATCGACGGCAGCGGCCAGACGGACGGCGTGGCGAACAGCGACGTCGGCGCGACGGACGGCGCTGGCACGGGCGAGGTGCTGACGGCGCGCTCGCTTCGCTTCACCGACAACATGACGGCGATCTGGGGCAGCGGCCCTGACGACATCTGGTGGGTGGGCTCCGGCGGACGTGTGCTGCACTACAACGGCAGCGTGCTGACACCCCGCAAATCCGGGACGGACAGGGATCTCTATGGCGTCTGGGGCCGCGGCCCGAAAGACGTGTGGCTGGTCGGCGATCGCATCGTGCTGCACTACAACGGCGTGAAGATGCAGGACCGAACGCCGGACGACATCGGCAAGGTGATCCTGCGTGGCGTGCACGCGCCCGCTGACGCCAGCACTGTGATGATGGGCGGCGACGACGGCGTGGTCTACCGTGTCTTGCCAAGCAACAAGCTCATGAAAGAGCAGACCAACTTCGCGCTGAAGATCCGAGCGATTCACGCGATCAACGCCGGCAATGTGTGGGCGGTTGGCGATAAAGGTCAGGCGCTCCGGCTGTCGGGTGGATCGTGGGCCTCGGTGCCGCTGCCGAAGGCCAACGCGGACCTACACGGGCTCACCGCGACCGCGACGGGACGTTTGCTGACCGTCGGCGACGGCGGCTATGTCGCCGCGACTGAGAGCAAGCTGTGGGTGGATTCGCTGACCAACGACCCGAAGAGCCGCGACCTCTTTGGTATCTGGTCTATGGGCGAAAAAGAGGCCTGGGCGGTCGGCGCAGACGGCGCGCTCATCCACCACATCGGCAGCAAGTGGAACGTCACCGACATCGACGGGACCTACATGAAGACCGGGACGTTCCGCGCGGTGTGGGGCATGGCTGCGCAAGGGGCTGAGGCGGCGTTTGCGTTCGCGGTTGGCGACAAGGGCGTGGGCATCCGCTTTGACGGCGCGACGGAGAAGTGGCTCGACTATCGCGCCGAGACGACGGCCCATCTCAATAACATCACCACGCTGCCGGACGGACGCCTCATCGTGGCGGGCGACTCGGGGGTGCTGCTCGAGGCCAAAGACGCCAACGCGGGGTTCGTCGATCTGGGTGTCGCGGTGACAGGGACTCACCTGCGCGGCGTCGCCGACGACGGCGCCAAGGGCTTCTGGGCGGTCGGCGACAACGGGGTGACGGTGCGGATCACGGCTGACGGCGATCCGCAGGTGCGCGTCGCCGCCGAAGCCGCCGGCCAGCGCCTCTCGGGCGTCGCGCTGGTCGGCAAGGACGTCGTCGCGGTTGGTCACGGCGGCATCGCGCTGCGCTGGGATGGGAGCGACTGGAAGGCCGAGAAGACGGGCGTGCAGTTCAATCTGACGGCCATCGCCACGCACGGCGGCGAGGCGTGGGCCGTCGGCGAGTTCGGCACGGTGATCCACCGCGACAGCAGCGGCAAATGGAACAAGGAAGCGAGCGGTGAGTCGTTCAACCTGCACCGAGTGGCGGCGTGGGACAAAGGCGTCGTCGCGGTCGGCGACAACGGGTTGGTGCTGCTGCGGGTGGACGGCAAGTGGAGCAAGGTCTTCGAGAGCCCAGGGCTGTTTCTGTACGGTGTGGCCCGCAGCGCTGACGGCAACATCATCGGCGTGGGCTGGAAGGGCACGCTCGTCGTTGGCGCCGGAGGTGACTGGAAGGTCGTCGAGTCGGGTCTGCCAAACGTGCTGCTGGACGTGGCGGTCTCCGGCAAAGACGCCGTCGCGATCGGCCACAAGGGCGGCATCTATCAACTCGACGCAGGTCTCTAGGAGCGCAGTGATGGTGCACGTTCGACCGGGCCTGTCAGGCTCAACCCGCCGATCACGGCGATCCCGCCGAGCCGGGCAAACCGGGCAAACCGCGCAAGCCGGGCACGCTGGACGCGCGGTCGCATGGGCGCTGTGGGCCGGGCTCGCGGTGCTGAGCGTCACGGGTTGGCTGAGTGGGTGCGGGGAACAGGACGCGGCGAAGCCGACCGACGCCACGGCTGCGGTCGACGCTGCGGCGGCGACTGACACCAGCGGCGCGACGGCCGACGCCGGCGGGCTCAGCGACGTCGTCGACGTAGGGCTCGGCGGCGAGAGCGACGTCAACTTACCCGACGTATCCGGGCGCGTGCGCGCGCAAGGTCTGTTTCAAGAGCTCAAGGTTCCGGGCGTGGCGAATCAGGTGTTCCACGGCTGCTGGACGGAGGGCAGCACACGCGCCTACCTGACCGGGACCGGCGGCACGATCTTGGGCTGGAACGGGCTCGCCTGGCAGGAGCTCACGACGGGCGTCTTCACGACGCTCAACGGCGTCGCGGCAGGCAAAGGCGGGCTGCGAGCCCATGCGGCCGGCCTGAGCGGCACGGTCGTCTCCGGCCTCGCCGCGACCAAGACGGACGTCGCCACCGTCTGGGGACCGCCGGGCGGCTGTAAATCCGGGGCCGACTGCAACGACAATAACGGCTGCACCAGCGACTACTGCGAGAGTGGTATCTGCCAACACGCGGCGTCGGGGGCGGCCGGATGCTGCGGCTCTGTCGCGTTCTCCGACGGCTTTGGCAACCTCGCGAACTGGACCGTCAACGACCTGTACGAGAAGACCACGGACAAGGGCGGCATCTCCTGGTCCGCGGCGGCCATGACCGGCAAAGACGGCAAGCTCCGGGTCACCAGCGCGCCGAAATCCATGTATTTCGGGCGTGTGGATGCGCCGTGTCCGGGCGACAAGACCAAGATGTGCCCGACGTTCGACAACGGCAAGGTCGTCGGCGCCTCGGCGCGGTCGCAGCTCTTTCAGCTGCCGGTGTCTGAGAAGGTCACCCTGACGTTCCAGCTGCTGATGGACGTCGAGAACGGGGTCGGCTTCGACGTGCTGACGCTGCACGTGAAGCAGGGCACCAAGATGACGCTCGTCTGGGACAAGAACGCGATCGGCGGCGCGGGTGACACCGCGGGCAAGTTCGTCACCCAGGTCGTGGACCTCACCAACTGGTCCGGGGTCAGCATCGAGCTGGTGTTCACATTCGACGCCAAGCAGAAGGACCTCAACGACGGTGAGGGCGTGTTCATCGATGACCTGCTGGTGTCGACGACTTGCCCGGCAGGCACGACGGCCATCAAGGGGCTGACCAAATCAACGTTCTTCGACGTGTGGGCCTATGGCGACGATCTGGCCTACGCGGTCGGAGTCGCCGGCGCGATCGCGCGTTGGGACGGCACCGAATGGACGATGCAGACGGGCGGCAAGCCGAAGGACATCCTCGGGCTCGGCGGCGCGCCCGGCGTGCTGCAGCTCGCGGTGGGACAGGGCGGCATGCTCGGCACGCTGGGGCCAAACGGTATCGATCCGATCAGCAGCGGCGTCACAAACGACCTGTACGACGTCGCGGTGACGGCCGACGACCCGTCAAAGATCCACGCGCTAGCGGTCGGCGCGCAGGGCACCGTGCTGGAGTTCGACAAGGGCAAGTGGACCAAGAAGACGTTCCCCAGCAGCGCGACGCTGAAATCGGTGGCGGCGATCGGCGGCGGACAGTACTACATCATCGCCAACAACCTCATCTACGAGCGCAGCAGCACCGGCGCGTTTGCGTTGAAGACGAGCGCACCCGCGTTCCTCAACGACGTCGCCGTCACCGGTCCGGGGCAAGCGATGGCGGTCGGCTCAACCGGGCTGCTGATGGAGCTCAAGGGCGGCGTTTGGACCCAGAAAACCGGCACATTCGGGCTAAACGACGCGTATGGGATCCACGTCAACTCCACGAAGGACATCTGGGTGGTGGGCAACACCGGCATGATCGCGCGTTGGGCCGGCGGGCCGCAGTGGGAAGGCGTCAAGTCGCCAACGGGCAAGCATCTTCGGGCGGTTTGGGCGAGCGCGGCGGACAACGTGTGGGCCGTCGGGCTGGCGGGCACGATCGTTCATTATGACGGCGCCAAGTGGGCCGTCGTCGAGGGCCCGTCGGCAGAGATCGACTGGATCGCGATCTGGGGCAGCGACCCCAACGACATCTACGCGGCCGGCAAGGGTGGCATCCTAGGGCGCTGGGACGGCCAGAAATGGGCCGTCATCGCCGCGCCTGTCATCCAGACGATGCGCGCCGTGTGGGGGCTTGGACCCAAGGATGTGTGGGCGGTCGGCGACAAGGGCGCGATCTACCACAACACTGGCGGCGGCTGGTCGCCTACGCCCGTGGAGCCCTTCAAGATCCCCGACCAAGATCCCTACATCGTCGAGTCGACGCTCTACGCCGTCTGGGGCGCGAGCGCGGACGACGTGTGGGCGGCCGGCGCGCCCGACAGTCACGGCAACGGCGTCCTTGTGCACTGGGATGGCAAGACGTGGAAATACACACAGATCCTCAAGGATGAGAGCCGAGTGGTGCGCGCGATGTGGGGCTGGGGCAAGGACCGACTCTTGCTAGCCGGCACGCAAGGGATGGTGCTCGCGTTCGACGGTAAGAGCCTCGCCGAGGTGGACTCTGGTTCGATCGCGACGTTCTTCGACGTCTGCGGATGGGGCAAAGACGCGCTTTTCGTGGGCAGCATAGGCACCGTGTTACGCTACATCCCGCCGTTGGTGCCCGAACCCAGCGGCGACACGACCCCGTGACGCCGGACAGCGCGCGCGACGACGGCCCGGGTTCGGTAGACGAAGACGACGCCCGGCGCTGGGTCCATCCGGCGCTGGGTCCATCCGGCGCTGGGTCCATCCGGCGCTGGGTCACCAGACGAGGAGAGGGCCATGCGAGACTTCGGCACCGCGAACCGCGACAGCGCCCACGCACCCGGGGCAGTCGCTGCGCGTGCGGGCGCCGCGGCAAAGCAGGAGCGCACGTCTGTCGGGTACACGCTGCTCCTGCTTGTCCTCGCCACTGGTTGCGGCACCACGATTGTCCCCGGCCAAATGGCGCCGGTGGATGGCGGCGGCAACGACGGCGGCGCCGCGATCTTTGGGGACGGCGGCTGGGGCGCCGACAGCGGCGTCGGGACGTCGGACGGCACCATGGGCGCTTCAGACGCCCCGACAGCTGGCGCGGACACGGGCACAACGGCGGATGGAAGCGCGGGCAGCGAGCTGCGTTTCGCCATGCCCAACAACAACAAAGACGACTTCGGCGGGGTCTGCGCGGATGTGTGCAAGCTGAATTTGCCGCAAAATAGCGTGCGCAAGATCTACGCGCAGTACCTCGTCGACGGCAAACCGAAGGCCGATGTGTTGGTCCGCTTTGGCTTGATCGACCCGCAGAACACCAAGGCGGAGATCCTCATCGAGAACAGCATCACGGATGAAAACGGGGTCGCGGTCAGTGAGCTCAAGGCCGGTGGATCGCCTGGCACTATCGACATCGCCGCGGTCGTGCCGGCCGACGAGGCGGCAGGGGCCAAGATCTTCAAGGTTCACGTGATCTCCAAGGCCAAGGGACCGCTGCAGATTCGGCTGCACTACCTCGGCTCCAACAACCCACTCGAGCTCGCGCACATCAAGGCACGGCTGACGCGGCAGGTCATCGACGGGGAGCCGGCGTGCAAAGACGTCGATCTGGGCGACACGCTGCCCAAAGCGCAGTGGGAGAGCCCCGGCAACCTGCAGTGGGACAAGCCGTGGACGATCACGTACCCGTCGTTCGCCAAGTGGGTCGAGAAGGAGGTCGGGATCAACGGCGGAAAACCGCTGACCTTCACCGTCATTGGCGTCGCAGCGAAGAGCAACATCGGCGCCGTGCGGGCCGCCGGTTGCATCGACACAGGCGCGACGATCACCTGGAATCCCGGCACACAAGCGCTCGAGGGTTCGGATGTCACCGTCATCGTCAAAGACCTGCCGCCGCGCCTGAAGGGCACCTACGACATGGTGACCCGCCTCGACCTGCTCTCGATTTTGCCCGACACGGTCGAGTTCGTGTTCAAGGCGATCTTCGACATCATCACAGACCCGATCGCCGGCACGTTGTCGCTGACCTGCAAGCTCGGCAACGGCAAGCTCGACAGCTTCTGCGGCCTGATCTTTGAGGACGTGAAAAAACCCGATATCAACAACTTGAAGCAGCCGTTTGGCGCGCTCATCGTGAAGTTTCTCGACGCGATCCTGTACAGCTTCCTGCCAGACAGCGTGAAGTCCGGGCTCAACGCGGGCGCCGACCTGGGCAAGATCCTCACCGACTTGGAGATGGGCGGCATCATCGATCTGAAACAGGAGCCTGATAATACGGGCTTTCTGAGCAAGGACTACACCAAGGACGAGTGGCAGTCGGTGACGTACAAGTGGTCGCTCGGCCAAGCCTGCAACCCTAAGGATCCCAACTGCGGCAAGAAGACCTTCAGCTTCATCGCCTTTCAGCAAGACGCGATCGTCGGCCACTTCGACCTGTGGCGGGACACGCCCAAGAGCGAGATCAAGATTGGCGAGCACGGCCTCGGCATCAAGTGGGGCGCGCTGCTCAACTACATCATCCAGAAGCAGCTGCTGCCCGCGATCACAGCGGATCCGAAAGATCCGGCGGCGCCGGTGGTGGACTCCTACGCCAAGCTGATCAAGAGCTTGCTCGCCGGCAAGGCCTGCCTGATCAAAGACACCTGCTGTGCGGATTTCGGCAAAGGCCTCGCTGCGCAGCAGTCGCTTGTGGGCGCGAGCTTTCTGGAGGGCACCTGCGAGCTGATCGTGACGCTCGGCGCCGGACTCATCGAGTCGCAGCTGGTGGCCCTGGATACCGACACGACGAAGGGCAACACGATGACGATCAAGACCGACGCGTGCGCCATCTTCGACGACAATCAGGACATGATCATCGACTCGATCGGCAAGTCGACCTACCCGTGCGACTGGAACATGCAGGTCAAGATCGGCGGCAAGCCCCAGCAAGTGAAGGCGACCTTCTTTGCGACTCGGCAGGAGTAGCGGGTCAGCCGTGACGGCGGGCGGATGCGCTAGCTGAAGTCGGCGGGGTCAACGTCGACAAACAGCTGTACGCCCGGCGGCAAGACGTTCGTTGCCAGGTCCTGCACCCACCGCAGTTGGCCATGCAACGTCGCGCGCGTCTCCGCACGCAGCAGCACGTGGTAGCGATGCACGCCGCGTAGCTTGGCGACACCCGCCGCCACCGGGCCACGCGCGTCCGCACCATGGCCCCGCAACGCCTCCGCCAGAATGCGGGCCGCGGTCGCCGTGCGCTGATGGTCCGTGTGGCGGAGCTCCAGCAAGGCGAGGTGGCTATAGGGCGGATAGGCGCTCAGGCGGCGTCGCTCCAACTCCTGGGCCAGAAATCCGGGGTGATCGTGCCGCAAGGCGCTCATGATCGCCGGATGTTCGGGCGCCCAGCTCTGCACCAAAACCTGCCCGGGTCGGTCGCCACGGCCCGCGCGACCAGCGACCTGGGTGAGCAGCTGAAAGGTGCGCTCGGCGGCGCGGAAGTCGGGGATGCGCAGGCCGGTCTCGGCGAGCAACACCCCGACGAGCGTGACGCTGGGAAAATCGTGGCCCTTGGCGAGCATCTGGGTGCCCACTAGCACGTCGATCTCGCGATCACGAAACTGTTTGAGCAGCTCGTGCATGCGCTGGCCAGTCGCCGTGTCTCGATCAAAACGCGCCACCCGCGCGCCGGGCAGCTCGCGCTCCAGCGTATGGACGATGCGCTCGGTGCCGGTGCCGACGCGGAGGAAGTTTCGGCCGCTGCAGCTCTCGCACGGCTGGTCGGGATCGACGCTGTGGTTGCAGTAGTGGCAGCGCAGGCGGCCTTGGCGCTGGTGCCACGTGAGGCTGATGGCGCAGTCGGGGCACTCGACGCTGTCGCCGCAACCCGCGCAGACGACGGTCGTGGCGTACCCGCGGCGGTTGTGCAGCACGATCACCTGCTCGCCACGCGCGATGGTCTGGACCATGGCGTCGCGCAACGGCACGGACAGCAGGCTCGGCCGACTCTCGTCGTCGGGATCGCGGAGCCGCTCCGCGTCGCGCAGATCGATCACAAACGCCTCAGGCATCGGCCGATCAGCGACGCGGCGTCGCATCTCCAGCAGCGTGAGGCGGCCATCGCTGACCAAGACCATCTCTTCGCAACCCGGCGTCGCCGAGCCGAGCACACACACCGCGCCAGACTCGCGCGCGCGCACCAACGCCAGATCGCGGGCGTGGTAGCGCAGACCGGACTGCTGTTTGAAGCTGGGATCGTGGCATTCGTCGAGGATGATCACGCCAAGATCAAAGAGCGGCGCGAACAGCGCGGACCGGGGCCCGATGACAATCCGCGCCTCGCCGCGCCGCACCCGACCATGCTGATCGAGCCGTTCGCCGTCGCTCATGCCGGAGTGCAGCGCCGCCACGCGATCGCCAAAACGACCGCGAAAGCGCTGCACGAGCTGCGGCGTCAGCGCGATCTCAGGCACCAAGACTAGCGCGCCCCTGCCCTGCTCCAGCGCCTCGGCGATGAGCTGCAGGTAGACCTCCGTCTTGCCGCTACCCGTGACGCCGCGCAGCACAAAACCGCCGTATTTGCGGGTCTGCAGCGCGGTGCTCAGGTGCGCGAGGACCGCGATCTGCTCGTCGGTGGCGGGTGGGGGCGGCTCAACCGACACGTCTGCGCGCATGCCGAGCGGATCGCGCCGCACGTGCTCTTGTGACAAGCGCAGCAGCCCGCGCGCAGCGAGGTCTTCGAGCAGCTGGTGCGGCACCGCGACGCGCTTGAACGTACCCGTGAGCGGGTCGGAGCTGCGGCGCAGGTCGGACGCGCTGACCTCGCCGTGGGCCAGCACGTGCTCCAGCACGCGTCGCTCGCTTTTACGCAGATCGGTCGGCCAGTCGACGCCTTCGATGCGCCCGACCATCCAACGGGTCTTTGTGGAGGCCTCGTCACCCGTCACGCCGGTGCGTCGCAGGGGCGCTGGCAGGGCGAGCCGCATCGCTTGACCGAGCGGCGCCTGGTAGTAGCGGGCCGCAAACTCGAGGCACCGCAGCAGCGGTTCGGGGAGCAGCGGCTCGTCGTCGAGGAGCGCGTCAATGGGCCGGAGCTTGTCGACCGGGCATTCGAGGTCCGCGACCGGGGCGACGCGCCAGATCACACCGACGTGAAGGCGACCGCGAATCGGCACCCGCACCCGGGTGCCGGGCTTCGGCAGTGTGGTGATCGCGGCTGGCAGCCCGTAGCTCAGGGCGCCTGTGGCGGCCGCTACGGCGACCTCAACGCCGTGGGTGAAGCGCGCGCCGACGTCGAGCGCTGCGCCGGCGCGTGGACGACGTGAGGCCGCAGCCTTGCGGGCAGCATTGCGCGGAGCGGGGGGTCGGGAGGCGGCACACACGCCGGTAGGGTGGGCGCGCCGATGGGCTGGGGCAAGCGGGCGATCCGGTTTTTGATGGCCGCCACCAGGGCACGGCGCGGCGCGGCCTGCAGGCGTTGCCATCCGCGTGCTGGTCACTACACTACGCGCCATGTGGTTCAATACGCCCGCCATCGTCACGCTCATCGACCTCGCGCTCACCGAGGATATCGGCACTGGCGACGCCGCCACCGACGCCACCGTCGATCCTGAGCTGATCGGCAGCGCGGGAGTGTGGGCCAAATCCAACGCCGTCGTAGCCGGAGGGCCGCTCTTAGCCGCGGTCATGCGACGCGTTGACGCGACGTTGGTGGTCATGCAGCACGTCTCCGAGGGCGATCTGGCGGTGACAGGGACGCGGGTGCTGACCATCCACGGCCGTGTCGCGGCGATTCTCACCGCCGAACGACTCGGTCTGAACTTCATGGGTCGCCTCTCAGGCATCGCGACTGAGACCAGGCGCTGCGTCGACGAGATCGCGGGCAGCCGGACGATCATCCTCGACACGCGCAAGACGCTGCCGGGCTTCCGGAGCCTCGACAAATACGCGGTTCGAATGGGCGGCGGCGGCAATCACCGGACCGCGCTCGACGCCGGCATCCTCATCAAAGAGAACCACATCCTAGCCGCGGGCGGCGTCGCGCAGGCGGTGCGGCGGGCCAAAGCTGGCGCGTCACATCTGCTCAAAGTCGAGGTCGAGATCGAACGCCTCGACCAGCTTGAAGACGCGATCGAAGCGGGCGCGGACGTCGTGATGCTCGACAACATGACCAACGCCCAGCTCCGCGAAGGCGTGGCGATCGTGGCCGGGCGTGTGCAGATCGAAGCCAGCGGCAACATGACCGTGCCGCGACTGGCCGGTGTGGCCGCGACAGGGGTCGACTTCATCTCGCTCGGCGCGCTGACCCACACGGTGACGGTGGCGGATCTGTCGTTGCGCCTCGATTCGTGAGTCTGTCCGACCTCGGCGCTGAACCAGCACGTCCTTGGCTGGCCGAGACGCTGCATCGCGAGCTCGATGGCCGTTGGGCGACGCCCCAGCTGCGGACTGAGACGGGCTCCACGAACGACGACATCGCCCGATTTGCCGAGGATCACGGGATCGGCGCCGGTGCGTGGGCGCTTGTCGCAGCTCGGTATCAGCGCGCCGGACGTGGGCGACGCGGCCGGTCATGGCAGGCCGCAGACGGCGACGCGGTCCTGTTCTCCATCGCGACGCGGCTGCAGGTGCCGGCCGAGCGGTGGCCCAGCGCGTCTTTGATCGTCGGCCACGCCGTCGTCGAGACCCTGCGTCAGCTGCTGCCGGCCGATGCGCCCCGTGACCTGCTCGGCTTGCGCTGGCCCAACGACGTCCTGGTCGGGAAGCATCACCTCAAGGTCGGCGGCGTGCTCTGCGAGCGCATTCAACCGCCCCACGCGGCGACCGGCGAGGCGCTTTGGATCGCCGGCGTTGGCGTGAACCTCCGCGCGCCGCTCGAGCCTCATCTCACCGCGAGCGGGACCGGGCTGTTGACGCTGCTGAGCGCCGAGGACGCTGCACGGCTAGCGCCCGAGACGCTGATTGGCCAGCTCGCCCAGGGGATCGCGCGGCACATCGACGCTTGGCAGCTGCGTGGCGGTTTCCTGCTGCCGGACCTTCACGGCGAGTCGCTGCGGTTTTGTGACGGCGAGGTCGGTCTCGACCTGGGTGATGGGCGACGCGTCGCCGCCTGGCTGTGTGGCATCGACCGCGTCGGGGCGCTGCTGGTGCGGGACGTCGTGGACGGCGCGCCGGTCGGCCCAAAGCGCAGCGTCATCGCCTTGCGGGTGCTGGATGCCAGGACCGATCCGCCGTGGCATCATCCGCCCGATCCGGCCCCCCATCCGGCTGACTGAGGTGTTCATGCTGTTGACGATCGACATCGGAAATACCAACACCGTCCTGGGAATCTACCGAGGCACGGAGCTGCTCGACCACCTGCGCATCGAGAGCCGCAAGAGCGCCACCAGCGACGAGTATGGTGCGCTGGTGGCGACGCTGCTGTCGCAACGAGGGGTCCCGCTCGACGCTGTTCGCCACGCGATCATCGGCTCGGTCGTCCCGCCGCTCACCACCATGTTCGAAGGCCTGTGCCGTCGCTGGTTCGGCCACGAGCCCATGGTCATCGGCCCTGGCGTGCGAACCGGCATGCCCATCCTGTATGACAACCCGCGCGAGGTCGGCGCCGATCGCATCGTCAACGCCATCGCGGCCTACGAACGCTGCGGACGCGCCTGCATCGTGGTCGACTTCGGCACGGCGACGACGTTCGACGTCATCAGCGACAAGGGCGAGTACCTCGGCGGCGTCATCGTGCCCGGCATCGGCATCAGCGCCGACGCGCTGTTCAGCCGCGCCGCGAAGCTGCCACGGGTAGAGATCGTCCGACCTCGCAACGTGATCGGCAAGACGACGGTGGAGGCGATTCAGTCCGGCCTCGTCTTTGGCTACGTCGGGCTGATCGAGGGGCTCGTGGCCCGCATCTCGGCGGAGTTGGACGCGCAACCGGCGGTGATCGCGACCGGGGGACTGGCGCAGCTGATCAGCCGAGAAAGCAGCGTGGTAGACGAGGTCGTGGAGTTCTTAACCCTCGACGGCCTCCGCATGGTGTGGGCCCGCAACGAACACACCCGCAGCCCGGGCGCCCGCAGCGCGACCACGCGACGAGGTGGACGCACGTGAGCGCCGCTGCGGACCGCGTGGGCGTCACCGAGCTGTACGCCTCCATCCAAGGCGAGTCGACCCACATGGGCCGGCCGTGCACGTTCATCCGTCTGGCGGGCTGCCCGCTGCGCTGCCGGTGGTGCGACACGGAGTACAGCTTTGATGCAGGCACCCGGATGGCCATCCCAGCCGTCGTCGAGGCGGTGCGCGCGCTCGGGCTGCCGCTCGTCGAGGTCACCGGCGGCGAACCGTTGTCGCAGCAGGGCGCGCGGCCGCTGATGCACGCGCTGGCTGAGGCGGGCTTCGAGGTGCTGCTTGAGACGAGCGGCGCGGTGGACATGACGCAGATCGATCCCCGCGTGACCGTGATCGCGGACCTGAAGTGCCCGGGCTCAGGCGAGCATGGCCGTAACCTGTGGGCACAACTCGCGGCGCTGCGACCCCAGGACGAGCTGAAGATCGTCGTCGCGGACGAATCGGACTTCACCTGGGCGCTGGGGCGGTTACAGCACGAGCTGGTCGGGATCACGGCGAAGGTGCTCTGGTCCGCCGTTCACGACGAGCTCCCGGCGGCGCGTCTCGCCGCCCTGCTACTGGACTATCGCGCGCCCGGCCGCATGCAGATTCAGCTGCACAAAGTGCTCTGGCCGGACACCGACCGCGGCGTCTAACCTTGATCTCATGGCGATTCCGCCACGCTGGAGGCCGTCATGCGACGCCACATGGGCGAAAGCCCCCGTCAGACACGAATCGTCGCCACCATTGGACTCTGCCCAGAGCCCGACTACGCCACCTACCTCGATCGCATGGTCGACGCCGGCGTCGATGTCGTGCGCCTCAACATGTCGCATGCCGGCGCGGGCTACACGAAGGAGAAGGAGATCCTCGCCTGGGCCAACCGCCCCGGCGAGAACCACGGCGCGCCGCGGGTGGCGGTGTTGGCCGACCTGCAGGGGCCCAAGGCGCGCGTTGGCGATCTAGGCGAGGCGGGGCTTGAGCTCGTTGAAGGCACGGTCGTGCAGCTCGTGACGGACGCCGGCACGCCAGATGAGGGCGCGATCGCGATCAAGCTCCCGGGCGAGGTTGGCCCTGCCGTGATGCGTGCGCTGCGAGCGCTGCACCGCGAGCGACCAGGGGAGTCGCCGCGGATGCTGTTTGGTGACGGCGATCTCGTGATCGAGGTGATCGAGATCGAAGGCCACCATGCGCGTGGGCGGGTGCTCGCTGGCGGCAACCTCAGCAGCCGAAAGGGCATCACCATTCGCGGCGTCGATATTGATCTGGACCCGTTCCCCGCCAAGGACCAGGCCGATCTCGACTTTCTGCTCGTACAGGGCATCGATTTTCTCGCCGTCTCCTTCGTCCGCACCGCGAGTGACGTGAAGCGCGTGCGCCGCTATATCGCCGAGAAACAAGGGCCAGACGGACCGCCCGTGCGTCTCATCGCGAAGATCGAGACGCTCGCCGCTGTCGAGAATATCGGCGGGATCATCGACGCGGCCGACGGCATCATGATCGCGCGCGGTGATTTGGGGTTGCAGCTCGGCGTCGCTGAGGTCCCCCTCGCGCAGAAGGTCCTGGCACGGCGAGCGCGTGATGCAGGCAAGCCGGTGATCGTGGCGACGCAGATGCTGGAGTCCATGATCAGCCACCCGGCACCGACTCGAGCGGAGGCGACGGACGTGTTCAACGCCATCCTCGACGGTGGCGACGCCGTGATGTTATCGGGCGAAACGAGCGTCGGCAGTCGGCCGTATGCCGTCGTAGAGACCATCGCTGGCCTCGCCTTGGTCGCTGAGCGATACCGGGCCGATCCGACCACGACGACCGACGCGCGGATCGCGCTGTTCACGGACGACGAAGACGCGTTCATTCGGCGCATCAACGAAGAGTTCGCGATCACGGCCGTGCAGTTCGCCGAGCGTATCCCGGCCAAAGCCGTTGTGACGTTCACGCGATCGGGCGGCACGCCGCGTCGGATGTCGCGCCATCGCAGTCACGTTCCGCTCCTCGCCGTGTGTCAGGGTGAGCGCGTCGCCCGATCGCTGCTGCTCTGTTACGGCGTGCACCCTGTGGTGCTGCACGACTTCGACGTCGACATCGATGGACCATCTCGCATGATCGCGGTGGCACGAAAGGTGCTGCGCGCCGATTACGGCCTGACCCGCGGCGATGCCTTGGTGGTCACCGCTGGTGCGGACTGGCCGAAGGGCGGCACCAACAGTATTCGCGTCTTGGTCGAAGATTTTGATGAGGCGCTGGGCAACGATCGCCGGCGGCGCAGCACCGGTCGCCATCGGCACCAGCGCACGTAGGCTCAGCTGACGGGCCGAAAAACCACGCCGACCGCACCCTTGGTGTCTCGCTCGCACGCCACGTTCATCCGGCCATCGAGCAAGTTCCAGGCCAGATCACCCAGCAAGGCCAGACGCCAGCCCGTCAGACCGAGGGCTTGCAGCAGCGCCTCTCGGTTCGCGAACGTGTCCATGAGGGCTTCCTGCACGAGTTTTCGGCGCAGCAGCAGCTGTGGCGCGAGCGATTCACGATCGGCGACCTCATTGACCATCAACATGATCAGCGCCGAGGCGGCGTCCATCCCCGGTGTGATCGGGGGCCGCGCCGGCGGCCGCGCGACCGGGGATTGCTTGCCACGCTCGACCGCGGCAATCCAGATGTCGGCATACCGGTGCACGTTGCGATTGTTCAGGCGGCGATTGCCGTTGAGGTCCTCGCGACACGTCGGCATCGCGCGCGCGATCGTCGTCAGCACGTCGTCCGAGAGCAGGAAGTGCGGGACCGTGTCGCACTCGGCGGCGAGCTTGTCGCGTTCAGCGGCCAGCTCCACCAGCGCGCCAGCCTCGATCGGTCGCAGTTTCCGGAACCCGCTCACCCGCAAGTAGGCGAGGCGCGGGTTGCGTGCGTAGCGGCTCGCTGCACCCAAGACACGGCACTCCTCTGCGACCCAGTCTGCGCGACCCCGGGTCTCCAGATCAGCTGCCAGCGCATGGTGCGCCGTCGGCAGATACCGCACGTCATTCGCTGCGTAGACTACCTGCCGCTCCGGCAATGGACGCCGGCTCCAGTCAGCCATCTGGGCGCCCTTGGGCAGCCGCACATCGGCCAGCTCCCGCAGCAGCCCAGTCAACCCAATCTGCAGGCCGAAGCCGAGGAAGGACGCGGCCACTTGGGTGTCGAACACGCCCTGCATCACGACGCCGTACTTCAGATAGATGATCTCGAGATCATTGTGCAGCGCGTGGCCGATCACGAGCGGCGTGGGTTGAGCCAGAAACTCAAAGAGCGGGGTCAGATCGATGTCGGCGAGCGGATCGATCAGCCAAATGTCGGTTTCGGTGCCGATCTGAACCAGCATGAGGTGTGGAATGTAGGAGCGTTCACCGTGGAATTCCGTGTCGATTGCGACGCGTTCTTCACCGGCGAGGTCGGCGATCAGCTGCGTGACCTCCGCTTGCGTGGCTACCCAGTGCGGATCGGACTTTGGGGTCATGTTGACTCGCTGCGGCGCCAGTCATGGCGTGTGCTCGCACCATAGCACACCCTTCTGTCTTTTCAGGGAGTGAAGGGCGCGGTATGACGTCGGCGTGGAGGTGACACGTGAGCGACCAGCAGCAACACGACGATCAACCCGGATTCGAAGGGCTCATGGAGGAGCTCGACGGCATCGTGGGTCGACTTGAGCGCGGCGAGCTCAGCTTGGAAGAGAGCCTCGCCGCTTTTGAGCGCGGGGTCGGCGCGAGCCGTGCCGCCTCTGCGCTGCTGGACGACGCAGAGGCCCGCGTCGACCTGCTGGTGCGCGCAGAGCCCGCTGAGACGACGCCATTTGGCGAGGCCTAGAGCGCCGTGACGAGCCAGCGTCTCGACGCCCGCGTGTTGCAGGACGGGCTCGCGGGAGATCTGCGGGAGGCGACGGGGCTGATCATGCAGGGCGCGGTGCTGGTGAACGACCGCCCGGCCGACAAACCAGGCGCCCAAGTGCGCCACCGCGACCTCGTGAGGCTGAGAAATGCCCACGCCGTTCGCGCCTTTGTCTCTCGTGGCGGTGACAAGCTCGAGGGCGCCCTGGGCGATCTCTCCGTACAGGTGCGCGATCTCCAATGCATGGACGTGGGGGCCTCCACCGGCGGGTTCACCGACTGCTTGTTGCGACGAGGCGCGCGCGCGGTCATCGCGGTGGACGTCGGATACGGGCTGCTGGCCGACACGCTGCGGCGCGACGCGCGTGTGCATGTGCTGGAACGCACTAACGCCCGTCACCTGACGGTGGCCCTGTTGCCGTGGCGGCCGAGTTTGTTGGTGGTGGATGCCAGCTTCATCTCGCTTCGCGCGCTGCTGCCCGCCATGACCGCCGTCGCGGCGGCGGAGGCGCGGATCGTGGCCATGGTGAAGCCGCAGTTCGAGTTGCCACGCTCGGAGGTCCCCTCCGGTGGCGTCGTGCTGGACCGAGCTTTGCGCCTGCGCGCCGCGGCGGATGTCGCCCAAGAGGCCGAGAAACTGGGCTGGAAGCTGACTGGCGAAGTGGACTCCCGAGTCGCGGGACCCAGCGGCAATCGCGAGCGATTTGTCTTGCTGGAGCGAGGTTCGCCGTGCCCGTGACCGCCGCGAAAGTGGACGGCGCCCGGCTCGGCGTCGATGTCGGTGGCACGCGGCTGAAGCTGGGCCTGCTGCACCAGGGAGCCGTGGTCGCTCGGATTATCGTTCCGGCGGACATGAACACGCCCGCCGCGCTGGTCGCCGCGATACGGACCGCCGCGCTGCGCCTCAGTGACGACTGTGGCCTCCCGATCACCGCCGCGGGCGTAGGCATCGCCGGGGTGTTGGGCCTTGGCGGGTCGCCGGTGCTGCAGAGTCCCAACCTGCCGTGGCTCGACGGTGTGGACCTGCGCGCCGCCCTCTCTGCTAGCCTCGACGTGCCTGTGCACTGCGACAATGACGCCAACTGCGTCGGTTGGGGTGAGGCCATGGCTGGTGCCGGGCGCGGCGCATCTGATCAGCGCAGCGTCAATCTGGGCGGCGTGAATCTGGGCGCCGCGAATGAGATGTGCCCAAATCAGATCTGCCTCGCGCTGGGCACCGGCGTGGGCGGC
This sequence comes from uncultured Myxococcales bacterium, assembly GCA_937910235.1. Lineage (GTDB taxonomy): Bacteria > Myxococcota_A > UBA9042 > UBA9042 > UBA9042 > UBA9042. The sequence goes on along the minus strand of CALENB010000523.1, from coordinate 21,679 downwards.
AGCCTAGTCGTAGACGGTGAGCTGGAGCATGGCAGCCGGGGCCGCGGCGCCGAGCTGGGCCACATCTGCGTCGATCGCCGCGGCGCGCCCTGTGGCTGCGGCGGGCGCGGCTGCCTCGAACAATACGCCTCGCAGACTGGGTTGCTGCGGATGATGGCCGAGGTGGGGCTGCCGGCGGATGGACCGGACGCCATCCCCGCGCTCTTCGCCGCCGCAGCTGCCGAAGATCCACGCGCAAGGGCCGTGGTTGACCACGCCGGCGCCGCGCTGGGACAAGCGATCGCCGGGCTCATCCGATTGACCGGTGTCCGCTGTTACGTGTTTGCAGGTGGCATCTCGGCTGCGCTGCCGCAGCTGCGGCCCAGCATGTGTCGGGCGCTCGACCGGTACGCCGTCTCAGACGGCGTGGCCCTGCTGTTGGGCACCCTCGGCCCCGACGCTGGCGTCATCGGCGCCGCGCTGCTCGACCCCGGGCCACACCGCGACCGATGCTGAGCGCCGCGCCTCCGATAGGGTCGACGTTGTAGCGCACACTCGGTCCGCCGGGGACGGAACCAGCGCCGTACAAGTACGATAGCGCACGGTCCAGTCCCATTTTTGTTTCTTGGGGGCGCGGGGCGCGCGCCCCAGCCTGGGGATCCCAACCTCTGCCGCGCGAGACAGACCTCCCTCCGGTCGGATCTGTCGCTTGCACTCCCCACCGCGTACGGGCTCCGCCCTTTTTATTTTTCTCTCGCTGCCGAGTTATCCAAAATTGGTCGGTTTTGGATGAGTCCCGTCCGCCGCAGCTCAGAAGCTCTCGTTGCAGACCTTCTTGTTCTTGATGTCGAAGACCGCCGTCAACGTCTTGAGGAACACGTCCGGATTCGAGGCGTCAATGCCAAGCAGTTGGCCATTACCGGCGAGCGAGATGTTCATCGAGCCGCTCAAGTTCGTCGCGCCGCTGATGTCGACGACGTTGAGCTTGACGCCGAACGGCTTGCCGTCGGGCGAGCGCAGCACGTTGTTCTGTGGGCTTTTCGCGCATGCGGTGAGCGTCGGAAGCGGATCTTTGATGCACTGCTTGCTGCAATATGTGGCGTCGCCCAGCGTTGACGACGGCAAGCACGGTTTCATGTCGGTGGAACAGAAGTAGCCGGTGACGGCGATCTTCGGGCGGCACTGTCCGCTCTTGCAGACCGTGGGATTTTCGACCGTGCCGCCCACGCAATCCCCGTCGCTCTGGCAGCAGAGGCCATAACCCAAGCGTTTGGCCTGCACCCACGGCGCGAAGAAGGTGTTGCTGTTGCCCTGTCCGCCGTCGGTGAACAAGACCACGATCGTCTCGCGACACGTCCGCGCGATGTCCTTGCATTGGCCGACCGTGTCGCCGATTTTCGCCATTTTGCAGGCGTAGTTCACGTTGTCGCAGTCGGCCGAGGCCTTGCACGACTTGCCGTCGATCACGACGACATTCTTCAAGTACTCGCCGAGGTAGAAGAGGGTCTTGCCGATGGGCGTGCCGCCCGTTTGCCGCAGCTCTGGGTCTGAGTGCGTCCAACACGTACCCGAGCAGCACGAACCCGCGCAGCCAGCCACCGCTTTGCAGATCGTCGACGAGTTGCTGCAGCTTCCGGCGCTCTGAATGGCTTCGGTGCCGTCCATCCACTTCAGAATTTTGTCTTTCGACTTGAACGTGCCGTCGGGTGGAAAACGCACCGAGAGCGTCTCGTTCAGCGAGAGCCAGTACCAATTCGAGGTCGCGGTGACCTCCTCCTGATTGGAGGGGCCCGGGCTCTGCTCGCCGCTGATGGTGCTGGCGCCCTGGTAGTAGCCGCTCGTGCAGGAGCCAGTGCTCTTTTGGTAGATCTTCTGCGGAAACCGAAAGAGCGCCATGCGTGTCGCGTTGGCGTCGATCTTCTTCAGCGCGGCCGTAAATACAACCTTAGAGACGTCCATGCGGGTACACTTCTTGGTCGGATCGCAGGTCGGCCAGGACTGGCCACTGGCCGAGCAGCCCTGCACGGTGCCGCCCATGGAGCCAGAGGTGTCGAACGCGATGATGAGGTTGTTGCTCACCGGCACGCACTTGCCGCCGCTGCATGTCGTCCCTGGAAAGCAGTTTGTCTCGATCCAGCCGTCTTCGTACACGCCGCATGTGGCGAGCTTTGCGCCTGCGCACTGGGTCTCACCGGAGTTGCAGACTTTCGGAACCGTGGTGTCCACCGCGATATCAGCGCCCGCGTCGCCTGCGTCCGCGGCGCCGACTCCATCGCCAGCGCCGTCGGCCACCGCGACGTCATCAGCGACGCCGTCGTTGACCGCAGCGTCATCCAGCATCGCGCCGCTGTCCGTGGCAACACCGTCCGCCTTGGCAGCGCTCGTGTCGGTGGCCGCGCCGTCGGACGCTGCGGCGTCTGTCGTGGTGCCATCTTGGCTGTCAGCGCCGGCGTCGGGCGCGGGCGCGGTGTCGAGAGGCGCCGAGGCGTCGTTGGCCGGCGCGACGGGTTCGGCCGAGCACGCCGCGATCAGGAGGCTGGCCAGCACAAGCCGGGTGGGCATGCGCCAAGCGGGCGATGGCGTACGTCGTGGAGCGATAGGCATGGATCGACCTCAATCAGATAGCGGCACTTGTGAACGACGACCGGGGGGGGTTGGGCGGCGGGTGTGGCAATGGGTCTCCGACCGCACAAACCAAACGCCGACCAGCAGGGTAGCGGATCTCGCCGCCAACTACAGCTTGGTACCACAGACGGTCTTGTTCTTCATATCAAAGGCGCTCTCAAGGGCGTTCACAAACGCCAGAGGATCTGCGCTTGAAGCGGTGAAGAGCCGGCCGCGACCCGCCCGCGCGAGGTAGTACGACAGCGCAGGATCGGGGTTGTCGCTGATATCGACGACGTGGACCCGGACGCCAAAGGGCCGGCCATCCGGCGAGCGCAGCACGTTGTTGAGCGGCGCGTCGGCTTGGGCCTTCGTCAGCGAGAGCAGGTCGGGCAGGCACTTGCCAGGCTGACCCATCAACCCCGGGCAGAACAAGGCGCTCTTGGAGTTGGTCTCGGCCGTCTTGCACGGCGTCCCCGTCGCGACGCAATGAAAACCGGTTGGTGACGGTGGCAGGCACCGGCCGCCTTGGCATGAGGCGCCGCCGACGCAGTCGCTATCCAGCCCGCAGGCGAGGCCAAACGCGAGCCGTTGGGCGGCGACGCGCGGCGAGAAGAAGTTCGTCGGGTCGTTGGCTTCACCGCCGTCCGTGAACAGCACCACGACGGTCGCGCGGCAGCTGCGCGCACGATCGGTGCAGAGCCCCTTTTCACAATGATAGTTGGGGTTGGCGCAGCCCGCGTCCGAGACGCACGGCAGGCCGTCGACCACGACTCGGTGGCGCAGGTACTCGCCGATGTAAAAGAGCGTCTTGCCGATCGGCGTGCCGCCGTGCGCCCGCAGCTCGGGTTTGGCGTGCTTGACGCAGGCGCCATCGCAGCAGGCGCCCGCGCCACACTTCGCGGCTGCGACACAGCCGCTCAGACCGCCACCGCAAGGGTCGCCAGACGCTGTAAGCGCCTCCTCGCCATCCATCCAGCCCCCGATCTGCAGATGTCCGAGCTGGGCCTCCGTCTTGTTGCCCGGATACGCCACGCACCTGATCTCGTGAATGCTGTCCCAGTACCAGGCGCTGTTGGTCGTGACGGACTGCGCGCCGGTCGTGTCGCCGCTCAGCGTTCCAAACCCGGCGTAGTACCCGGCCGCGCACGTCGCGCCGCTGGTCTGGGCAATGCGCTGCGGAAAACGAAACAGCGCGAGGCGCGTGAACTTGGTGTCGACCTTCTTCAGCGCTTGCAGAAACACGGTCTTGGACGCGTCCATCCGTGAACACCCCTTGCTCGGTGCGCAATCTGGATACCCCTTCTGCGCACACGTGCTGCCGGGCACCATGGCGTTCATCGAGCCAGAGGTGTCAAACGCGATGATGAGGTTGTTTTCGATGGCGACGCAGTGATCGACATCGCAGTACTGCCCGGGATAGCAGGGCGAAAGCGACCAACCGTCACCCACCGATGAGCAGGTGGCGAGCTGGACACCCAGACAGATTTGCTGACCAGGCGTGCACGCTCCGTCGGCGAGCCACGTGGTGGGCGCCGCGTCGCCCGCGGAGGTTGGGGCTGTGTCGGCCACACCGGAGGAGTCCGCCGGTGCGTCTGACGCGGCGCCGGCCGTGTCCGTCAAGCCAGCGGCTGCGGCGTCCGGGTCAAACGGCGCGCCGACGCCGTCAGATCGAGGGAGGGCTGCCGCTGTGACATCAGGTGGCGGCGGGCGGGTGCATGCGCCGATGAGGACCGTGATCGCCAGCGAGACGGAGAGCGCAGCCGACGCGGTCGTCGCACGGGTTTGGGGCGTGGTGGTCTCACCAGGCTGGCGGTAGCCGACCGCGACGATCCCTGCGTCAGGCACGCCCACTCGGCGGCTAGCGCCCGCGCTTGGCGAGCGCCATAACGGCCTTGATGACTTCCACCGGTACGTCGAGTTGGCAGCCAAAGGAACGCTCGCGGTTGCCGCACCCAACGCTGATCGCGCGATCAGCCGGCATCGGCATGGGGGCGGGCAACACCTTCTCAAACGCCTTGAGAGCCGCGCCCGCGTTGAGGTACATGTACCACGCCGGGCTCGCCACGGAGCGCTTCAATGATCCCTTGAACACGGGTGACGACGCCAGCCCGCCCGCTTTTGCCGCGGCGCCACGACGCCCCTGCTCCAGCGCGCTCGGGCCGACGGCTAGCACGACCCGTTGCGTGCCTGCGCACAGCGCCAGGGCGGTGCGCGGACCGATGACCTTGGCCACTCGCTCGCTCTCTTGGCCGCCGCCGCTCTTCGCGATCTTGTCCCAATCCATGGCGAGGTCGACGACGTCGCAGGCGATCCCCGCGTCCGCGTTCGAGTTGGCCGTGACGGTCACACCGGCCTCCTTGGCGATGGGGCCAAACGCCTCGATCAGCGGTGTCACCCGCATCTCTTTCACGGCCTTTTTCACGATCGCGAGCTTCGGGTCGGCCGGCGCCTTCGGATCACGCTTCGCCGCTTTTTCTTCTTCCATGACGATGAGCCGCATCATGACGACGCTGATCAGCTTGCGCATCACCTTGATCATGGCCGCCGGATCACTCGAGCCCGCGCCGGCGACGAAGCCGAGCGCGGCGTCACCGTCGGGATACGCCGCAGCGAAGCTCTCGCCGGTCTGCAACTTCGTGGTGCTGCGGATGTCCGCCTTCAGCAGCGCCATGGTGGCGTCGTCAAGCTTGAACGCCTCCTGCAACAGCTTCGCCGAGTCCTCGAGCTGGCCCGTCGCAGCCTGCGGATCCATGTTGGCGACAAACGCGAAGTAGCTGTTACCCGGCAAGGTCTCTGCCAGCGCGCTCGCGTTGCGGCCTTTGCCTGCCAGCATCTGCTTGGCGATACGCGTGCCCGGCTTGGCGTGGAGACGCCAACCGACCTCGACGTTTTCGCCCGACGCGTTGACCAACACCTCAAGCCGCTGCAGGTCGCTGACCCACTCGAGCAGCATCTTGTTGTAGTAGTCGCTCGTCGCGGCCGAACCACCGCCAGCCGCGTTGCGATTGACCTTGTCGAGCTGCGCCAGGAGCCCGGCAATCTCGTCTTTCCGCGACTTGCTGGCCTCTGTCATCGACAAGCCAACGTACACCAACGCTGGCGGCTTGAGCTGGCTGAGTCGCTTGGCGAAGCCCTGGATCTTCTTGAATCGACTGTCCACGCTGCTGAGCACCATGTAGCCGTCGATGAAGTCGATGAACAGCGTATTCTGGCCGATGGCGAGGAGCGCGGCGTGGCCTTTGGCCTCCGCGCCCGTCTTCGCCGCGGCGAGCGCTCCCTGGGCCTTCTTCTGCTCGGTGACGGGCAGCAAAATCACCAGCCCACCTTGCGGATTGGTCTTGTCGTCGTCCTGCATCGCGACGTGAACCGGCTTCGACTTGTCGAGCCATTCGTGACCGGTGATCCCTTGCGCGGCGAGCAGCTTGGTCAAGTCATTGTACGCGCCGTCGCGCAGCGATTGGCCGGGCGGCGCGAGTCCCATCTTGCCGGCGATAGTCTCACCGGCGTCGAAGGCAGCGCCGATCGACTTGATGGTCAACCAACCGACGACGCCAGCATCTTCAGCGAGCACCACGTCCTTTGGCGCCGGCGCGGCGACGACCGCTGAGGCAGCTTTCTTGACGGCGTCCTTCGCCTTCGCAGCGGCCGCGCCAGCTTTGGCGGCGACGCCCTTCGCGGCGGCCTCCACCTTGGGCGCGGCGGACTTCTTTGCGTCCTTTTTGTTGCCGCAGCCAATCAAGGCGACGGCGACGCATGAGGCTATCGTGAGTGTAAGATTGCGATTCATATGAGATATCTCCTAGACCGGCCGGCTCTTGGGTCAACGACTCTCTCCGGTGGCGCCGCGCCAGTATGATCGCGGGCCTAGGCTCGGTCAATCGTTGCGCAAACCGAGGCAGCCGTCGGTTCAGCGGCGACGCAACTAGGTCGGGCGGTGCGCCAACCAGGGCAATACGCTGGTGGTGTCGGCGGGCAGCGCGCCTTCTGCGCGGTCGACCTCGGCGTGGGCGAGCGCAAACACGGCTCTGGGCGGCTGCGGCGCCGTCCATACGTGGAGCGCAGCGCAGAGCAGCAGATCGCGGTGGGGGAGGCCTGCCGCGGCACCAAAACTGGCGAGCGCCGCGACCACCGTGGCGAGCAGCGCGCCTTGTTCCGCGGCGCTGGCAGCCCGATCTTCCAGGGCTGCAGAGGCGATCTCTGCGCTGAGGGGTTGCTCTGGTAGCACCATCATCAAGTAGCCGCGGAGCACTGCCATGGCGGCGCGCCCGTCGCCGCGCAGCATCGCGCCGGTGACGCGGGCGATCTCCGGGCCGTGATCCCACGTCCGCGCTAGGGTCTCCGGCTCCGGCAGCGCTTGGGGCGTGGCGGCGTCGAGAGGGCTAGCCGCGCGTGTCCACAGCGCGCCATGCAACAACAGCGCGAGCCAGCCTGGTCGATCATGCAAGACGCCCAACGTGCGGATCGCCTCACAGATTTGCAGCAACCAGCCCATGTCCAGCCAAGTCTCCTGGCGGCGCGCGCTGCGGGCGATCGCCGCGTCAAAGCGCAGCACACGCTCAGCGGCGGCCAGACACAGCGACGACGCGACGCGGCCGCGGGGCACCCCAAACGCGAGCGCTTTGCCGACCGCGCGCACCAGCACGTCCGGTTTCGCGCCGAGCAGGTGTGGCCGAAACCGCGCCTCCTGGAAGGCGCCGGCTTTGTCGGGATCTTGGGCACCGTGGATTCGAAGCGCCGAGGCGACGATCGGCGTCACGACGTCTTCGAACGCGGCGTTGCGCGGCAAGCCACGCAAGACGAGGGTCCGCGCGGTCCGGGCCAGCGCATCGACGGCGACGGCGCGCTCGGCGACACGCGCGACCTGCACGGTGGCGAGCACGATCGGGGCGAGGTGGGCGCAGCGACCGGCGCGAAGATACAGCAGGTCGACCACCTCCTCGGCGATCGCGCCGGGCTCAACGTCGCCGAGCGCGACGCGCCGGACGGCGAGCTCTGCGGCGGCGGCGTCAGAAGCCAGCGTCGCGGCCGTATCCGGCAGCTGCGCCAACGTCAACGCGAACGCTTCTAGCGCCAAAACATCGGTCGCCAGGGGCGGAGAGCGCTGCTGCCGGCCTGCGATCCCGTGCGCGACGACGTCAAGACAGCGGGCGACCGGCAGCGCGGCGCGGAGCCCCGAGTGATCCGGCAAGACGCGCAGACACGCGACTGCGCTGACGAATGCACCGTCGAGACCGTCCGTGTCGTGGGTGACCAGGGTAGCGATCGCCTCCATCAGCGCAGCGTCGCCGCGACCCGCGATCGCGACATCAAGCGCCGCACGAGCGATGGCGCCAGCGTCTGCACAGGCCAGCGCGCCCGACACAGAGACCGCCGTTGACGGGACAGTCGCGCGCCCCAACAAATCTGCGCTGACGCGTTCATCCGTCATGGACCGCTCCAGTGCTGGGGTCACTCGTCTCAGGCGCGACGCTGCGCTCGTCGGCGTCCGGCGGAGCGGGCTGGCCGCGCTCCATACCCTCAAGTTTACGGTAGATCGTGCGTACGGCGATGCCGAGCAGCATCGCGGCGCGGCGCTTGTCTCCGCCCGTCATCTTCAAGGTCTCGACCAGCGCGAGACGCTCCATCTCCTCCAGCGGTGTACCGACGGGCACGTGCAGGATGCGGCTTCCCCCCTCCGCCTGCGCGACAGTCGGCGGTAGGTCGGCGAGGATGATCTCTGAGCCACGGGCGAGGACAACCGCCCGCTCAATCACGTTTTCGAGCTCGCGGACGTTGCCGGGCCAGCGATAGGCGGTGAGGGCCTCCATGGCATCAGCGGTGATCACATTGACGTCTTTGCCATTAACCGCTGCGTAGCGGCGCAGGAAATGATGGGCGAGCCGCGGCACGTCACCCCCGCGCTCTCGCAGCGGTGGTAGCTCAATGCTGATGACATTGAGGCGATAATAGAGATCTTGGCGAAATCTTCCGACGGCGATCTCGTCTTCGAGCACGCGATTGGTGGCCGCGAGCACACGCACGTCCACCGCCATGGGCCGGCCGCCACCGACGCGCTCCACCTCGCCTTCCTGCAAGACTCGGAGCAGCTTTCCCTGTAACGCTAGCGGCAGATCACCGATCTCGTCCAACAGCAGCGTGCCGCCATGGGCGAGGTGAAATCGACCATCACGACGTACAACCGCGCCTGTGAAAGCGCCCTTTTCGTGGCCAAAAAGCTCCGATTCAAGAAGATTCTCCGGAATGGCGGCGCAGTTTATCGCGATGAACGGACCGTCGCGACCGCTGAGTCTGTGCAGCGCGCGCGCGAACACCTCTTTGCCCGTGCCGCTCTCGCCGAGCAGCATGACGGTGGTCCGCGCAGAGGCGACTCGCTCCACCAAATCTAGGCTGCGACGCATCAGTGGGCTGCTGCCGATAATCTCGCGGCTCCGCCCAGCGCGCTCCAGCTCCTGAAGCAACGACGCATTTTCGGCGCGTAATCGGGAGCGCTCCAGTCCACGGGTCACCGCGCGCACGACCTCAGCCCGTCGCAGCGGCTTGGTGATGAAATCGTAGGCGCCTTCTTTCATAGCTGCGACCGCGGTCTCAACGGTGCCGTACGCCGTCATCACCACCACCGCGGTGTGACGGCTGTGCGCGCCCACGGTGCGGAGCAGCTCCATCCCATCCACGCCGGGCATCATGAGATCGGTCAGCAGCACCCCGACCCGAACCGAACGCAGCAGCCGGGCGGCTTCTTGTCCATCACTAACGGCCCTCGCAATCAGGCCCTCACGCGTGAGGATCTTCTCCAGGCTTCGGAGGTTTGCTGCGTCGTCATCAACAACGAGCACGTCGATGCCCTGCACTGTCTGCGTCATCCGGACCGCTCCTCATGCCGGACCAAGCCCTCGTCGCGGCTGAGTCCGTCGGCATCCTCAGGGGTCAACGCCCAGAGGAGCTTGGGTTGTTCCCCCCGGGTGAGCGCATGTCGATCACGAATGGGTTCGTTGTGGACGAGTTCGGTGCGTCCGGCGCCGGCTCCAACGCCGGAACGGCGGCCTCTTCGCCCCCATTAGCGGCAGCTGCCGCGGCGTCATCTTCCGCATCGGCCGTCGGCAGCGCTGGCGGCTGACCGGCGGCTGACAACTCAGCTTCCGTCGCCGCCTCCCGCGTCACGGCTCCGGTCGCAGCGAGGGCGTCCTCGGTCTGCTCGGGCGTCTCGGCCTGCTCGGGCGCGTCTGCCACGTCGCCAGGGGCGCCGGGTTCAGCGGCCAGCGTTGGCTCCGCTTCGTCGGATGACGCGTCTGTCGAGGCGTCGATGGTGGACGTGCCTGCCGACGCCGCTGCCTGCGGGTCGGCGAGACCACGAGCCGCGCGAAGCTCCGCCAAACGGGCCTCGGCGAGCGCACGCGCGTCCACAACGGGATCGGCCACATCTGCGGCCGTCTCGCCGTCACCCGCAACCTCAGTGACCGAAGCGGCCACAACTGCGTCATCTGTCAGCGCGCTCTCCCGAGCGTTCGTGTCAGCCACCTCGGCCTTGGATGGGGCGTCGCTGCCGCCCTGCGCTGCGGCCAAACCGGCGTCGCCCTCGGCATCACCCGCGCCATCGCGCTGGGTCGCGACCTCGTCCTCGTCGCGACGGCGGCTACGGCGCCCGCCACCCCGGCGACGGCGGCGCTTGGACGCTTGCTCGTCATCTGAATCGAGGTCCGCTGCGGCGGCGTCAGCCTCGTTCGTCCGCGGCGCTTCCGCTGACGCGTCGGCTGCGATCGCCGCGTCACCGACTTCGCCCTCGACGGACGCGCGAGGGCCACGCTCTGGGCGACGGTCATCATCCCGACGACGACGTCGACGGCCTCCGCGGCGACCCCGACGACCATCGGCGTCGTCCCCCGACTCATCCGTCCCATCGTCATCCACTGCGTCTGCGCGAGGACCGCGCGATCCGCGATCGTCACGGGATTCGCGGGGCTCACGCGCTTCACGAGGCTCACGCGGTGGGCGTTGGCCTTGGGGACCCCGACGCGACGGGCCCCCGTCGGAGGCGGCGCCATCAGCAGCGGCGTGGTTGGACGAGCCTAGATCGGGCGCCGCACTGGGCGCGGTCCCGCCAACGGCGCTGATCTCAGGCGCGGCCAGCCCAGGCGCGGGGACCACCGTCACAGGCTCTGGCTCTACCGCGTCGCCCTTGTCGCCAAAGCGAAAGAGGCCCTTGAGCCAAGAGGTGAACCCCTGAGGCTGGGGTGGAACCATCTGATCGAGCGTGGGCTGAACCGTGGCGGATTGCAGCGACGCAGCTGACGTCGGGCGCTCGTCTCGATGCTCTCTGTCCCGCACGTGGCGCTTCTCACGACGAACGTCGGCCGCCTCTGTCTCCCGCGCGATGTCAGCCGTCTCTGCGATGACGCCGTTGTACACATCGGCGTAGTCGACGGCCGAGCCGGACATCGCCGCGGCCAGCTTGCGATCGATGCGCGCCTCCTCCTGCTTGAGGAGCTTGTTGCGCACGAGGTCCAGCGAGTTCGTCACCCGCAGGAATCGCGCCTCGCGGATCTTCTCAGAGCCAGACTGCGACGGCATACGCTGCATGTGTTCGATCGTCACCTGCGCTGCGGTCATCCCCTCGACGCCGATGATCTCGATCGAGACGTGATACTCGCGTTCCACGTTGGCGAGCTCGGTGCGCTTGGCGTTGAGCAGGTAGTTGGACGCCTCGTGCGGCAGCGTCACCACGACGTAAGCGATGTTGCCCTTCGCCACCAGCTCATGAATTCGGCGCATCACCGACGCGGCCAAACTGGGGGTGGTGCGGTAGAACCCGGTGCCGCTGCAGTGCTCGCAGGTCTCGAACACCCCCTTGTTCACCGAGCTCTTCAGCCGCTGACGTGACAGCTCCATCAGACCGAATTCGCTGATCTTACCGAGTTTGTGGCGCGCCTTGTCGCTCTTCATGGCGGACTTGAGCTCAGCTTCCACCTCGCGGACGTACTTGCGATCCCGCATGTCAATAAAGTCGATAACCACCAAGCCGCCAAGGTCCCGCAGCACCAGCTGGCGAGCGACCTCTCGGGCAGCCTCGAGATTCGTCTGCCGCGCGGTCTCCTCGATGTCCTTGCCTTTGACCCGACCCGAGTTGACGTCGATCGAGACGAGCGCCTCGGTCTGATCGATGACGATCGAGCCCCCGCCGCGCATCGGCACCTGCCGCGCAAACACACTCTCGACCTGTCCGGCGATGCCATAGCGCGCAAACAGCGGGATCACGCCGGAATAGCGCTCGACGGCGCTCAGATTGCGCGGCATCAGCACCTTGAGGTACGCCGTCACCTCGGCGAGCGTGTCCTCATCATCCACCACGATCTCGGTCACATCACGCTTGAAGTAGTCCCGCACAAAGCGGATCGCCAAGCTGCGCTCGTGGTACAGCGCCGCCGTACCCTTGCCCGTGTTGAAGCCGGTATCAATGTGGGTCCAGAGCCGGTTGAGGTAGACCAGATCCTTGGTCAGCTCCAGCTTCGTCGCCTGCTCACCTGCGGTCCGCACGATCAGGCCGAATCCGTCCGGCACCTTCATCTTGTCGGTGAGCTCTTTTACGCGCGCGCGAGCGGAGTCACTGAGCTTGCGGCTGACGCCGGTCTTGTCGCTCTCCGGCATCAAGACCAGGTAACGACCGGGCAGCGAGATGAAGGTCGTGAGCGTCGCGCCCTTGTTGCCGATCTCGTCCTTCGTCACCTGAACGAGGATGACCTGGCCCGCCTTGAGCAGCTGCTGGATAGGCGTGCGCTTGTCGGTGTCATCGCCGCGGATCTTCGGGTGGATCTCACCGACGGGCAAAAAACCCTGTTTCGGGCTGCCAAAGTCGACAAACGCGGACTGAAGCGAGGGTTCCACGCGCGCAACAACGCCGCGGTAGATGTTGCCTTTGACCGAGTCCCGGTCTACCGGCTCGATCTCAAGGTGAACCAGGGTGTCATCGTCTACAACTGCGGCGCGCGACTCTTCGAGGTCTGCGCTGATTAGCATTCGCTTCATGTCCGACTCCTGACCGCGATAAGCGCGACCCGATGCCGGAGCCAAGGGCTCACGTCAGAAGGCAACCGCCAACTGGGAGTGCGTGGAGACCGAAACGGGGCGGTGATCCGGAACCACCTGACTCCAAATGGATACGCGCAGCGGGTGCGCGCGATTGGAGCTGGGGTGGCTGAGCGAAGTTCACAAGTGCGACTGTCGAATTCTGGGGTCGAGTTGAGCCTGCGGAGGAGCCGCTGCCAGCGCGCCAAGCGGCTGGTCGGCAGGCAGACGCGATCAAGCCAGCGCGACGTGGCGCTGCAACTTGGATCGTGTCTTGCTTTGGGGTCGGTCGCATCACCGTCTGTCCGGTCCCCGGAGCCTTTGGTTCCGGGGTAAATGTCAGCTTTCACTGACAGCGTGCCTCCGGCGCGACCATATCGCGCGAACGGGCTGCGCTGAGGCGGGGGCTCTCCGGCGTGACCTGTCGGTCGTCGCCTCTCTGCCCCGCAGTTCCTCATGGCGCGAAAACGCGCGGCCTGTATACCGAAACTCCTGCGGTTGGTCAAACGCCATGACGACGATGGATTCGGTCTCTGGGTGGGCCTTGCCTGAGCGGAGGGCGTGGGCTACCACACGCCATGCCGTGCGATGAGGCTCGGGTGGCTGGAGAGGGCGATCATGACACGGCGTGGCAGCGGGATGGCCGCCTCAATCGGGCTGATCGCCGGTCTTCTCGTCTACGCGCTGATGGCGCTCGCGTGGGATGGCCCGCCCGCGGCTGCCCAACACGACGACTCCGGGCCCGCCCCAGCCGTCGCCACGGCGGTCGTTTTTGATGCGATGACGCAGCTCGCCGGCGCGTCCGCGACGATCAAGCGCCGCGGCCCCGCGTCGCCGTGTACCTGGCTGCCAACGCCGGGACGATTTCGATGCGGCACAGAGGCTTGGGCGTATGTTGGGCCGCACGCCGGGCGCAGCGGTGGCCGCGCTGTGCGGTGCTTGTGGATGCATCCGCAGCCGGGCGGCGCCACGACCGTGCTGCGCTGGGACAAAGTTCAGGTAGGCGCCAACGTGCACGCGCGCGCGGCGCTGCTCAAGGGCGCGGGCGACGGCAAGGCCGTCTCGGTGCGGGTGCTTGTGGATGGTCGCAAGGTGGTCAGCACCTCCGTCAAGGATGAGTGGCGTCGCGGCGAAGCCGACGCTGATGTGCCACCTGGCGCGCGCGAGGCCGACGTGCGGATCGAAGTGGACGCGGGCGACAATCGATGGCGGATGGTGTGTGTGGACGTCTGGATGTCCGGTACCAGGACATCCGGCAGGCGCGGACGGCGACCCAGGCTCGACGGAGCGGGCGCCATGCGGAGGACACCGAGGCGGCTGCCCGGCCTTCCGCCGCAGGTCACCCCAACGGGTGCGCCAGCGGGAGGACGACGTCGTGCACGATAGCGTCGCCCATCGCCCTGACGGCCCCCGATCGCGGACGGCGGCAGGCGGCACCGTGTTCGACGCGGCCACGCTCGCAGCGGCGGCCGCGAGCGGGCTGTTGGTAGCCGGCCTGTGGCTGATGGCGCCGGCGTGGTCCGCTTCGGCAACCGCCCTGCTCGATGGCGCAGGCGGCGCACCGGGGCCCCTGTCGTGGGTCGGTCGGGCGCTGGGAAAGGGCGCCACCGCCGGGCAGGTTCAGGCCATCTGGGCCCTGATAGCAGCGGCGAACGCCACGGGTAGTGTGCTGCTGGCGCGTCTGTGCGGCGCGGAGCGCTTGGCGTGGATCGCCGGCGGGCTGTGGCTGCTCATCAGCCCAGATGCCCTGCTCACGGTGGGAATCGAGGGGCCGCTATTGCTCACAACCCAGACCATCTTGATCGCGGGTCATATGGCGGCGCGTGCGCCCATGGCGGCGGCTACGACCCTGGCGCTCGCCTTAGCGGGCGTGGCGCTCCTGTCGCCGCTCGGCCTGCTCGCGGCGGCGCCGCTGGCCGTGATCGCGGCGCTCTACCCGCGGCCGGATGGGTCCACAGCGCATGGTGTGGCGTCGCGTCCGGTCGCCGCTGCCTGGATAGCAGGGGTCATCGGTGCCGTCGCTGTGGTGCGCCTAGCGCTGCCCGGCGACGCCGCTGTCACGTGGTGGACGAGCAACCTGAGCGCGCTGCGGGTGCCCACGCCGCCGCTGCTGCTAGGCGGCTGGTCGGAGCTCGCAGGCATTGGAGGGCTCGTGGCCGTCCTCGCGGTCCTACCGGCCGTCCCGCTCGTGCTGGCGGTGCAGTCCGGGGCCGCGCGGAGTCATGGCGCGCTGGCCGCGGCAGCGACGTGGGGGTGCGTCGTCGCGTTCACGGCAAACACGACGATCGTCGATGCTGGTCCGCTCATCACGCCGCTTGTGCTGATGGCGACGCTGCCAAACCTGCGCCGCTGGCTGATCGACGTGCGAATGGTGCAGGGTCGGACGCTGGTCGTGGTCTTGGCAGCCGCGCTGCTGCTGGCGACCTGGGCGGACCGAACCTCTCGCCCAGATCCTCGCAGCACGTTGGCGCGCGCCGTGCACGCGATCGAGGACCCGACCGCGAGTCGGCCTGCCGTGCTGGACGCTCAAGCCCTCGCGCTTTTGCAGGAGATCGACGCACCAGCGCGTGTGTTTCCCGATCGCGCGGGGTCAAGAGGTTTGGTCGAGGCCCTGCGGCGCCTCAAGGTGATCGGAGGCAAAGTGCGCGAGTGGGACGCGTTCGCGGCGCGGTTCGTCTTGATCCACCATCCGCCGGTGGGCCCTGTGGCGACGGCGTGGCACGCCAAGCTGCCGACCCTGCGCTGCGCGACCGGCGCGTGTCTGCTGGCCATGAGCGATGGACCCCAAGCGCCCGCGCGAGCACCCGCGGTCGCCCGGCCTCAAGCGGGGGCGAAACCAGCCACGGCGAGACCGGTCCTGAGTCCACGTCGACCCTAGATTCGGCGCCTCCACCCCTCAAAGGCGCCGCAGCAGTCCAGGGCGCGCGAGCAGTTCACGGCGCCGCCGTGTCGAGATGCCGGTGTCGGAGCCGAATCCGCAACACGTCCACGAACATCCGGGTGGAATCCCGAAGCGGGTCGACCGTCGAGCGGTCGTCGTTGCGCCAGCGCACACCGACCTCGACGACCCGATAGCCAAAGCGCCGGGCGAGGAAGAGCACCTCGACGTCAAAGGCGAAGCGCTCGATGGTCATGTGACCGAAACAGCGTCGCGCGGCCTCTCGCGAGAAGAGCTTGAAGCCGCACTGCGTGTCTTTGACCCCGGGCACGGCCAGTGTCTGCACGATACGATTGAACGTGCGGCCCATCGCCTCGCGATACCATGGCTGGTGCCGCTCGATGTCACTGCCCTGGACGTCGCGTGAGCCGATGATGACCTCCACGCCGGTAGCCGCGACGTCTGCGAGGCGCTGCGCGTCCTCGATGGGGGTCGACAGATCCGCGTCGGTAAACAGGACCCAGGCCTCACGCGAGACCTCCACGCCGCGTCGCACAGCGGCGCCCTTGCCGTGATTGCCCGGCTGGCGGATGACACTGACGCGGGCGTCCCGTGTGGTGAACGCTTCTGCCAGCGCGACGGTGTCGTCAGTCGAGCCGTCGTCGACGACGATGACCTCACCGGCTACACCCGCCTCGTCCATCCAGGCCAAGACCCGCTCAAGACTGGTCGGAAGCCGATCCGCCTCGTTGTAGGCCGGAATCACGATGGAGAGTGAATCGAATACCGGGCTGCGTCGGGACACGTGTGGCTCCGCATGGGTACCTGACGCGGGGTCGGGTACGCACGGCTGATGGTTGCGGCGCTAGAGCCGCTCTTCTAGTGCGCTCTTGACCTTATCGCGAGGAGGCTGCGCCGGTTCGACGCGCACGCGACGGGCTGGACGCGGTCGCCGCGGTCCGGTCACCTTCGTCAGGTTGATGGTACGCGAGGGCGCGTCGCCCGCGATGAGCAGCACCTCTCTGCCGCGATAGCCTTCATGGCTCAGCGTCGCTCGGAGCGGGGTGCCCTGTGTGATCATGAGCGTGTGCGGTGTCTTGCCGTGGGACACGCCGCCGACGCGGATCAGCGCGCCGGTCGGCACAGACGCGATCCGCACCGCTGTCAGGACGGGCGCAGCCGGCGCGGCCGGGCCAGTATCCACCGGCGTGTCGGGCGCCGCGCCACCATCCGTCACAGCCTGTGAATCCGGGCGATCCGCAGGCGCGGACGTGTCGGGTTCAGTCGCTACCGCCGCGTCGGCGGCGATGGTCGTGGCGGTGTCAGCGGCCGCCATTGGCGCCGAGCTGTCCGCTTCGGCGGCACCCACGACGGCCGCGCCGGGCGGCGCCAAGATCAGCCACGCGCCGCCGGCAGCGAACGCGATCAGGAGCACCAACACGCCGATCCACTTCGCTGCGCGAGCGCTTGGTTTGGGCAACGGCGCGTCGTCGTACGTGGTGGCGGCGTTCGGCGCCGCGGCCGTGCCAAGCGCTTCGGCTGCCGCCATCTCGGTGACGACGCCACGATTGATGAAGGCTTCGGTGAATCCCGAATTGCCACCGGGCGTCGCACCCGACGACCCGTCACGACCAGCGTCCTCTGGCGAGGGCGGCGATGATGGCGGCGATGATGGCGGCGACGGCGGCGACCTATCCGCCGTGGGCGCGTTCGGCTCCGTGGCGCTCGGGTCGACCGGCAGGTAGGCCGCGGTGCGCTCGTCCGTGTCGATGTGGCGCCCTGCGTCATCTGAGACGACGACGGATTGCGCCTGCCAGACCTCCCGCGACGGCGCGCGCTCGCATGCTTCGAACGCTTTCCGCATCTCGACGGCGCCGGCGAAGCGGTCTCCGGGGTCTTTCGCCAGCGCGCGCTCAATCAACGCAGTAAAATCGCGGCTGACGGGGTGAGCGGCCCGCGCATAGAGGTCGCCGGGGGTATCGGTCACGTGCGACAACAACACCGCGAGCGGGTTGTCACCTTCAAATGGACACGCGCCTGCGATGCATTGATAGAGCACGACGCCGAGCGAGTAGAGGTCACTGCGGGCGTCGATCGGCCGGTTCTGCGCCTGTTCCGGGCTCATGTAGGTGGGCGTGCCAAAGGCTTGGCCCGTCCCCGTCAGGTTCGACCCAAGCCGCTTCGCGATGCCAAAATCCAGCACTTTCACGACAGGGTCGTCACCCGGCACGTCGTTGAGGAAGATGTTGTGCGGTTTCAAGTCGCGGTGCACCAAGCCGTTCATGTGCGCTTCGGTCAGGCTGCGGAGGGTCTGGCTCGCGATGTTCAGCGTCTCTTCTTGGGTGAGCGCCGTGCCTGCCTTGCGCCGCTCGCGCAGCAGGTCGTTCAACGCCTGGCCGCTCAGGAGCTCCATGGCGATGTACAGCGCGCCACCCTCGGTTTGGCCGAAGTCGAAGACACGAATCGTGTTCGGGTGGCTGAGACCTGCCGTGATCTGCGCCTCAGCGAAAAACCGCTGGATCAGCTCTGACTCGTCGCTGTCGAGCGACACGGCCAGCACCTTCACAGCCATCGCCTGGCCGGTCGTCAAGCTGGTGGCGCGGTAGACGGCGCCAAAGCCGCCCTGCCCGATCAGCGCGCCAATGCGGTAGCGGCCGTTCACCTCTGCCCCGTCCGACAGGCGACTGTCCGGGTTTTGAGCCAAGACGAGGGTGGCGGTACCGTCTTGGGGGCAGCGGGCCTCTTCGGTCCGGTTGCCACACATGGGACAAAGGCGATTCATGCGTCGTGCTGCTCGCTCTCCGTCGCCACGGTTTGCGGCTCAAGCTCGGACCCTGCCACAACTCGCGCCACTTCCAAAAGCCCCTGCGGGAGGTCGCCGAAGACGACGCGTCCGTCCGCGAGGATTCTAATCTCGTATCGGTTGGGCAACCCCGCTCCTGGCCCGGACTCCTCGAGGTCTTCGTCGCGCTCGTCGCCCATCCCGCCCCCTAGAGTCCACGCGTGGAGGCCGATTTGTACTCTTCGATCTCCTCCACGGGGAGCTGCCCGGTGAAGTAGGCGAGGTCGTATCCGTAGATGTCGCCCCAGAATCGAATGTCGCCGTTGTCGTCCACCGTCGCGCTGATGTAGTCGAGATAGACCCAGAACGAGGTCCGCAACCCGACGATCTTCTCCTCGCGCTTCTCAATGATCTCATCAACCTGCTTACGTTTCCAGCCGCGGTCGCGGGCCAGCAAGTAGTAGGCGAGCTGCTTGGGTTTGTGCAAGCGCACGCACCCGTGAGAGTAGGCCCGCCGTGCCCGCTTGAAGATGGATCGGCCCGGTGTGTCGTGCATGTAGATCGCGTGTTTGTTGGGGAACTGGAACTTCACGACGCCGAGCAAGTTCGACTTGCCGGCGCGCTGGTACACCTTCTCAGAGCCGTCGGCCTGCATCTCGGAGACGTAGCCATGTTTCTCAAAGTAGTCGGGGTCTTTCGCCAACGCCGGACCCAACTCCAAGTCGATGACCCGCGGCGTGGGATACCAGCGCGGCGCTAGGGTGATGCGTGTCATCTTCGCCTTGAAGAGACGTGTGCGGTTCAACTTGCCCTTGATGCGCTTGTCGTAGTCGACGTCGTCGTTGTCCTTGCCCACGATCACGCGGTGCTGCCGAACCCGCTTCGACTTGTCGTAGATCTTGACCTGCTGCGCAGCGACGTTGACGTGGATGTAGAAACCCTCGGCGTCCTTCGCGTACGCACTGCGCCACCGCGTTAGCGCCAGCTTGAGTTGCCGAAGGCGCTGCTCCGCCGTGACATCGAACTCGACGATCGTACCTTTGCCGACGCCGCCGTCCTCGGTGAGCTGGTGGTTGCGTTGAAACGCAACCACGGCGTCGTGAACCGCTTGGTCAAACTGCTCCCCATCCGGCGGCACCGTGTAGCCCTCTGCGTTCAGTCGGAGACGCAGCGCAACCACAAAAGAGCTGTGCCCACCCTTCTCCACCTTCTTCTTGCCGAGTGGCGGCAACTTCTCCCAACCACCGCCGTCGACGAGCTTTTGGTAGCGATCTACGGCGCCCAGCAGGCGCTTGTACTGGGGTTGTTTCGGCCACACCGCACGAAGCGCCGCGCTGACCTTGCCGCCGTCGGCTGGCAACCGCGCAGCGATGGCGTCCGCCTCGGCGTCCGCCAACTTACGCAGCGTGCCTGGACTCATGTAGTCATGCGGATGAGCCGGCTTCGCGAGCGTGAAGTCGATGACATACCGAACCGTCGCGCTGGCGATGACCACATCCGCGGCCCAAATCGCCTTTCGCACGGCAGCAGCAGACGTGAGCACCCGATCGAGGCCCTCCGAGAGCGCCTTCCGTGCGGCGCCGTCGAGCTTGTCGCCGCCAGCTTTCACCATCACGATCTCGCCGGCGGGCCCACCACGAACCCACGCGGCCGCTGCAGCCGCAACCTTCGCAGCCCCAATATCCGGCCCAATCGCGAGGATCGCGTCGCGCTCAGCTTGAAACGCCGAGACGACACCGGCGGTCGCCGCGTCGATGTTCGCCAGCCGATAGGGTCGGCGATCGACGCCGTGACGATCGAGATCTGCGAGGAGGGCCAACACGCGCGCGCCGTCGGCCGTCAGGTGTCCGTCGGCTTGGTAGTGCCGCAGCGTCCCCTTGGCGTACAGCATCTGCATCACCTTGCCGTCGTGTTTGACGCCAGCGAGCAACGCCTTTCGTGTCGCCTTGTCGGCGGCGACCTGCTTGGCTGCGCGTTCGGCGACGCGAGCAGCGATCACCGACAACGCCGGCCCCTTCACGGCCGCCGCCACGGGCACATTGCGGGCAACTGGCGCCGACTCGCCGGCCGCCTCAGTACCCGGGCCTGTGGCGGGCTCTGGCAGCGCGCTCGTGGCGCAAGCCGCCATGCACGCCACGCTGAACAGGGCGACGATCCCCCGCGTCGAGCCGCGTCGTGTGCTGAGTTTGTCTTCCATGATGACTCCTTCGACGCAACTGAGGCGACATGCTTCGACCTTATTCGGCATCGGACGATCGTCAACATTCGAGATGTCGTCGTGCAGAAGCCCACCAATCGACCGCATGGGGTCGCGTGACCTCAAAGGCCGTGGGGCCTCTGGTTCCCACAGGCCGCCGGGCGCCAGCGACAGCTCCGAGTCAACAGCCCAGAATGACTGTTTATTCCATGTCGACCCGGGCGTTGGCATCCGTTGTGCTTTATCGGGCGCCATGTTCATCCCATCTCATCTCGGAGTCGCCCATGAACCAGTCCACACCCATGCCCGCGCTCGTCGCCGCGCACGTTGTCGCGCGAAAACTCAGCTCAAACCGCACAGAACGGGAGGATCTGGCCTCCGTCGCCCTGCTGGGCCTGCTCGAACACGCCAATCGCCACGCGATCGACATCGACGTTGCGCTCTCAGAACCGCACTGGCGTGTGTTGCAGTGCCGGGCGATGGACCGTGTGCGCACGCAGTCACGACGGCGCATGGGCTGGCAGCAGCTCGCCGCAAGTTACGTGGAACCACGGCTTCAGACGGCGCCGATGCGCGACCGAATCGATCTGGGAAGCGCGATCGCGCGTGCATCCGATGAGCTCGACGCGCGTGAAAAGCTGGTGCTTGAGCGCGTCTACGTGGCCGGGGAGACCCTCGCCGACGTCGCGCGAGATCAGGGCTGGTCACACCCGGCGGCGCGACGCCGTCACTCCAGGCTGCTGCGGGCGCTGCGATCATCGCTCTGCGAGGCCGACCCTGCCGACGGATCGCGGGCAGGCGCGACAGCGCCTCACGGGGCTGGTGATGGGTGCCACCCGTAGGCAACCGCGCCGATCAGCGACCGGGGGCCACGGCGACGAGGGCAACGGCGACCGGGACAACGACCGTGACCAAGCCCAAAAAAGCACGAAGACCGAGCCCTGCAAAGCAGGAACTACGGCCAAGTGCGAATCTGCATGCCAACTAGCGCGTCGATAGCGGCGACGCCGAAGCGCCCTGCCTAGCCTAGCCGATTGGGTGGACCTGCCGACTCGCAAGCGAGACTTCGCAGAACCACGACGGCCGACAAGCAGGCGCCTCTACCAGGAGCCGTGGCTGCCGTGCGAGCCGTGGCTGCCGTGCGAGCCGTGGCTGCCGTGCGAGCCGTGGCTGCCGTGCG
>CALENB010000522.1 GCA_937910235.1 uncultured Myxococcales bacterium | reverse complement strand
CTGCTCAACGATAACGCCCCGATGGCGGACATTGCGGCGTTTCTAGATGGCCTCGACCATGCAGCCCGGGTCGCCGAGGTGCGCACGCTGCGTGGCAAGCCGCTCGGCCGATTGTACGAGGCCGCCACCGGTCGCCACCTCGACCTCGACTTTTTTGTGCCCGCCACGGTCCCGGTCGGACAACCCGTCGTCCACCACGGCGTGAACAGCCTGCCGGCCCCGATCGGCGGCTTCTTTCGCAAACCCATGGTCCGATCGGCGGAAGATCCCGGCCTGCTTTGGGGCTACAACGACAATGAGGGCCTAGTCGCGCGCATCCCGTGGTTCACCGGTCCCGGCTACTTCGCCGTTCGCGGCAAGGGCACCGAGAGCCCAGATGGCCGCACAGATCACGGCGGTCAGCTCTTCATCAACTACTACGAGCGCCCCGAAACGGCGCCCATCGCCACTTGGCCAGCACCCAAGCCACCGATCGGCCTGACCGCGGGCCTCGTTTTCGGTGAGATGTGCGACTACATGTGGCAAGTGAGCGCACACGTCTCGATCGGCGCCGCCTACAAACGCGGAAAGGTGGTCGGTGCTTGGTTTGCGCTCGTGCGTGAAGACTAGATTCAATGCTTTCTTCGGCCTCCGGGGCATGCTAGCGTGTCGAGGTCGATTAGGATTGCCTGTCGACAAACACTGAAAGTACCGGGCGGCGCGGTGCAGTGCTAGGCAGGTGCTGTGCCATGCAGGTTGTGACGCGATTCGTGGCCTGACTGAGGGCGCGACTGCCCTAGCGAACGTACCGGTACGAAGACCGGCCAGCCGCCCCCCGCGTGGGCTCGGCGCTGGCCCAGACGCCCAGATGGCGCTTGTCCCGCGTGATGAGAGAACTCAAGACGAAAACAGCGTTGCGCTCACAGCCAGCGTTGCGCTCACAGCCAGCGTTGCGCTCACAGCCAGCGCTGGGCCCACAGAACGTGCCGCCGGATCGTCGCACAGCTGCTCATCACGACCCACGACAAGACGTCGGCATTGCAACTTGAGCTCATCATGCATGACCGCGATTCGACACAGAAGGAGCGCCTTGTGAACGCTGCATTGATCGACCTACATGTGCGAGCAGGCCGGGAAGGGCCGCTCGATTTGACCTCGCTTCTGCAGAGCGCGAACACGTCCGGGCTCGACGGGGTGCTGCTGGTCGGTGACGGCGTCGCCCCGCGGCTGACGACGGCGAGTGACGACGACCAGCCGCCCGTGCACGTCTTCTGCGCGGTGGAGCTGGACTGCGAGCTGGGACGACTCGTCTGTGTGCCCGGCGTGATCGACGCGTGGTTCACCGAAGGCGGCTGGAACGAGCTGCCGAAGGGCGAAGATGGTTTTGAGGGCGCGGCGCTGATCGACGCGTTCAACCAGCGCGGTGGGACTGTGTTTGTGGCGCAGCCGTTCGACCGCGACCTGTCCCATGAGTGCCGGGAAGACGCTTTTGTAGGCCACGCGGGCCTGAGCGCCGTCGTCGTGACGTCGTCACCACGCCACACGACCTCGAACGAACGAGCCGCCGCCGCCGCGATCACGGCCAAGTTGCCGGGCGCTGGCGGGTCGGCGTCGCCGCCCGGTGGGCCGCGTTTCGGTTCCGTCGCGACGCTCTTTCCGAAGGCGCCGCTCAACCAGAGCGGCCTCATTTCTGGCCTCAGGAGCGGACGATTCTGGCCGGTGGAGATCACCGGCGCCGCCCGCCGCAAGGTCGCCGACGCCAAGCCGCGTCAGGTCGCCGAGTCCAAAGAGCGGGAGGCCGCGCAGCCGCCTAAGTTGGACCTGAAGCTGAAGAAGCGTGGTCGCAAGAGCAAGGAAGACAACCGTGGCAACGAGCTGAATCTCGTTCGTGCCGCGAGGCCGATCAACAACCCGTTTGACTCGCGCCAGCCCGACTTGGATCCCATCGCGCGCCTGTATGGGCTGCACGATCGACGCGATCAGCGCCACGCCGGTCGCAGCGACGTCGAGCTCGACCGCGTCGACGGCAACCGCGCGCGTGGGCCGGACGCCAACGTGATGCGCCCAGCGGACTTTCGCGAGCTGCGCGCCGAACGCCAGCACGTCAACCTGTTGCTACAGACCATCGACACGCAGCGAGAGCTGGACCGCGACAGCATCGCCCTGCGCTTTGCGATCGCTTCGGTTGGCAGAGACACTACAGACGAGGACTTCGATTTCGACGCGCTCGAACCTGAGCACGGCAAGCGCAGCGGTGGCCACAAGAAGCGTGGTGGTCCGCCACGCCGTCGCTGGCGCTGATCGCCCTGTAGACGCAGCGACGGCGGGGCCGGGCCGACCGCCGTCGTCCCCGCGCTTGCGACATGTCGTGCGGACGACCTTGCGCGGCCGAGCTTGCTAGGCGCCGTCGTACAGAGCTGGTTCCATGCGGGGCCGCGAAGCCGAGGGTGGTCGTAAGCCGGGTCTTGTTCCGCGGCTCGGTCACCCGAACCGCGGCGATGACCATTCGTCTAGGACGTCTGTTACCAGACGCCTCAAGCGATCTACCCGGAAGCTCGAGCCGGCGACTCTCCACGCCCCGAGGGGCGGTTCACTTCCGATATGACCTTGCTCCAGGTGGGGTTTACCGACCACGACGTCTCCGCCGCAGTCCGTGCGCTCTTACCGCACGCTTTCACCCTTACGTCGCGGGTGGCCGAAGCCTCCGGGGACGCGGTCTGCTCTCTGTGGCACTTTCCCTGAGGTTACCCTCGCCGGCCGTTAACCGGCACCCTGCCGTGCGGAGCCCGGACTTTCCTCCAGCGCCTGACCCCGGCAAGCCGGAGCGCGCTGGCGGTCATCTGACCATCCTCGCCTTCGCGGCGCGCAGGGTGCACCTGCACGGGTCAACATTGCAACCAAGCGACCTAGCGGCTAGCTTGCGCCCGCCCGCAACGCTGCGGGCCCACCTCCGCACACATGAGGCACCACATGGCGAATCCAATCGCAGAGTTCCAGACCAGCCTGGGCAACTTCTCCGTCGAGCTTTACGCAGACACCATGCCCGTCACGGCCGGCAACTTCCTCAAGCTCGCGCGTGCGGGCTACTACGACGGCCTGCACTTTCACCGCGTGATCAAGAACTTCATGATCCAGTTCGGCTGCCCGCACTCCAAGGATCCGCACAGCGCTCGCGCTGGCACCGGCGGGCCACCCACCGGCAACATCGCTGACGAGTTCAAGGCTGACGCGAAGTTCTCCAACGAGCCCGGCACGCTCAGCATGGCCAACACGGGCCGACCGAACAGCGGCGGCTCGCAGTTCTTCATCAACACCGTCCACAACAAGTTCCTGGACTTCTGGGACACCAGCTCGCCGAGCAAGCACCCGGTGTTCGGAAAGGTCACCAGCGGCATGGACATCGTGAAGCAGATCGAAGGCACGCCCGTCGGCGCAGGGGACAGCCCCCGCACGCCCGTGCAGGTGATCAAGATCGTCGTCACCGACTGAGCTAGAGCGAGACTGCTTCGCCTCGAGGCCGGCCCCCAAACGGGCGCCGGCCTCGTCGCGTTTTGCGCGTTCACCGCACAGATCAGGCCGATTAGTTGCCAAGCGCGGCTCAGGTCCGTATACAAACACCTGAACAGGCGTTCCGTGCCTGCTGGGTGGTGCGGCTGCTACCAGGGAGTTCTCATGGCACGTGTTATCTCGCGCACACCGAAATCGGACCTGACGGCGCGCCAGAGCAACATCTTGGATTTCCTCATCGAGCACATCGCGAGCGTCGGTTTTCCACCTTCCATGCGCGAGATCGGCACGTTCTTCTCCATCAAGTCGACCAACGGCGTCAGCGACCACCTGCGCGCGCTCGAGCGGAAGGGCTACATCACCCGCTCTGCGCAGAAAGGGCGCGGCATTCAGGTGTTGAAGTCCGCCAGTGGGGCGTCTTTCGGGCATGAGCCGCCGTCCGCGGCCACCGATGGGCGTGACGGCGCCCGTCTGCTCGCCGGCGCCTTTGGTGCTGCCGAGCGCTCACTGCCTTGGGCAGACCCAGCCGATCCCGACGACGCTGCGGGCGCGGCCGAGACGACCGACGCCCTTGAGGCCGAGTTCGCCCACCTGGCCCCGGCCGCTGCCAACACGGTCAGCGTTCCACTGCTGGGCAAGGTGGCAGCTGGCAAGCCGATTTTGGCGGTCGAGCTCGCCGAGCGACGCCTGCGCTTCGATGCCTCGTTGTTGCCCGCGGCGGGGGTCGGGACGTTCGCCCTGCGCGTGCATGGGCGCTCGATGATCGAGGCTGGGATTCTGCCGGAGGACCTGATCTTCGTGTTGTCGCAACCTCACGCAGAGAACGGTGAGATCGTCGTCGCGATGGTCGATGGCGAGGCCACGGTCAAGCGCTACTACGACGAGGGCGACCGGGTGCGGCTCCAGCCAGAGAATCGGGAGATGGCGCCGATGTTTGTCGACAAGACGAGCGATCTCCAGCTACTAGGCCGAGTTGTCGGGGTTTGGCGCAACTTCTCCTGAGGCGGTCGCCGCGTCAGAAGCCTAGGCGCAGAGGTTGGGCTGTCTCGAGCCGGCGCCGTCGCTGCACGCCAAAGGCCCGACGCACGTGGTGCGCCGGGCCTTCGGTGTTTTTGCGACCAGGTTGGTTCCGCGCGACCGCGGACGCGGCGGCTACATGTTTGAGGTTAGCAGCTTCGCCCACTTCTTGCCGTCGAGAAAGGTCTCCCCTTCGTCCTTGCTGTTGTCGTTCGCCATCGCTTCGATGCGCTTGCCGACGACGTCTTTGCGCTTGGTACCAGCGGTCATCAGCTCCTCGGCCTTGGCGATCTCGCGGGAGACCATGGATTTTAGCGCCATATAGGAGCCCCAGCCCACTTGCCGGCTTCCGTTGACGAAGAACGCTGGCGTGCCACTCGCGCCAAGAGACTCCGACATCTTCGACTCGGTCTTCACTTGCGCGACGATGCCCTGGTCCGCGAGGTCCTGCTGGAACTTCGTCACGTCGAGGCCGATGCCGCGGGCGTGCTCGAGCAGCGCGCCGTCGTCGAGGCGGCGGGTCTCGAACAGCTTGTCGTGCATCTGCCAGAACTTGCCCTGACGCTGCGCGGCGATTGCGGCGATGGCGGCGGGCTGCGAGCGGCCGTGCATCTCCAGCGCGTTGTGGCGAAAGACGACCTTGACCTTGCCCGGGAAGTCCATGACCAGCTGCTTGATCGGATCCGCAGAGCGACGGCAGACGGGGCACTGGAAGTCGCTGAACACGGTCACCAGCACGAGCGGGTCGTTCGTGCCGAGGAAGGGCACTTTGCCCTTGGGCGAGTGCGCGATCTTGGCCAGGTCCGCACCCTTGCCGGCGCCCTCGTCCGTCTGACTACCCAAGCCGGTCGGGGCAGGTCGAGCGGCCGCGACAGGCGCTGGCGTTGGCGCGGCTACTG
>CALENB010000521.1 GCA_937910235.1 uncultured Myxococcales bacterium | reverse complement strand
GCCGGGATTATGGCGCCACAGCCAGTCTGCGTAGTGGTGCCCGACCATCGGCCCATGTGTCGCCAACTCCAGGTGCTCAAACCCGTGCCATGGACCGCGCTGGCCCTGGGCGGCGACGCGGTTCTCATAGAAACGCAGGGTCGGATCGAGGTGCGGATCGAAGTGCGCCTTGCCGATCAACGCCGTTCGGTAGTTCGCTTGGGTTCGTAGCAGCTCGGCGACGCTCGGCGCGTCATCGGGCAGCGGCACGCCATTGGCGAAGACGCCGTGTGTCCAAGGGTGCTGGCCCGTCAGCATGGTCGACCGCGACGGCATGCACACCACGTTCTGCACATGCGCGCGCTGGTAGTTCCGACCCGCGGCGGCCAACGCGTCCAGCGCAGGCGTCCGCGCGATCTGTCCGCCGTTGACCCCCAGCGCGTCGAAACGCTGCTGGTCGACCGTGATGAACAGGATATTTCGCGGCTTAGCGGGACCCCTGTTGGTGGTGTTGGCAGCGCTGACAGGCTGATATTCCGGGGTTTCCGCGCCCAGCGTCAGTCGGTCTGGAACGGGCGGCATGAACCACCGCGCCTGGGCCCGACGCGCCAGATAGACGCCTCGAAACGTCGCTGCGATGGCGCGCTTGCCTTGGTGTTGCCAACCCATGGCTACTGGCACCCGTGCAGCACGACGAGGTCATCGAGGCGATGGAAGTTGGTGGCCCACCCGGTGCTACCCGAGATGAAGATGCGCCCGCCGCGGAAGTCGAGGTCGAAGACCGTAGGGGTGAGAGCTACAACGAGAAGCAGCGCGGGGGTAGTCAGTGTCATCGTTGCTCCGGGGCAAAGGCGTCCCTGTCACTTGGTCGTGCAGGCCTGGAAATCGATGATCTTGGCGTAGAGCGTGGGCGGCACGTCTTGCACGCACTTGTCGGTGTAGACCGTCTTGGTGTTGCTGTTGCCGCCGCTGCACGTGAGCGTCGTGTGTTGTTTGTACGTGAACGAGCTGGCGGTGGTGTCGCAGCTGAACTGAGAGGCCGAGTTCTCGCCCGAATGGCCCGGCCAGCAGTAACACGGCGCGTCGTTGACGACGGGGAAGGCGTTGGTCGACGTGGGCGTGCCGCTGCAGTCGGTGGTCGTCCAGAAGCCGACTGTCACGTAGCGCGCAGGGTCGTCGGCGTTCTTGATGCAGTCGTCGTCTGCGCTGCTGGAGCAGGCCCCTGCGAGGCAGAGCGGCGCGATGGAGAGGATGGCGAAGGTGAGGGTGACCCTGTCAAGCTGGATGGTCCGCGCCGGACGAGATGATGTGACGTGAAGTGATGGTGTCATGGAAGCACTCCAAACGGGGGCGTGTGGCGTTCGCGAGTCTACGCGGCTCGTAGGGGAAGCGCGATGTTGGGCGTCCTGCGTGTGGTATCCACTGTGCAGACCGGGAGTACGCCGTGGCAGACGACAAGCTGATCTTCATCGCGACCTCACGCTTGTGCAGCAGCAGCTTTCGACCGCGCCCGATCGCGTGATTGAACTGGTGCGCGGCACGAGCTGCGTGGTGCTGCGGCTCTACTTCAAAGGGTCGTATGTGAAGGCGGAGATTGGGCTGGGGCGCGGTCGTAAGCAGCATGACAAACGTCAGGTGGTGCGGCTGCGGGACCTGGACCGAGAGGTCGCGCGGGACAGCACAGGTCGGGACGGTACAGGTCGGGGCGGGCGAGGTGGCGGTCGCTGACTCCGCGACGGACTGGCGGCCTCGCAAATGGGGCGAGCGCGGCGGTCGCGACGGCGCTAGGCCTCGGTCATCGTTTCGTCCACCACGAAAAAATCAGCGACCGAACAGCAGCAT
>CALENB010000520.1 GCA_937910235.1 uncultured Myxococcales bacterium | reverse complement strand
CCTGGGCCGGTTGCGCGGTGTTGCCTGGGCTCGTTCATCCGCTCCTCGCGCCGGTCGCCGCCGCGGTGACTTCATTGACAGTCGTCGCCCTCGCGCGCCGGGGACCGACGTTGCTGGGGCCCTTTCTCGCAGGTTGCTCGCTCGCGCTGATCGCGTCCGTGGTCGCTGTGCGTCCCGCTCTCGAGGTCGCGATCCGACGACCGGATTTGCCGCTGCCACGCGTGCAGCACCCCGTGCAGCGGGTGCGCCTGCTCGACGCGCCCGAGCCCGGTCGTCTGGGCTACCGGGCCACGGCGCAGTGGTTGGGGTCGTGCCAGCCGGGGTCCGCAGGGGCGTGTCGCACGCGGCATGGCCGCCTCGCGCTGACGCTGCCGCCGGATGCGAGCGCGTGGGGTGTTGGGACGCAGCTGCGCATCCTCGGGTTTGTGCATCCACCGCCGGGGTATCGCAATCCGGGCGCTGACACGGCGCTGGCGCGCTGGCGGCGCGCCGGTCTGCGTGGCCGGATTCGCGCGCTGCGTGCCGACCAGGTGGCCGTTGAGGGAGCGGCGACTGCGCTCAGCCTGATGGCGCAGCGTCGCGTCGACCTGCGGCGCGGCATGCTGCGGCTGGTGCCTGGGCGCGCCGGCGGCCTGCTGCGGGCGCTCGCGCTGGGCGACCGCAGCGGCGTGGACCCAGCGCATCTACGGGTGTTGCGTCGCACCGGCACCGCGCACGTGCTCGCCGTCTCCGGCACCCACGTCGGGTTCGTGCTCGCAATGGCCCTGGGTTTGTTGCGGCTGGCGCTGCGTTTCAGCCGAGTGAGCGGGGTGCTGAGACGCTGGCCACTGCCCATGTGGGAGCTCGGCGTGGGCGCCGCGGTCGTGGCGGTGTACGCCGGGTTGACGGGGGCGGCGCCGAGCACACTCCGCGCCGTCGTTGTCGCGATCGCTGCGTTGGCGGTGCGTGCCGCGGGGACCCGACCTGCCCCTGTGGAGCTGCTCGGCGTGGCCGCCATGGTGGCGCTGTGGCTCGATCCGGGCGCCTCTGGGGACGCAGGGCTCGCCCTGTCGCTGCTGGGCGCCCTCGGCGCGCTGACGGGCGCACGCCTACCCATTCGAGGCGGCGTCGTGCAGCGGGTGTTTGTGGTGAGCGCGGCGGCGTGGGCGAGCACCTCCCTGGTGTCGGTGCCGCTGTTTGGCCAACTGCCGTTGCTGGCGCCGCTCGTCAACCTGTTGGTGGTGCCCTACGTCGGTCTTGTGCTGCTGCCGCTGGCGCTCGTGACGCTGGTGTCTGCGGGCGTCAGCGACGTCGCGCTTGGTGTCTTGCTGCGACCGCTCGCGCGCGCCGCGACGCTGCCTATCGACGCCATGGCCGAGGTGGCCGGTTGGCCATGTCTCGACGTAGGCGGACCCGACGGTTGGATCCTCGGCTGCAGCCTCGCTGGGGCCCTCCTGCTGATCCACGCCCTACCTCGGCGTGGTGTCGCCTCGGCCGTCGCGCTGATCGGTCTTGGCGCCGTCGCCATCGTTGTGCGTCCGGTCCTGGAGCGGCCACCGCATGGGACCGTCGTCGCCCATTTCCTCGACGTCGGTCATGGCGACGCGACCCTGCTCCGGTTCGCCAATGGCACGACCATGCTCGTCGATGCCGGGGGTGAGGTCGGAGATGACGGGCGAGTCGGGTTGGCCGCTGTCGTGCCGGTTTTACGGGCTTTTGGCATACGCCGTGTCGACCACATGGTGCTGAGTCACGCGCACCCTGACCACGAGAATGGCCTCCTGGCGGTCGCGCGCCTGATCCCGGTCGGCACGTTTTGGTTCAACGGCCAGGGCAATCGCAGCCAGGAGCACCGCAAGCTGATCGAAGCCTTGCACGTTGGCGGCACCGCATGGCGGCGGCGCGGGGATGTCGACATCGCGGGTGTTCGCATTCACACGTTGTGGCCGCCCCGGGCCGGGCCGGTGGCTGGACTCGGTCTCAACGACAACTCGCTCGTGCTGCAGGTCGAGACGGCCGGCGCGCGGTTGCTGCTCGCTGGAGACGTGGAACGTCGCGCCGAGGCGAGGCTGGTCGCGGCGCGGGTCCTTCGGCCGTGTGATGTGTTGAAGGTTCCGCATCACGGCAGCCGCACGTCGAGCACGCCAGCCTTTCTGGATGCCGTCGCGCCGCGGCTTGCCGTCGCCGGCGCGCGGAGTTGGGGTCAGCTGCCCTTTCCCCACCACGACGTCAGCGCGCGTTATGCCCGGCGTCGCATCCCGCTCTGGCGCACCGAGCGGGGCTACGTCACCGCGCGCTTGGGTGTGGCCGGGGTTCAGTTGCGGCAGGGGGCGGCGTCGGCGTGGCTGCCGGCGCGACGTAGGTCAGGATCTGCGCCAGCGCCGTCAGCTCCGTGAGGTGCGTCGGCTCATGGCGCGACCGCGGCACCGAGACCACGGCCTGATCGGCGCCGACGCGCTCACGCAGCTGCGCGAGGTGCGTGTGATCGCGCGCCGCCATCTGGCCGAGCACCGTCGCCACATGCAGGATCGTCTCCATCGACGGCGCCGTCGGCAGCGTGAGGCCGGCGCTGTCAAACGTGTCGCGCAGCGCAGCGCGTGTCGCGTCGGGCTGGGTCAACGCGGCGTCGCTGTAGGCCTGAACGCGATTGAGCACCCATCCGCCGACCTCCATCTGCTCTTGCACCAGCCGCGTGTTCAGAAACAGCCCCTCCCGCGTGCTCGTCTCATCGCAAGCCGACACGACCAGGAAGGCCGTCCGTCGGCTGCGCAGCAGCGCCATGACATCTTCACCGGTCTGGATGAAGCCATCGAACGTCGAGCTGAGCAGTCCGAAGAACTCAAGTAACCCGGTGAAGCTCTCCGCGCTCGTAAACCGGCCGAGGCCCCGCATCACCAACGAGCGTTTGCTGAACATGCCCGTACCCTCATTGCTGCGCTGCAGCGAGCGGAGCAGCATGCGAAACGCTGAGGACCCAAAGAGATCGATCATGCGCTGGGGTGCATCGAGGAAGTCGAGCGCGTGAGCAGATGGCGGCGTATCGAGCACGATGAGGTCGTACGAGGTCTCCGTCACGACCTCGTAGAGTCGGGCCATGGCCATGTACTCCTGCGAGCCCGTGAGCACGGTGGAGCCTTGCTGGTAGAACCGGTTATCGAGGATGGACTGCGACGTCGCGTCGTCCGGCGCGAGGCGAGTCACCGTGCGGTCGAAGGTTGATTTGATGTCGAGCATGGCGACATCGAGCGGCGCGCCGACGGTGATCCCGTGCTGCGCGAACGTCTCCACAGACAGCGTCTGGATGTGCTCATCGAACGCCGCGATGCCGAGCGCGTCGGCCAAGCGCCGGGCCGGATCCACCGTCAGCACCAACGCGCGCCGGCCCTGCATGGCCGCTGCAACGCCAATCGCAGCCGAGATGGTGGTTTTGCCCACGCCACCGGCTCCAACACAGACGAGCACACGCTTGGCGTCGATCAGATTGTGGAGCGCTTGCGACACTGAGACCCCTCCGGCCGCGATGGGAGCACGGCCCCTAGCGCAGGTCAAACCGCAGATTTTTTTCTGCTGATCGCGCCAAAAGGCTGCAACCACCGGCCGCGAGCGACATACTACCGGCAGTGAAAACGACGCACCAAGCCACAGAGACGCCCCGCCCGCCCGCCGCACTCGCTCGCCTTGCGCGGCTCGGGTGCCTGTTCGCCGCGGTTTCGCTGGTGGCGTGCGGCCCAACGCCCGACACGCCGGCCAGTGACGGTAGCTCGGACAGCGGGGCCAACCGTGGCGCCGACGCAGCGAGCGGCGCTGACGGTGTCGACGCTATCAGTGACGACGCAGCAGGCCATGATGTCAGCGCCGGGCCGCGGTTGGTGCACGTGACGTTGGGCGACCACAAGACGCTGGCGGATGGGCGCACCGCCGACATCGCGTTCGACCTGCCCGTTGGCGTCACCGCGATTGTGGTGCGCGTGGAGGGCGATCCGGCGCTGCACTACATCCTCGCGTCGCTTGAGCGCGACGCTGGCTTCTCGCTGATCCCCAAGGCGTGGCTGGACCAAGCGCCGGTGCCCGACGCCTGTGTCACCCCCTGCGCCAATCGCATGGCCGCGCAGCCGGGCGCTGCGGCGTTCCTCTTCCCCAACACGCCACTGGTCGACTTGCGTCCGGGACCACACAGGCTCCGTGTCTACGCTTTTGACGCGAAACGACAGCCAGCGCAGACAACTGTGCAGGTCTCGCTCGACCTGGTACGCCCACGCGCGCCACCGGGCGGCTGGCGCTTGCCAGTCAACCTCTGCCTGACGGGCGCCATGGGCTGGAACGCCGGGAATGCGCTCGATCAGCCGCGCTTGGTCGCCGCGTTGGTGACGGCGCAGCAGCTCCTGGCGCCGGCGGGGATCGCGCTCGATCCCATTCGCACCGTCAACGTGAGCGCCAAGGGGCAGTACATCGCGTCGCAGCACGGCCCTGACAGTGACCTAATGCAGCTGTTCCTCTCTGGTGACGGGCTGCCCAACGGGCTCAACGTCTTTCTGACGGAGCGCGTCGTCGCGGTGGGCGGGTTGCCGGGCGCCAACGTCGTCCTCGGGCTCGCCGGCGGGATCCCGGGGCTGCCCAACAGCGTGGGTCATGCCCGCGATGGGATCGCGCTGTCGCTGGTGGTGCCGCCCGGTCAGACCGACGTGCTTGGTCACACGATGGCCCACGAGATCGGCCACTATCTCGGCCTATTTCACGCCTCTGAGGCCAAATCGGCGAGCGGCAGCGGTGTGCACGACACGCTGCCCGACACGCTACCCGACGACCCGACCAACCTCATGTTCTGGTCCGTGGGCACCCAAGCGACGAAGCTGAGCCACGAGCAGATCCAGGTCATGCGCCGCAGCCCGTGGTTGGTGGCTGTGCCGTAGCCGCGCGCGATGGCGTTGCAGTGACTGTGGTGGGTTTGAGACGGCGTGGGCACCCGCTAGAAGCGCAGCGTCAGCGCCATGCCGGCTCGCGTGCCATCCCAGAGCGGCGCCAGCTGCAGTGAACTCTGCTCGACCGGCTTCTTCACTGGCGCGGCGATGTACGCGACCAGGGTGGCGATGCCAAACGCGCCAGCGGCGATGGCGGTCGCGTAGATAAGCGTATTGTTGTCGTCGATCGCTGCGCGCCGCTTGCGCGCTTCTCCGATGAGCTCTGGGCAATCCTCAGCTTTCTGCGACTTGCAGTTGTACTCCTCGCGCGCCGCCGCGGTGATGAGGCCGGTCTCGATGTTCGCGATCTCGCCGTAGCTGTCGCGCAGGGACGCGCCCCGCACCGCAAACACGCCCGCCGCTAGCGCCGCGACGGCGGTCGTGCCGCCGGCCACCCACGTCCAAGTGTGATCGCGGCTGAGCTTGGACTGATCCACCGGATCTAGGAGCACCACGTCCAGCGTCAGAATCTGTCCGGCGGCGAGGGCCATGCCTTTTCGGGCGTAGGGGATGCGGCTGCCCATGGTGATCCGCACGCGGTGCACGCCAGCGCGGACTCGCAGCGTGTTGTTGGCGTCCGCTTGAACCTGTTGGCCATCCAGCATCACGTCCGCGCCGGTTGGCAGCCCTTTCAAGACGATCTGGGCCGGCCGCGCTGCGAGCTGGCGCTTGAGGGCGGCGATGCGCTGGAGCGTCGGTTGCCGAGCTGGATCGGTCGGGTTGACCTGCTTGATGAAGATCTCGTAGTACCGCAGCGCCTTGGTCAACTCACCCGAGCTATCGAGCGTCTTGGCGAGGGCCAAGATGATCAGCGGCTCGTGTTCGTACGTCGCCTGGGCCTTGCGAAACAGCTTGAGCGCCGCGTCGAAATCCTTGGCTTGCAGGGCCATGCTGCCCTGCTTGAACAGGCCGAGCGCGGCGCGCAGCGCCTCCTGATCGCCCTTGTCTGCGGCAAAACCAGCGCATGGCGCGAGGCCAACGAGCAGGGTCAGGAAAACTGAGAGCAGCCTACGGGCCATAGCGAGCCTCCACCAGGGCGGCGCCCGGAGCGTTTGCCCCTGGCGCGATTGACTCGTGATCACCCGATTGCCGCTCGGCGTCAACTTTCACGACCTGCAGCGCCGGTCACTTGGCGCCCGCGTCGTCCGGACGCAGCCGAAACTGGTCCCGCGTGACAGGCTTCGCCGCGGCGGCCTTCTTCGCCGCCGCCGCCTTCGCCGCCGCCTTGGCGCGGAGGGCCCGCGCCGCCGCTTTGGCGACCAGCGCTGGGTCGGGGTCCATCGTCGCGGGGCGCACATCGGGAGCGACTTTGGCGCTGTTGGCGCGCTTCACCGCGATGGCCCTGGCCTTTGCCGCAGCCGCAGCGCGCGCCTTGGTCTCGGCGAGCCGTCGCGCCCGAGCTTCGGCTTCGACCCGTAACGTCGCCGCTGCCGCCGCCTTCTCTGCGGCGAGCTGGACGATCCGCGCGGACTCAGCCGCCGCCTTCCGCGCCGCGAGCGTCTCGCGCTGCGCCTGGGCGCCCGCGCTCGCAGCGTCGGTGCCTTCGCCAGGGGGCCGCCCTGCGCTGTTGCCGGCACGCGTCGTCGCTTCGTGGTGTGTGGCCGTCGCGTCGTTGCCTGCGGCGTGACCGCCGTTTTGACTCGGGATCAACAGCGCCAGCGCCACGGCCGCCGCGCCAATCAGGCCCAGCGCGCCTAGCCCGAGCCACAACGGCGTCTTCGAGACGTGCCGGGATCCGTAGCCGCCGGAGACATGACGTGCCGGTACGACGGCCTGCGTCAGAAAGGGATCCTGCTTGGCCGCGTCGAGCTCCTGCACGGGCGTGGTCAACTCGCCGCCAGGGACATACCCCTGCGTTTGGCCCTTCGCCGCCCGGCCGCGCGTCAGGCCGCCCTCTGGACTGAGCAACGCTTGCGACAGCATCTCCGCCAGCTCTTCGCAGCTCTGCGGCCGCAAAACCGGCTCTTTCTCCAGGCAGCGCAACACCACCTTCTCCATCGCACGCGAGATGTTGGCGTCCGGAGCGAGCTCACGTGGGGGCACAGCGGCGTCGTTGATGTGCTTGACCAGCACCGTCATCGGCTGGTCGCCTTCAAAGGGCACGCGTCCGGTCAGCATCTCGTACATCAGGACGCCGAGCGCATAGATATCGCAGCGCGCGTCGAGCGGTTTGCCGTGCGCTTGCTCGGGCGACATATACGTGGGCGTACCCATGATCATGCCGAGCTCGGTGAGCCGCTCGTCATGGTCATTGGCGTCGGCCAGCTTCGCGGCGATGCCAAAATCCAGCACTTTCACGAAGCTTGGATCGCCCGCGACGCGCAGCAGCATGATGTTCTCGGGCTTCAGATCGCGATGGATGATGCCGTTGGCGTGGGCCTCCGTCAGCGAGTGACAGATCTGTGTCAGGATGTGGGCGACCTGCTCCGCGGCCAGCCGGTGCTCCTTGTCGAGCCGCTGCGCCAGCGTCTCGCCCTCCAGATATTCCATCGCCAAGAACAAGGCGTCGTCGGTGTGACTACCAAAGTCGAAGATGCGGATGGTGTTCGGGTGGCTGAGCTTGGACGCCGCCTGCGCCTCGCGCGCGAAACGTTTGACGTGCTCCTCGCTCTTGATGTGCTCGCTCTTGAGGATCTTGACGGCGATGAGCTGATCCATCGTCAGCTGGGTGCACTTGTACACCGCGCCAAAGCCGCCGATGCCCAGCACCTCTTCGATGCGGTAGCGCCCGTCGACGATCGTGCCGTGCGGATACGTCGCGACGGCGGTGGATACGGTCACGGTCGTCGCGCCGTCGTGCGGACACACGGCTCCATCGGTCTCGAAACCACAGCGGGGGCACACGCGCATTGTCGCTTTCCTGACCTCAGCCGGAATGGCTCGGGAACGCGTGGAACCTAACACGCGATCCGGTGGCTCTCAATCTTCACGTTCCTTCTAGACGCATGACCGACCGCACCGATCGATCTCGGTTGACAGCAAGCGGTTGATCCTTACTGTTCCGCCCCTCTGGAGGGTCCCGTATGCCGAGCTACGACTATCGCTGTGCCAGCTGCGACGCTGTATTTGAGGAGTTTCAGCGGATCACCGCCGAACCGGGCGCCACGTGTCCCGAGTGCGGCAGTGACCAATGCACCCGCCTGATCTCTGGTGGCACGTTCCATCTCAAGGGCAGCGGCTGGTACGCGTCCGACTACGGCGGCGCCGGTCGCAGCGGCACCGCGAGCACCCAGCAGGCGGCCCAGCAGGCGGCCCAAAAAGCCGCGCCAAGCGCCAACGCATCGGTCAAAGGCAGCGCGTCATCGGCCGGCCCGGCCCCTGCGGTCAGCGCGCCGAGCGCCGCCGCCGCCGCCAAGAGCGCGCCGGCCATCAGCAACTCGACTGCCGCGGGATCGTCGTCGTCGAAAGGCGCGGGCAAAGGCTAGCGCCGCGGCTCCACGGTCGGACGGTGCGCGGAGCCCGAAGGCGCCTCCCAACGCTATCCGACGCGCTCCAACTGCAACCGCGTGGTCTCGGCCCACCGCGCGGTCTCGCCCAGCTCTGCGGCTTCGAAGAAGGCACGGACATGGGCGAGCAGCGCCTCGTGTGTCGTCGCCCGCAACGCGACTGAGCGCAGCAGACCGCCGCCGGGCACGCCTTTGGAGAGTCGGGCGAGCAGCTGCTTGAGTCGGCCGGCGATCGCGCCTTCGGGCAGCGTGTGGCTGAGTCGCTCGGCGAACGCCTCCACCAGCGCGACCCGCGCCGCGCTCCCCGGCACCCGGGGCGCGCGACCCGCGATGAGATCTTGTATTTGACCAAAAATCCACGGATTCATGATGGCTGCGCGACCGATCATGACCCCGGCAGCTTGGGTGTGTCGCAGCCGGGCCAGCGCCTGCTCCGCCGCAACCAGATCGCCCGAGCCCACGACTGGAACACGCACCGCCCGGGCGACCTCGTCCACGAGATCCCAATCCGGCGCGCCCGCGTAGCGTTGTGCGCGCGATCGTCCATGCACGGAGATCATCGCCGCCCCAGCGCGCTCGGCAAGCTGCGCGACCTCCACGACGTTGCGCTGGCTGTCATCCCAGCCGCTGCGAAGCTTGACGGTCACGGGGATGTCGACCGCCGTGGCCGCCGCCTCGACCAAGCGCGCGAGATGGCTTGGATCTCGCATCAACTCCGCGCCGCCACCGCGCCTGACCACCTTCGGCGCCGGGCACCCGCAGTTGATGTCCACCACCTGCGCCCCAGCCGCCTCCACATGCCGCGCCGCCTCAGCCATTCGGCCGGGATCGCCGCCAAATAGCTGCACGGACAACGGCCGCTCAAGCTCCGGCGCAAACGCCATGCGCATTCGCGTGGCCATGTGTCCGCTCGTCAGCAGCTCGACGGAGAGGAACTCTGTCGTGAGCAACCCGACGCTGGCCGCGCCAGACGCCTCCAACACAGTGACGCGGAACGCCGTGTCGGTGACGCCGCTCATGGGCGCGAGCAGAAAAGGGGTCGCCACCGCGACCTGTCCGACGCTAAAACCCCGCACCCAGTCCGCCGCGCGCGCGGGCGCCGTGCGGCGGGCGGGGATCCATGGCAGGTCTGGTGTGTTCGACATGAGGGTTCAGCGCGACCGGAGCGATCAGGGGGACGCGGCAGGTCGTTCACCCGCCCCAAAGCGTGGACGCGACGACGCCAAGACGTGAGGTCCCTCAGGGGTGGGCGCGTCCGTCGCTGGGGCGCGATTGGCCGACCGGCACGCTCACGCGAACCTGATCGAGCTCGTCGAGGGACATATCCCACTCAGCCAGCGCCGCCTGCACCGTCAGCAACGCGTCCCGCTTCTTCTCGCGGATCACCACCGAGGTCTCTTGGTTCTTGGACGAGCGGTCCGCCTCTTTCTGCGCGTCGGCCAGCACCGTCGCGAGCTTGGTCGTCGCCATGCGCAGCTGTCGGATACCCGCGACGGCGATCTGCTGCTGAAACCGCAGCGCGAGGGGGCTGTGGGCCTTTAGCAGTCGCTCGAACACGTCGCGGGTCAACTCGAGGACCACCGTGTAGTCGCTGGCCCGAAGCGTCGCCGACCGCGGTGAACGATCGACCAACGCCATCTGGCCCACAATCGAACCGGCGCGCAGGGTCGCCAGCACCCGATCCTCGTTGTCGATGACCTTGACCACGTCCACCTGACCCGTGGCCACCAAGTAGCACGAGTGCCCTTGATCGCCTTCCTGGCACAGCTCATCGCCAGTCTGATACTCGCGTGCCGGCGCCACGGCACCGAGCAGCTTCAGCTCTGCATTCGAGTAGTCGTCCAGCGCACGTAGCGATCGAAGGTTTATTTGCGCCATCGTTGAATCCGTCTCCGCGTTAGCCCGCGATCTTCTGCCAAAGGCGCCTGAGAAGCCCGCCGCCAGCGTCGTCCTCAGCGGCCGGACGATCGGCGAGCGCCGTCTTCTTCGGTGCGCCGTGTAGCCCCATCTGGGCGGGGTCCAACTCGGCGTCGATGCGCTTGTTGACGGTGCGCAACCGGCGGGTCACGTCGCCGATGATACCGCCGACGATGCCAGCGGTCGCGCTAGGAGAGGTCTTGCGAAGTCGATCTAACCCGGCGCGGCTCAACTCCAGGAGCACCACGTCCGTCGCCGCGATCACCGACGCGGAGCGAGGCGCTGGGTCGATGACCGCCATCTCGCCCACGACTTCGCCGTTCTGAATCGTACCGACCGTGGCGGTCACGCCCTCGTGGTCCGTCACCTCGACTCGCAAGATTCCGTCCATCACGACGACGAGCGTGTCGCCGTTGGCGCCCTGGTGGAAAACGACGGAGCCCGAGTCGAATCTCCGTTCACGCATGCTGTCGAGCGCGGCCGCAATGTCCGCCGCCCCCAGTTTTCGAAACATCTTGATTCGGCGCAGGGAGTCAGCGTACTCAGGGCTCATGGCGGCTCCAGCGGTGACGACCGCGGGACAGGGACGACGCGCCACCATAGCATCCTCGCGGCGCAGGCGACCAGAAACCGGGCCAGAAGATCTGCTCGCCCGTTCACGCTGCGCGTGCAGGCACACCGCGCTTGCGGGCGTCCCGGGGGTCCCGCATGATCGTCTGCGTGAGCGTGTGCACTCCAAAACCTCGTGGCCCTCCCCCTTGGCGACCGCTTCTCGTCGGCGTTGTGGTGCTGTCCGTCATGTCCGTGGCGCTGTCGGCGTGCAGCGAGCCCCCGCGATGCGAAGCCGGTTTGTGTCCGGCAGGCTCCCGCTGCGTTGCCGCGACGGGTCTCTGCGAGGCCGATTCGGAGCAGAACCAGAGCCGCTTGCCGTTGCTCCGCGGCGCGTACGCCATCGTTGCGCTGCCAGGCTTGCGCTATGCAGTTGTGGGCTACGCGGTCGAGCAAAAGAGCTTGGTGTGGGTGGAGCAGGGGCCCGGAGCGGTCGGCACGACGTACCTCGCTGGCCCGGCCGCTGGCGATTCCGCGGGCCCGGAGGGTGAGCGATCAGCGGCGGTGTCGACCCAAGCCGGCGTGCCCCACGTCGTCTGGTTGCGAACGGTCGACCAGACGCTGTGGCACGCGGTTCGGATCGACGGAAAATGGGACCGCACGCGCATCGCCGCTGTGCCGCCAAACCGGGTCGGCCACCGCATCGCCCTAGCGCTGCGTGGCGGGCTGCCCACTGTGGCGTTCGAGGACGCCATCACCGGCGGTATCAGCGTGGTCTCGCGCGACACGGCCGGGCAGTGGAGCTTTGCCGCGCTCCCGGCGCCGGCCGCGGTCGATGGTTTCGCGCCCGCGCTCGGCGGCACCCTCGCGATCTCCGGCGCCGGTGGCGGGCTCGCCCTGGCGACGTACGACAGCGTGGGTGGCGACTTGATTCTGGCGTCGGGCGGCCCGTCCAACTGGCAAGCGGCTCGGTTCGCCGGGCGCGACGCTGCGACGGGTGTGGATGACGGCGACGTCGGCCTGCCGTGCGCCCTCGCGCGGGACGTCGCCGGTGAGCTGGTGGTGGTCTGGCGTCACCGCACCGACAACGCCGTTTGGGTCGCGCGTAGCCAGGGCGGCGCGGTCGCGCGGTACAAGGTGAGCGATGGCACGTACGGCGTCGTCGGCCGCGCAATCGAGCGGCGGCACATCGTCGGCACCGCCGTCGCCGCCGCCGTCCGAAGCGACGGACGGGTCGCCGTCGCCCTGCAAGACGCCAGCCGCGCACGCATCACCGTCGCAGTGGAGAGCGCTACGGGCGACTTCAAGCGATATGAGGTGCCGGCGACGGGTCGGCCGCAGATTCGTCCGCAACTCTTGGCGCGGGTGGACGGCTCGTTGGTTGTCGCCTGGCTCGAGCTGGAGGCGACGGGCGCCGGCGCTGGTCGGCTCGCGATGTGGACCATGAGCATCACGGCGGAGACGCCATGACGCCGCCCCGATTCGTCGTGTCGCGGTTTGTATGCCCGGCGTGGCCCGCGCTGGCACAACTAGCGCTCGTGGTCGTGGCGCTCGGCGTCGTGGGCTGCGACGCCAAACTGTCGCCGCTTGAGGCCCCGCTGCCCGCCGACCGTACGGTCAACGCCGCCAGCTGGATCGTGCTGACGAACGCCGACCTGCAACATCTCCCCGCGGCCGTCCGCCTCTCTGCCGGCAAGGCGGCGGAGGCGAGCCTCGCGCCCGTGTCGCTCGGTGACGCCAAAGTGGCGGCGACCACGATCGCCCTGGCGATTGGCGAGGGC
Organism: uncultured Myxococcales bacterium; assembly: GCA_937910235.1. Taxonomy (GTDB): domain Bacteria; phylum Myxococcota_A; class UBA9042; order UBA9042; family UBA9042; genus UBA9042. The sequence goes on along the minus strand of CALENB010000520.1, from coordinate 20,263 downwards.
GCGGCCACGATCACCAAGGACCAAGACATCGCGCTCGTGTTTCCCGTGACCACGCCGGTGGTCCCGCTGGCGTTGGTCCAGACCGGCCGCGCCGCGTGTGCGCTGGCTTGGCAGGCGAAGTCGGCCACCCTGACGCTGACGCTGCGTTTCGGCCGGTCAACCTCCGGCGCCGTCGACGTCGTCCTCGCCAACGAACCCACCCTCGCCGTCGGCGACGATGCGCTCGTGGATGCGAGCGGCTGCCTCTCTGGCACCGGTGACGCGCTCACGCTGTCACAGCAGATCGTCGCCGCCGCCGCGAGCGCGCTGACCACCGACTACGTGAAGGCGGCGCGCGCGACGCTGCAGACCGTTATCCCTCCGAGCCTTGAGTTTGCGGCAAGTTTCGCGACCGTGCTGCAGGGCGCGCCGATCACGGGCGGCGTCCAGACCCGCTATCGCCCCGTCGCAGACGGACCAAACCCAAGTTCGCTGCTGCACCACAACGGCAGCTTCGCGGCGATCGGTATCGACGTCAGCTTCGACGTGTCACGCCACCCGTGCGCGATGGACGGCCAACCGCCGCAGATCGGCGTGCAATCGCTTCCCGTGAAGGCGCCCGAAGTGGCGGCCTCCGGTCAGGTCTTGCGTCGCGCGGTCGTGCTCGATCGCGCGATCCTAGGCCATCTGGCGTGGGCTGCCGCCCGCTCCGGCCATCTCTGTCGCGGCCTGTCGCGCGGCATCGAGAAGCTGTTGCCAGCCAACTGGGCGAACAACGCCGTGCCGGCCCTGGGTGCGCTAGTCGAGGCCGGCGCGGTCGGCGCTACGTTCTGGCCGGGCACCACGCCCTCGGTGCGCGTGATAGACCTGGACGGCGGCGGGGGCGTGGAGTGGCAGCTGCCCGAGGCTGTTCTAGAGATGTCAGCGCCCGTCGCAGGCGTCGAGTTGGTCGTGCTGCGGGTTGAGGGGACGTTTCGGCTGGTACTCAAGCCGCAGACCGCATCAGGCATCGGTTTTTCGGTCGTCGCTGCGACCGTCGACGCGGCGGTGCTGTCGAGCCCTGTGCTGCCCAAAGCGGACGTCGCCGCCGGTCCAGGCCTGTCGTTGGCCGTGGATGCTGCCCTCAAGGGAATCTTCGCGGGTGCCCTGGGGTTCTCCGGCGGGACGCCGAAGGACGGCGCCGTAGTGGTCGGAACTTCCCGTGTGGCTGACCAGCTTTGGCTGTGGCTCGAAGGTGGCGCCTTGCCAACCCTGCCGTCGCAGTGAGCGTGCGCCTTGAATTCCGCTCCGGCGAGGACAACAATGGCGCCCCTTCAACACCACACGCCCCCCCTACGCCCCCCCCCAACGCAGTCGGAGACATGATGACAGCTCGCAGCCCCAACCCTCGCCTCATGGCCCGCTGGCGAGTTGCCCTGATCGCCATGATCGTAGCGGTCGCGGCCCTGTTTGTGCTACCGGCGACAGACGCCTCGGCGAAGGGTCGTCGCGGCAAGAGCGTCCGTTCGAAGACCAAGTCGGGCGCGCGCAAGTTCAAGACGGTGCTCGCCTTCGAGAGTCGCCTCAAGGACGAGAACAACAAGCCGGTGTCGGGCATCTTCTCCATGGGCTTCACGCTTCGGAATCGAAAAGGTCGCAGGCGGCTCTGGAAAGAGACGCACTGGGTCGCCGTCGACAACGGGAACTACGCCTTGCAGCTCGGCCGCAAGTCGAAGTTGCCAGCGCGCTTTGATCCGGACCAGACCATCATTGAGGTGTCCATCGATGGCGCCGGCGTGGTGCTCAGCCAGGTGGTCTCCGGCGAGGTGTCCAAGGTCATGGCGCGCCCGTCTGGCGGGCGTCAAATCGTCAAGTACGCCGAGAAATCAGGCTTTTCGTACGACTCGGAGCACGCCACCGTCGCCGATCGGGTGGGTCCCTACACGGGTAAGTTGCTCAAAGAGACGTTCACCAAGCTGAACAAGCGCAAGGGCCGCATCAAGCTCAGCCGCAACCGCATCAACCTGACGTCAGCGGGTGGCGTGGGTGGCACGCCATTTGAGCAGGTGTGTCCGCCCGGCACCATCATGGTTGGTCTGCGCGGCGGCTGCGGTATCTACATCGACAACGTGCAGGTGGTGTGCGCTCCGATGGAGTAGACCAGCCATGGCTGTACGTTCGCTCAAGATCTTCCACGTCGGCTCGAGTCGCTTGGTCTGTGATCGCACGGCCTGGGATCGCACAGCCTCGGATCGCACAGCCTCGGATCGCGTTGTTGGGGCTGGCGGCGTCGCCCGCAGGCGCCCGGTCGTGCTCTTGTTCGTGCTCGTGGCGACGCTCGTCACGACGGGTTGCGACAGCACCAACGTGCTCGGCGGCGTCTGGCGCGCGACGTTGCCCCCAACCGGGGATGTGATCATCGGTAGCGGTCTCGGGGGCGCAGGCACCACCGCGCAGCCGCCGCTTGGCGTCGAGCTGGTGCTCGGACATTACGGTCCGGACGTCACGGGCCTGTTCCGATTTTACCGCAGTGACGACTTCACCTTGCCGCGCGACGCAGCCGTGCCCTCCAAAGAGTGCAGCTGCACCTTTGTGCATCGCGGGCGGTGGAGCAATGCGGCCAAGCGCCTGGACTTTGTGCTAAAGGGCTGTCTGCCGGGCGCAGCCGCTACCCAGACGGTGTATGTTCGCGGCGAATTGACGCTGAACGCCGTGGGCGCGCTGAGTGGCAGCCTCGCGGTAGAGGACCCAGCATCGGCGCTCTACGGCCGCAAACAAGGGTGGGTATTCGAACCCTTTGATAGCGTCTCCCGTAGCGATCTGATTTGTGAGCCCGAGAGCGATGCCGACGCCGGAAACACCGCAAACGGAATCTAAACCTCGCGCCGGCTGCGTGCCAAAGGGTGTGGGCGCTGCTTGGCGCCATCGTGTCGTCGCGCGCTGCAACGTCGCCGCGCGCTGCAGCGTCACCGCGCGCACAGGCGTCGTCGCCCTTGTCAGCCTCGTCGCGTCCGTCGGCGTCCTGTTCAGCCCTGCGGTCCGCGCCGAGCAGGCGTCGCTCTTGCCCGCCGCGACGCTCGTGCGCACGGACGTGCCGGACGCACAGAAGCGAAATCGGTCGATCGCCGTTCTGCCCATCAAGAGCGTGCTGGCGCGGGCCTCCGAGCTGCTCGCGCCCACTGCACCTCGCGCTGATGTCGCGGACCTCGTCGCGCTCGAGCGGCGCGTGATCGCGGCGCTTCGTGGTCGGGACTTTGTGCGGGTTCTGGACCCTGCCGCGGTGCGACGCCGCCTCGCCGCGGATCCCGGGTTGGCGGCGACCGCGCACGCAGCGCACGCGCGATATCGACTCGGGCTGGAGTACTACCTCGGGCTCTCCAGCGCCCAGGCGATCGCGAGCCTGCAAGAGTCGGTGCGCTTGTACGAACAGGTCTTTCAAGACGTGTCCGCGCCCAAACCCTACGCCGACGCACAGTTCATGCTGGGGGTGAGCCTCGTCGATGCCGGCGATACGTTGCAGGGCCACGTCGCCTTGAAGGCAGCCTTCGCGATTCAACCGCGCCGGCGGTTCCGGCAGCGCTTCTTTCCGCCGCGGGTGGAGCAGGCCCTGCACGGCGCGGTGACCGACTACCTGAGCACCGGCGCGCATTCTCGGCCCTATGGCGACGCCGCCCGCCTCAGCGCGCTCGCCAAGCGGCTCAAGGTCGACGCGGTGGTGACGGTCGCGGTGCGCTATGGCGCGGACCACAACCCGGAGGTGCTGCTGTCGGCCTACCACGCCCGACGCGATCGCTTCGAGGCCGACGTGCGCCTTCCGATCGCGGCGACAGCGACGCGACTTGAGCCAGCCCTCGCCCGCTGGTTGGATTGCGTGACGATCCCGATCCGCGCTGGGGCCGACACCCCTAGCTCCTCGCAGCCCTTCTTCATGGACACCTCCGCCGCCTACGCCCTGTACCTGCGCCAGCCCACGCGTCAGCTCTTTCACAGCGTCGGGTTCGCCGCCGGCGTGGCCAGCCAGGTGCGCCCGGGCCTGGAGTGGTTCGCGCGCATCAACATGTTCACGAGCCTGGCCGATCCCTATCGTGATCTCCTGCACGCGTTTAACTCCGTCCGCCTCGTGGCGGGTGTCGGATTCGCGCTGCAATGGCGGTACCTGCGGCTGTGGGTGCGACCGGGCATCGATCTCCACGCCTTTGGTCGCTTCATCGTGACGGACGACCCCAACTGCAAGCTGTTTGGCGAGTCGCATCGCCTCTGCGACGCGAGCACCGTCCGCACCCTCGAGCAAGGTGTCCTCGCCGGGTTTCACCTCGCTATCGGCGGCGACGTCGCGCTCGGTCGGCGCTTCTTCGTGACAGCGCGTGTGTCTGGCACGGCTTACATCCTACCTTTGAGCAGCGCCGATGACCTGAACTACCCCCTCGGCCTCGAGGCGGGGCTCGGTTACCGCTTCTGACCCGATATTCCGGCGCTGCCGCGCTGCGGCCAGCGCCTACAGAGCCACGCTGGAGATCGACATGACCCTCACCGCCCTGCGCCCGTTGTCTGGGCATGCGACATCCGTCGGCCCCATCGTTATCGCGATCATGGATGGAGTGGGCCGCGGCCCCGGCGACGCTGGCGACGCCGTCCACCTCGCACATACGCCGAACCTCGACGCGCTGTGGGCCAGTGCCGGCACACGTTCGCTGCGTGCCCATGGGTTGGCCGTTGGGCTGCCGAGTGACGACGACATGGGCAACTCCGAGGTCGGTCACAACGCCCTAGGCGCCGGCCGCGTGGTGCGGCAGGGGGCGGCGTTGGTGCAGGATGCCTTCGCGTCTGGGGCGCTGTTTTTGGGCGAAGCGTGGCGCTGGGTCTCGGAGCGGCCGGCGACGGACGCCACCCGGACTCTGCATCTGTGCGGGCTGCTCTCCGATGGCAACGTACACGCCCACATCGATCACGTTTTGGCGCTGATCGACGGCGCAGCGCGTGCGGGCGTCATGCGCCTCCGCGTCCACGCCCTCGCCGACGGACGCGACGTCGCCGACCCCTCATTCGAGCGGTATCTGATCGCGCTAGATGGCCACCTCCAACCCCACCAAGCCGCCGGACGCGACTATCAACTGGCCTCAGGTGGCGGGCGCATGCTCGTCACCATGGACAGGTACGAGGCCGACTGGTCGATCGTCGCGCGCGGCTGGCAGGCCCATGTGCAAGGCGCCGCGCCGGGGTTTCCGTCCTGGCGCGCCGCGCTGCAACACCTGCGGGCGCAGCCCGGCGGGCAGAGCGACCAGAGCCTCGCTGCGTTCTGCATCCACGACCAGCAGGGGCAGGCGGTCGGCCCTGTCGGTGCGGGTGACAGCTTCATCTTCTGGAACTTCCGCGGAGACCGCGCCATCGAGCTGACCCGCGCCTTCGAAGATGGCGCTGATTTTACGGGATTTCAGCGCGATCTCCCGGCTGACGTGCGCTTCGCTGGGATGATGCAGTACGACGGTGATCTGCACTTGCCCCGCCATTTCCTGGTCGCGCCGCCGGCGATTGACCGCACGTTGGGCGCGTACCTGGTGGCGGCCGGGAAACGCTCGCTCGCGGTCAGCGAGACGCAGAAGTTTGGTCATGTCACCTACTTCTGGAATGGCAACCGCTCCGAGCCGCTGGATCGCGACCTGGATGTCTGGGTCGAGGTGCCGTCCGATCGCATCTCCTTCGATCGCGCGCCGGCCATGAGGGCGAAGGAGATCACGGATGTCGCCATTCATGCGCTGAACGAGGCGGCGCCGCCCGACCTCATTCGGCTCAACTGGGCGAACGGCGACATGGTGGGCCACACGGGGAACCTAGCGGCCACGATCGCGGCGATGGAGGTCGTGGACCAGGAGGTCGGCCGGTTGGTGGCCGCGGTTCAGGCAGCTGGCGGCGTGCTGCTGCTCACGGCCGACCACGGCAACGCGGACGACATGTGGCTACGCCGCGCCGATGGGTTGCCCGTGCGGCGCGGCGACGGGACGCCACAACCGCGCACCAGCCACACCCTCGCGCCGGTGCCCTTCACCCTGCTGGATTCGCGTGTGCCGCCGCCCTGGCAGCTGCGCGACGACCTGCCGGAGGCTGGACTCGCCAACGTCGCCGCGACGGTCCTGACGTTGCTCGGGTACGAAGCGCCGGCGCACATGGCGCCTTCGTTGATCCGCGCGACTCCCTAGCTACAGCCGCTGGTCTCGCCGCAGTTTGGACACTTGTGGCACGCGCCATTGCGCACCATCAGCGATCCGCAAGAATGACAGGGCGGCGTGTCCAAGTCGGTCTTGTAGGTCGGTCGGATACCGCCGACGGTCCGCGATCCCGCGTCCCCCGCTGCCTGAGGCGCCTCGGAAGCGCCCGCGCCCGCACCGCTGGCGATCGCCGCAGCTCCGGCCTGCGCCCCTGCCGTGGAGACCCCTGCCGTGGAGCCACCGGCCATCGAGCCACTTGCCGTGGGGACCGCTGTCGCCTCCGTATGGGCCGCCAGCGTGTGCTGCACCGGTCGCAGCCAAGGCAGCGCGGCGCCCTTCGTCAAGAACCGCAACGCGAGCCAGCGGAAGATGTAGTCGGTGATCGACTTCGCAAACCGGATGTCCTTGTTCGTCGTGAACCCGCTCGGCTCGTATCGGGTGTGGCTCAGCTTGTCGCAGAGCACCGACAGCGGAACACCATGCTGCAGGGCGAGAGAGGTCGTCGTCGCCAAGCTGTCGAGCAGCCCAGCGATCGTCGAGCCTTCCTTGGCCATCGCGATAAACAGCTCGCCGGGGGTGCCGTCGTCAAACATACCCACAGTGACGAACCCTTCATGCCCGGCCACTGAGAACTTGTGAGTCAGCGCCTGCCGCTCGTCCGGCAGGTGACGCCGCTGCGGCCCCGTCAGATCAGCGATCACCGCCGTGAGATCGCCGCTGGCATCCGTCGCACCATGACCACCGCCATCGCCCAACACCTGCACGCTCTCCAGCTGCCCGGCCGCCTCATTCGCGGAATCCACGTCGACCGCGTCGCGCTTCACGTTCAGCGGTTGGATGCGTTTGCAGCCGTCGCGATACACCGCCACCGCCTTGACCCCCAGTCGCCAAGCCGTCTGGTAGGTCTCCGTGATCTCCGCGCGCGTCGCGCTGTGCGGCAGATTCACCGTCTTTGAGATCGCGCCGGACAGAAACGGTTGCGTCGCCGCCATCATCCGCAGATGGCCCAAGTAGTGAATCGAGCGGTCGCCGTTGGCCGGCGCAAACGCACAATCAAACACCGACAGATGTTCAGCCCGCAGCCCCGGCGCGCCCTCGATGGTGTCGTGCTCCTCGATGAACGCTTCGATGCGAGCCAGATCCAGCGCGTTGTAGCCAAGCCGCGCCAGCGCCGCAGGCACCTGACGATTCACGATCTTCAGCAGCCCGCCCCCGACCAGCTTCTTGTACTTCACCAGCGCAATGTCCGGCTCCACGCCCGTCGTGTCGCAGTCCATCATGAACGCGATCGTGCCCGTCGGCGCCAACACCGTGAGCTGACTGTTGCGAAACCCGTGCGCCCTGCCGGCTTCGACGCAGGCCTCCCAGGTCCGCCGGACGTGGCCCAGCAGCGGCAGCGGCACCAAGCTGCTGTCGAGGCGATTGACGGCGGCTTGGTGCGCGTCCACCACGCCGAGCATGGCCTTGCGATTGACCGCGAAGCCTGGGAACGGCCCGATTTGCTCGGCGATCTTCGCTGAACGCAACATCGCGCGACCATGCATCAAGGCCGTGATCGCGCCGGCGTAGGCGCGCCCGGTCTCAGAGTCGTAGGCCAACCCGCGCGTCATGAGCAACGCGCCAAGGTTGGCGAACCCGAGGCCCAACGGCCTAAACTCGTGGCTCCGCGCTTCGATCTTCTCGGTGGGGTAGCTGGCGAAGTCGACCAGAATCTCCTGCGCCAACACCGTCAAATCCACCGCGTGACAGAAGGCATCTGTGTCGAATTCACCGTCGCTCCGCACGAACTTCATCAAGTTCAGGCTGGCGAGGTTGCACGCCGAGTCGTCGAGGAACATGTACTCGGAGCAGGGGTTGGATGCGTCGATCCGCCCGCTTTCCGGGCACGTGTGCCACTTGTTGATGGTGGTATCGAACTGCATCCCGGGGTCGCCGCAGAGCCAAGCCGCATCCGAGATGGCGTCCATGACCTCGCGCGCCCGCAACGTCTCGACCGGCGCGCCGTCCCGCACCGCGTGGGTCGTCCAGGGACCATCGTCGTGCACCGCCTGCATGAAGGTGTCGGAGACGCGAACGGAGTGGTTCGCGTTCTGAAAAAACACCGAGTTATAGGCCTCGCCGTTGAACGATCCGTCATACCCGGCGTCGATCAACGCCCACGCCTTTTGCTCCTCGTGCGACTTGCTGCCGATGAACTCCATGATGTCGGGGTGCGTTGCGTTGAGGATCACCATCTTCGCAGCGCGACGCGTCTTACCGCCGCTCTTGATGACACCGGCGAACGCGTCAAAGCCGCGCATAAAGCTGACGGGGCCGCTCGCCTCGCCGCCGCCGGTGAGGGACTCACGCGAGGACCGAATGCTCGACAAGTTGCTGCCAGCGCCTGACCCGCCCTTGAACAGCATCGCTTCGGTGTGGGCCAGCTTCAGGATGCTGTCCATCGAGTCTTCAACCCCGTTGATGAAACAGGCCGAACACTGTGGCTGCTCATCGACGCCGACGTTGAACCAGACCGGAGAGTTGAACGCCATGTGTTGATGCAGCGCCAGCCACGTTAACTCGGCCTCAAACGTGTCGCCGTCCTCAGGGCTCGCGAAATACCCGGCTTCTCGGCCCCATTGCGCGATCGCGCCGGTGACACGACCGATCAGCTGCCGCACGCTCGTCTCACGCTGGGGCGAGCCGAGCGCGCCTCGGAAGTACTTCGACGTCACGACCGCGGTCGCGGTCTGTGACCAGCTCGTCGGAAACTCGACGCCGCGCTGCGCAAAGACGTCACTTCCATCTGCTGCGGTGATGATGGCGTCGCGTCGCTCCCAGCGTACTTCGTCGAACGGGTGGGCGCTCGCTCGCGTGTTGCGCCGCGGGATCACGACGCCGCCGGTCGCTGTCGCCGGTCGCCGCTGACTTCGCTGCCACGCCGACAGCTGGCGCGGCTGGACGTCGCCAAATCCCATCTGTCGGTTCGACGGATCCTGCATCGCTGGTGCCTCTCCCAAGGGTTCATCGTGGAGCAGCGCGGCGCTGCTGGCTTTTCCTCGTGTACCGGTCGTCTTGCTCACGTCGAACCTCCTGGGATGGGCGGGATACTCCGTCTGAACCAGGGTCAAACACAATTGATTGCGGTCAAGAAAATATCTCAATACCAGATGTAGTGGATCTGTCCCGTGGGGATGGGTCGGGAATGGCCCCATGTATTCACCGATTGTGGCCGAGTGGTGATCCATCACACCCCATCTGGTAGCCAACCCCCCAGAACTCCGGCGCCGAAGCTTGGTTTCGCCGCGCCGCCCGTCGGCGCCTCCCTCACGCTCGCTGGCCGTGCCGAACTCAGAAGACCCTTGCGTGTCGAGCCCCTGGCGCGTATCTCCGCTACCGATTGAGGAGCCGGCCATGAAATTTGTTGATCAAGCTATTATTTCGGTGGGCAGCGGCAAGGGCGGTCACGGCGCCGTTCACTTCCGAAAAGAGAAGTTCGTGCCGCGCGGCGGACCCGATGGCGGGGACGGCGGCCGTGGTGGGGACGTCTGGATGGTCGCGTCTTCACGGGCGCGTTCGCTCTATGATTTTCACCACAGGCGGCACCACAGCGCCGATGACGGCCGCGCCGGCGGCGACTCAGGCAGCACCGGACGCTCGGGCGCCCACCTGGAGTTGGTTGTACCTCGGGGTACCCAGGTCTTCGACGCCGAGTCGGGCGAGCTGCTCGCCGACTTGATCGACGATGACACCCGCATCTGCATCGCCAGGGGAGGCAACGGCGGCTGGGGCAACGCGCGTTTCAAGACGGCGACCTGTCAGGCGCCCGACAAGGCCAACCCGGGCCTGCCTGGCGTCACGGTCTCGCTGCGCCTTGAGTTGAAGTTGCTGGCCGACGTCGCCCTGGTTGGCCTGCCCAACGCCGGGAAGTCCACCCTCATCCGGGCCGTCAGCGCTTCGCAGGCGCGTGTGGCGGACTATCCATTCACCACGTTGACCCCAAATCTCGGCGTCGTGCGGCATCGAGAGGCCACCTTTACCATCGCGGACGTTCCCGGGCTGGTCGCTGGTGCAGCCGACGGCCACGGCCTTGGTCACCAGTTCTTGCGCCACATCGAGCGATGCGAAGTGTTGGTCTTTGTGTTGAGCGCGACCGATGAGCTGCCGCCCGCCGAAGCCCTCGCCGTGTTGCGGGCGGAGCTGGGTAGTTTTGACGAGACGCTGCTCACGCGGCCAGCCATGATCGTGCTGAATAAGGCCGACGTTCTGGGCCCAGAAGCCAAGGACGAAGCGGCTCGACTGTCGGTTGCGCTGGGTGAGCCGGTCCTGGCGATCTCCGCCGCGACGGGGCAGGGAACACCTGCGCTGCTCGATGCCTTGCTGCCACACGTCGCCGCGTCGTCGTCCGCGCCCATCGTCGCGCCGTACGACCCGCACGCCAGCTAGGAACAGCACCGAGGCGCTTCAGCCTCGCAACAACCTGCTAAACTTCGTAAATACCAAGCAGTTATCGTCTGTTGTAGACGTGAAGGTTGTTTGACGGGTCCCAGTCGCGAGCCTATACTCAACGCCGCAATGCGCGAGTCGGGCCCACACTCACAACGGTGGCTCCCGATCTGGCCGTGCGCGCGGGGGGTGGTGCAGGCCATTCCCTTTTGCTAGAAGGTGCGACCGGTTCATCTGACGCACCCTCGGCCGAATGGTCTCAGGCGGTCGCGTCACGGGCCAAAGAGACTGGAAACGCAGGCGAAATGCCCGCGGTTGAGAGAGGTACTGATGGTCCACAAGCTGCGACGAAAAGCCGCCCTGATCGCTGTGTTGGCAGCATTCGTGAGCGCGAACGCCTCCGCGCAGACGCCCCCCTCGCCCGACGCTGCGCCCGCGCCGGCCGCTACGCCTGCACCTGCCGCGACCCCTGCACCGGCCGCTACGCCTGCACCGGCCGGCACGGCTGCGCCGGCCGCCACGCCTGCACCGGCCGGCACGGCTGCACCGGCCGCCAAACCTGCTGAGGTGCCGCGTTCTGGGGATGCACAGTACGAGGCCCGACTCCGCCAGATCGAGGAGCGGGTCGTGGGCATCAAGGAGAAGATCTTTCAGACCAAGACGCGCCTGCTGCTGCTGAAAGAGCAGATCCTCGACAACGTCATTCAGGAGTCGCGCGCTGTGCTGCGCCACAAGAATGAGATGGGATCGTTTTTCGAGTTGACGAAGGTGCTCTACTACCTCGACGGCAAGAAGATCTACTATCAGGACAACAGCAACGGCCTGCTGCACAAGCGCCCGGAATTCGAGATCTACAACGGCTCGATCATCCCGGGTAATCACAGCCTCACCGTCGAGCTGGTGTACCGCGGCCGCTCCAACTTGTTCTCGTACCTGAAGGGCTACGTCTTCAAGCTCCGATCTGCGTACACGTTCTACGCCGCCAAGGGTCGGATCACGCAGGTCTCCGTCATCGGCTACGAGCGCGGCGGCATCGGCACGGATCTGGAGGACAAGCCGTACATCAAGTACGAGGTCAAGCAGATTCAGAACCGCGCCAAGACCGCGCCCGCCGCCGCCGCAAAGAAGAAGTAATGACCCGCATGCGAACTACCAGCGCCACTCACGCGACGGTCGTTGTCCTATTGGCGGCGACGTTGGTCCTATCGGTCCTACCGGTTGGCTTGGGCTCTGACGCGTGGGCGGCAACGCGCACGGACACGCCCGGCGCCGTCGAGATCGACGCCGACAACGTGCTGTCGCAGGTCAACCTCGTCGACTCCGATCTTCGCGCGGCCGTGTTGCGTGAGCGCCGGTATCCCCTTGAGCGCCGCTACGTCGACGCTACGATCGCGTACGATCGCGGCAATCTGCCGATGGCGTCGGTGCTGCTCTTCGATCTCGTCATGACGCGGGCGTTTCAGCAGCGTCGCGACTACTACAACGCGCTCTACATGCTCGGCCACAGCCTCTACCGCATGCGTAATTACGTGGGCGCGCGCCGGTACCTGACGTTGATCGTCCGATTCACCAACCGCCGCCACTTTGTGCCGACGCTGACGGCGCTGGTCGACATCGCGATCCGGATGCGCAAATTCGAGCTGGTGTCGCAGTACGCGACGTACCTCGGCTCGGTGCCGCCTGGCCCCCGCCGATCGGACATGCTCTACCAGTTCGGGCGGTCGTTCTTTGTCGCCAAGAAATTCGAGCAGGCCCAAAAATACCTCGCGCAGGTCGAAGTTGGCGACCCGCGCTACGCGGCCGCGCGCTTCTATCTGGGCGTCTTGCACGTCGACGCCAAGCGGTTTGACGACGCGATCCGTGAGTTCCGCGATGTGGTCGCCGCCGGTCGCGTGCAAGACGTGAAGCGCAAGCCCAGGCAGGTCGTGCTGGACTATGCCAACCTGTCGCTCGGCCGGCTCTACCTGGAGAAAAAGCAGTTCAAGCAGGCGATCGAGCACTACACGGCTGTGGACCGCAACTCCGCCGTCGCCGAAGAAGCGCTGTTTGAGCTCGCCGCGACGTTTCTGGCAGCGAACAAACCCAAGCGTGCGCTCGACGCCCTCGACATGCTCCTGCTGACCGTCTCGGACGACAAAGTCGCCGTTGAAGCTGTCGTCCTGCGCGGCCGCATCAACCTGATGCGCAAGCAGTACGCTGCGGCCGACGGATCGTACAAAGACGTGGTCGATCGCTACAGCGCCATCAGCGGCGAGCTGACGCGCTTTGTCGCCCGGCCAGAGCGCCTGGAGCAGTTCTTCTCTTGGCTGCTGAACCGCGGCGCAGACGACTACAGCATCGTCCGTCCGGTCTCTGAGCGCGTCGCCAAGTACATCGAGGGTGATCCGGACATGGGTCGCGTCGTGCAGCTTTTTGACGAGATGGGCCACGAGCGACGCGACGTGAAGGAGTCGGAGAAGCTCGCTCGAACCATTGAGCACGCGCTCGCCGCTACTGCCCGCATCGAGATGTTCCCCAAGCTCAAGGCCAGCTGGTTGAAGTTGGTGGAGCAGGAGAATCAGATCGTCGCCATCGGCGACCGCGTCGTCGACATCCTCCGCGGCAAGGCCTACCCGATCATGGACGCACGCCAGCGGGCCGAGGTGGACGCGCTGCGTCGCCGCGCCGCCGAGCTGCGGATGGCCTTCGCGAAGATCCCGCGCACCGCGAAAGACTGGACCAAACGCGAGACGCGCATTCAAAACATCTGGGTGAACATCGCCGCGCAGATCAGCCTGCTGAAGTCCAGGCTGAGCGCGCTGCGCGATGAGATTTTGGCGATCGAGAAGATGCTCAACGAGCGTGTGTACGGCACCGAAGGCGTCGTGCTGAGCAAGGCGACCGAAGAGCAGGTTCGGAAAGGGCTTGAGGCACAGAAGGACTGGCTACGCCGCATCTATCGCGAAGTCGACCAGCTGGCGCAGGACGTTGAGCTCGGTGCCACCGCGGTCGGCGCCGGCGACAAAGTCAGCTCTGATGAGGGTCAAGTACGTGGCACGCTCCTCGCCATGCAGCGGATGGAGCAGGCCGCCTACGCGACCGCGATGATGCGCAAGAGCCTCGACCCGAGCCTCGTCTCACGGATGCGCTCCGTTCGCGGCAAGCTGGATTCTGGGCTACTGCGCATCAACAAGCTGTACAGCTCGCTCGGCGCCCGCGTCGACAAGCGCACGGAGAAGGTGCAGGCCGTGCTGCGACGCGAGAAGACCAACATCGCGAACTACAAGGTCCGCATGAATCAGTACGAGGATGCGTCGCGCACGCTGGCACGTACGGTCGGCTACACGCTGATCCGCCGCGCGCAGGCCCGCCTAGCCGACGTGGTGCTCGAAGCCGACCTCGGTATGGTGGACGTGGCGTGGCAGCGCAAACAAGACAAGGCCAAGCGCGTTGGCGAGCTGCAGACCGAGCGCAACAGCCGCGTCAACAGCCTGCAGAAGACCCTCGAGTCCCTCACGGACGATGAGGAGGACCAGCCATGAGCGCACTTCTGCCCAGCAGCCTCCGACGCCACACCCGCGTCGACGTCGCCCACGTCGATGGCGCCGGCGACGCCTTTGTGTTGCCTCGTTGCGCCGCTGCCCGCAGCGCGGCGCTTCTCGGCGCAGCGCTGGTTGGGGTCTTGCTCCTGGCCAGCGTCAGCGTCAGCGCCGCGCCCGTCAAACGCATGCCTCCCTACCGAGGCGACAAGGGCGTAGCGGTCGACGACCCCGCGCGGATGAAGCAGGAGTCGCGCGAATTCGACGCGGCCTACATCGCCTTTCGCCGCGCCGCCGGGGAGTTCCGCACCGAGGTGCGCGAGTTCATCACCGACGAGATTCGCAAGCGCCAGCGCAAGATCAACGACACCTATCAGACCCAGATCGACAAGATCGACTCCGAGCAAGACAAGCTGCGCAAAGAGGCGATCGCGCGGCTCGAGGGCTTCATCTTCCGGCACCGCGAGCACGACCGCTACACGCCCGACGCGATGTTCCGCTTAGCGGAGCTCTACTACGAGGACAGCGTCGCCGCGTACAACTACTCGCAGGATCACTTCGACGAACGCCAAGACCTCTACAATCGAGGCAAGTTGCTCGACCCACCGAACGAGCAGGACAAGAACTTCTCGCGCTCGATCGCCATCTACAAGTATCTCCACTGGGTCCCGGCTGGCACTCGCATGCTGCCGTTGAGCGGCCGACTCGCTGGCGTTGTGCTGCCGCAGCGCTGGCCGACGTATCGCCACGCCGACGCCTCGCTGTACCTCCAAGGCTACTGCGAAGCAGAGATGGGCGACTTTGAGAAGGCGATCGCCACGTTGAGCTCGCTCGAGCGACACTACCCGACGAGCAAGTACCGCGCCGAGGCGTGGCTGCGTGTCGGCGAGCTCTATTTTGACAACAACGAGTTCGAGCAAGCCGCAGACGCGTACCGCCGCGCCGCCGCCACGAAAGACCCGAAGATGTACGGCCTCGCGCTCTACAAGCTCGGCTGGGCGCACTTTCAGATGTACCGCTACCCCGAAGCCGTGGCGTGGTTCCAGAAGCTCATCGAATACTACGATGAGAGCAAGGCCAAGGGTATCAAGCAGGGCGCTGATCTTCGCAAAGAGGCCATCGAGTACCTCGCCAAGTCCTTGGCTGAGCCCTCCTGGGACGACGACGGCTGCGAAGATTTCGGCGGTGCGGACGCAAAGGGTGAGTGCATTCAGGTTGACCCGCGCCTCCGAACCCACCTCTACGTGTCTGGCGTGCTCGAGCCCAAAGCCGAGGCCTTTCCAGATTGGATGGCGAGCTACCAAGGCACCGTGCTCGCGGCGTTGCAGCGCAACCTCGCCGCCCGTGCTCAGGTCCGCAAAGGCCTGATGAATGGCAAGCCCTACGTGCGCGAGGTGATGATCACCTACGGCAACACGCTGCTCGATCAGGCGGAAGACGACTACTATCGCCAGGGCATCCTCGTGCTCGGCCACGTGGTGGATACGTGGCCGCTCGCGCGTGAGGCGCAGCAGCTGCAGAAGAAGATCATCCGCGCCGTCGACTTGCTCGCGGCCGCCGCACCGAGCTTCCGCTTGGAGGTGGAGAAGGACAAGAACAACGTCGACGCGCGCCTTGGCTTGGAGATGGCGCAACAGGCCCAAGATCGGCAGATCAGCGCGCGCCGCAAGTACCTGCGCATGTTCTCGCCGGGCTCGCCGTGGCACGACATCTGGGGCAAAGACAAGGACCTCGCCCGCCAAGTCGAGGAGATGAGCACTCAGGTGCGGATGAACTTCGCCAAGCTGATCCACATCCAGGCCCAGAATCTGGCAGGGCAGTTCCCTGAGAAGGCGCGGCTGAAGTACCTCGAAGCTGGCGCGGAGTACGAGAAGCTGCTTCAAGATGATCCGAGCAGTGACAAGGCGTACGAGCTGACCTGGACACTCGCTGAGGTCTACTACTTCGCAGGCAAGCATTGTGACGCGCGCCGGGTGAAGGAGAACTTCGTCTTCATCGACATCGCCAAACTCAAGAACGTCACGCCAGAAGAACGCCAGAAGTACAAAGGCATGTTGCTGCCGTGGTCGGCCGAGCAGGTGATCGGCATCAAGGGTGCTTGCGGCTCAATGAAGAAGTCACTGGGATTCTACGACCGGGTCCGCGATTGGAAGGGCGCGAAGGGCAAAGACGACGAAGGCAAGATCGTCGATCACACCGAAGAGGCCGCATTCTCAAGCATCATCGCGACTGAGCGTGTCATCAACGCCCGCGCTGCCTACCCCTTCGACGACCCCGATCGCCTGCCCTCGCGCGTCTTGCCGAGCGTGCGCCCAGACTCGGAGCGCGATCTGGCCTTGTTGGAGAAAAACAACAAGGAGATGGAGGACTCCAAGGGCGCCAAGACCAACTTCACGGTCGCCCCTGAGGAGATCCCAGAGGCCGTGGTGCTCTGGATCAAGGCGGTCGACGGCTACATCGCTGGCAACTACAAGAGCAAGGCTGGCAGTCAGGACCGCGAAGAGAAGCTAGCGCTGAAGGCTGCAGAGCTGCTCTACAAGAACCGCTACCTCGACCCTTGGAAAGAGCAGCCCTACAAAGACCTCAAGCCTGAGTTCTTCTCGTCGCGCCTGCGCTTCCGAACGATCATCACGAAGTACCCGAAGACGGAAGTGTCGACAGAAGCGGCGAAGAACCTGCTCACCAGCTATCAGATGCTCGTCGACATCAACAACCTGCAGAGCGTGGCGACCTGGCTCAAGAAGCTTGGGCTGCTCTCCGATGGCGAGATGGCGAAGATCGACGCGACCGTCCGAATCGAGATGCTCGGCGGTATCGCACGCAAGGCCGACGCGCTCCGGACCAAAGCCATCGGCGACGAGAAGCTGGCGCTCGCGGCGACGGAGCCCGATGAGGCGTTCCGCCTCCACAACAAGGCGCGCGCCGCGTACAAAGCTTCGGCGCAGGAATATCGTCGTCTGCAGCACGAGACCGACGAGACCAAGGTGAAGCTGCAGTCCCTGCTGAACGCCGTTGCGCTGTATTATCAGGCCCAGGAGTGGGACGAGTCGTTTGGCACGCTCAATGAAGCCGAGAAGATGCTGCGCGAGATCAACGAGAAGCCGTCTACCTCCGAGAAAGAGCGCAAGGTGAATACAAAGAGCCTGCTCGGCGTGATCAGCCGACGCGCCGCGCTGCAGTTCCGCTTCTTCCGCATTCCTGAGGCCATCGCCAACTTCCGGGAGGTCTACAAGCTTGACCCAGACGGTGAGAAGGGCGCCGACGCGCTCATCAACGCCGCGCTGCTCGCCTTCCGCAACAGCAACTGGGATCTGGCGATCAGCTTGAACGAGGAGGTCGTGCGCAAGTTTGCGACGGACTACAAGCGCAAGACCGCGCGCGATGACGCCAACCAACGCATCGTCGACGCCTACAAGGCCAAGGGCAACGTCGAGGACCACATCAAGGCGCTGTACACCTTCATCGACCGCTACAAATCGGATCGGGCGTCCTCTGCGATGGTGTTCGAGGCCTACGCCACCATCGCGCGGCTGCATCGCGGTCGTGGCCGCACGCGCGATGAATTCAAGGTTTGGAACGTGATCCTGACCGAATTCGAGCGCGGCAACCACGAGCGTGACGGCAAGCCAGAAGCGACCGCCGCTGCAGAGGCGACGTTCCGCTTGATGGAGCCTGCCTACAACGACTACATGGCCCGCAAGCTGACCGTGAACCCGCGTCTCAAGCCGACGAAGGCGATGGCTGCCCTGCAGAAAGAGGTCAAGGCCATGATGACGACGGCGCTTGGCAAGGAAGTGAAGAAGAAGAACCCGACCACCGGCCAAGTTTACTACGAGCGCGATGGCGGCATGTTCAAGGAGTACAAAGACAAGGTCGCGACGTTTGGCTCGCGCAACTGGTCGTACGCGGCCTACCTCTATCGTGCGCAGATGCTCGTTCACCTAGCGCGCACGATCTACGCCGCGCCGACGCCGAAGAACCTGAGTGAGGACGAAGAGGAGGCGCTGGCTGAGATCCTTGAGAAGTTTGGTGGTCAGATTGAGAACGCCGCGATGAAGTCCTTGGAGGTGGCGTTGAAGGACGCGGAGGCCAAGGGGGTGGTCAATGAGTGGGTGACGAAGCTGCGCGTGGCCATCAACCGCTACAAGCCGAAGGATTACCCACTTCTCAAGGAAGCCAAACGTCTGACGAAGCATCCCGAAGGCACAGCGCCCGGCGCTGAGAAGGAGCTGCGATGAGCGCCGCCCTGACGCATGACGGTCGCCGTCCGACCCTGATGACCCCTGTCGCCGTGACCTCCGGCAACGTCGCTGAACGGCTCGCGGCCGTGGCCATGCTTGCCGCGACGCTGCTGGTCGCCGGGACGCTCACTGGCTGCGGCGGCGCTGAGACCGAGCCCACCAACCTCGCGGCGGCCCAGCCTGCCGTGGAGGCTGCCCCCGCGCCGCCTGCGCCCGACGGCGCGCCTGCGCCTAACCAGCCAGCGCAGCCGAGCGACGCAGCCGTCCCCCCGGCTACCGTTCCGGCCACGCCACCACCTGGCGCGCCAGACGCGACCCCAGCGCCAGGCGCAGCGGCTCCTGGCGCCGCGGGCGCGGTGCAACCCGGCGCCGCGCCTGCTGGCGCACCCGGCGCCGCCACCCCAACGGCCGCGGATACGTATCGGCGCGCTGCGTCGTCGCCGGCAGACGCGGCGCTGCAAGAGGGGCTGACGTATCTGAAGGCGTTCAACTATTTCGACGCACGGCAACGCTTTCAGTCCGCGACGCAGGCGGATCCCAACTCCGCGACGGCTTGGTACAACCTCGGTCTCGTCCAGTGGCGAACCGGCAACTACCAGGAGACCGTCGCCAGCCTCAACAAGGCGATCTCGCTGAATCCGACGTTTTCGCGCGCTGTGTTGCTGCTGTCCGTGGTGCATTTGCGCAACGACAACGTCGCCGCCGCCAGTCAGGTCGTGAACGCCGCGTTGGCCCAGCGCCCACGTGACGTGATGTTGCTGATCGCGAGCGCCCAGGTGCAGAGCGCGCAGAAGCAGTATCGACAGGCGGTCGAGAGCTGCGTAACGGCGCTCAAGATCGACTACGACAACCCGGAGGTGCTGCGCATCTTGGGGATGGCCTACCTTCACCTGAACCAGACGGGTTTGGCCCGGCTCGCGTTGAATCAGGCGTTCGCGCTCTACATGAAGCCGCCGAAGAGCGAAGCCGGTGTGACGACGGCCGAGGCGCCGGAGACAAAGACCCAGTATGAGCTTCGCAGCCAGCGCGGGTCGGATGGCTTGCGCGGCGTCGCGGCCGAGGGGCTCGACAAGGCAGAGGGACTCGCCCACATCTACTACATGTTTGGACGCATGGCGCTAGACGGCAGTCGCTACGAAGAGGCTCGCCGGCATTTCCTGAAAGCCGTTGAATTTCGAGCTGACTACCCGGAGGCATGGAATAATCTTGGCGTGACGTGGTTGGTCGCTAAGAAGGGAAAGGAGTCGATTGACGCCTTCACCCGCGCACTTGAGCAGGAGCCCCTCTTCTTCGAAGCACGCATCAATCTCGGCAACGCTTACCGGATCAGCAAAGATCCCGAGCGTGTCGCTAAGGCGCAGAAGCAGTACATGAAGGCGATCCAGCAGGACGCCAATCACCCGGCGCCGTACTTCAATTTGGCCGTGTTGTTCCTTGAAAACAAAGAGCTCGCTGGCACCGTCGATGAGACGGATAAGGTCGCTCAGGTGAGCGCGCAGATTAAGCGTTTTCAGAAGGCGATGAGCTACTTCGCTGAGTACCGGACCCGTGCCGGGCAGGTGAGCCAGGCGGATTCGCTGAACAGCTACGTTCAGGAGTGCAAGAACCTCATCAAGATGTGGAAGCAGACCCTCGTCGACACCAAGACATCGATGAAGGAGCAGCAAGCTGAGAAGGCTGAGCTTGAGAAGCAGCGCCTGAAGAAGGCGGAGGAAGACGCCAAGCTTCAGGCCGCTGCTGAGGCCAAGGCTGCGCAGGCCGCCGCGGCTGCCGCTGCCGCTGCGCCTGGCGGCGTAACGCCGACAACTGCACCGCCGACTTCCCCACCGCCAGCTGACGGTGGCGCGCCGCCGGCGCCTGATACGACGGGTCCGCCTGCGGCGCCGCCCGTGGATCCGGCCGGCGGTGGGACGCAGCC
>CALENB010000519.1 GCA_937910235.1 uncultured Myxococcales bacterium | reverse complement strand
GCGGGGTCGTACCGGGCGGCGACTGCGCGCAGGTCAAACGTGTGCCACGCGTCGCTGTTGACGAGCAGGAACGCCTCGTCGCCGTCCGCTGTCAGGAAGTCCTGTGCAGCCTTGAGGCCGCCCCCTGTCCCGAGTGGCTCGCTGCGCGGCTCCGACTCGCCAGGCAGGGGCAGGCGTTCGTCGAACCAAGTCAGGTTGACACCGAAACGCCGGCCGTCGCCGAGCTTATCGATGATGATCTCGGGCATGTAGAACAGATTGATGCCGATCTCAGTGATTCCGGCCGCGGCGATCTGGCGGATCGTGCGCTCGACGAGCGGCATGTCGCCCGCCGTGACCAAAGGCTTCGGTAGGAGGCGGGTCAGGGGACGAAGACGCGTGCCAAGACCGGCAGCGAGGACAAAAGCGCGCACGGCGGACCTCCAGAGAGGCCCGCCGTGGGTGAGATGCGACAGTCGGTCTGCGATCAGACCGTCAGCGTAGGTGGCGCGACCTTGGCCGCAGAGTCCTACTGGATGTCGATCTTGTCGACAAGAATGGCCGTATCGTAGACGGAGTCGCCGACGTCAGTGGTGAAGAGCCGCAGGTTCACGTTGCCGTTGCCGGCGAAGGGCCCTACGTCGACCTCCGCCTTGACCCACGGCGTCATGTAGACGTCGCCCTGATCAAAGGAGACGTCGGCCTTGGTGAGCCCCTTGTACTGCCCTCCGCACGTGCTCCCGCCCTTGCCCTCGCAGCCCTTGTTGCAGAGGTCGTCGACCTTCACGTTGATGATGGTCTTCTTGCCTGCGGCGGCGACGAGCTCGGCGCGGAAAGCGTCCTGGTACTGGCTGCCGCAGAACTCCTTGAACTCCTCGCTGTAGAACTTCCACCAGAACGAGAGCGTCTTGCGGCCGGGCTGCACGCAGAACCGCTGGCGCAGCTCGCCGGTCTGGGAGGTGTAGCCGAGCCCTGTCGAGAGGATGCCCATGAACTTGCCGCCGACGGGCACCGTGCTGCCGAGCTTGGCGATGACACGACCGTCGCCCGACTTGATCCAGCCGGTGACATTGCCAGCCTCCCAGGACGGGTTGAGCAGGTCGCTGAAGTACGCATCGAGGTTCTGAGCGCCGACGAGCCGAAAGAAGCTGCCCGGGTGCCCGGCGTCCTCGATCTGGACGTGCGCGACGCCTGAGAGCTTCTTCTGCCCGATGACGTTCTGGATGAAGGTCTTCCCCCATTTGGACGCGAACTCGTTGGTGACGTTGCCGTCGTAGCCCACTACCGCGGCGGCGCCGGCTGCGAACAGCTCGGCGGCCATGCTGCCGCTGAAGAGCGAGCGGCACGCGCCGAGGTAGAACAGGCTGCGGGGAAAGGTCCGGGCGGCGTGGCGTGGGATGAACGCTGGCGTGATGCCGTACACACCGTCGGCGCCGAGGATCACACGGCCGCGGCGCAAATCGGCGGTCAGGTGGTCTACACAGACGCCGTTGCCGCCCGTCGCGTTGAGAAAACACTCGCTCTCAGGCCCGCACGCCTTCTTCTCGGAGCACGTCTGGTTCGTCGCGGCTTGCTTGAAGTAGCTGCACTGGATGGCGTGACCGGTCCACAAGATCTCCTGGCTGCCGGTCGCTGAAAAGCCGTATTCCTCGCGTCGAGCCGCATCCAGCTCGCCAAACAGCGCATCGCCGTGGGTGGCCATGGCCACGATGCCGTACTGGTAGAAGTGCCGGTAGTGATTCAGCGTCGCCTTGTCACCTGGCAGCGCGCCGCCACTCTCGAGCTCGTAGGCGGGGCAGGCCGTCTGCGCGATGGTCTTCGCGCCGGTGCCGATCTCGTTCTCGCCAAACTCACTGCGGAATGGATCCAACATGAGCGCGCGTTTCGACTCGACACGCACCGAGCTGAGCGCCCGATTGCTGAGGCCGAGCTGCTCGACGCTGTCGTAGCGCGGCTCGCCACCGCGTGTTCCTGCCGGGTTCAAGTTCACCGCGGCCAGCATGCCATTCTTGAAGCGGACCCAGACCCCGTCGCCGCCAGCTGCGGCCTTGCCTGCGGAGTCGACCAACGCGCTCGCCTTGAGGAGGTCGAGCGACGCGGTCTGCCCTGCGGCCGAGCCCGTCGCGCTTTTTGCGGCGCCTTTCGCCTTCTCTAGCAGCGCTTTCATGCCGTCGCAGTCGCTCACGGCGATGTTCTCCACGATGTCGATCTCGGCGACGTCCGTGAACGCGGCGTACTGCTTCGCGCCAACCTTGAACAGGATCGACGCGCGGATGCGCACCGTCCCCGGCTTGCTGTCGTTGATACTGAACTTCTGCGAGTAGTTCCCGTCGCCCTTGATCTCGTCCCCCGACGCCGAGAGGTTGCCGTCATCGACCATCGGTCCGAAGTTCTTGAGCTGGTTGCCTGCGTTGTCAGTGCGAAACACCTTCAGGCTGCCGGCGATGAAGTTGGTCGTCTTGCCGAGGCTGACGATGGCGTGCACGTTGGTCGCCTTGCCGACCTTGATGACGCGAGGCTCGACGCGAATCCGGTCCGAGAACTGAAACACCGGATTGTAGGTGATCGTGATGTGGTCGGTCGCGATCGCGTCGCCTCTCTTCGCCGTGACGGTGATGTCGTTGTCACCAGGCGTCAGCTCGACCTTGCCAGTCTGAAAGAAAGGCGCGCCGTAGGCCTTGCCGCCCGAGCCGTTGCTGTGCTGCCAGCCGATCTCGTCCGCGTTGCCGAAGAGCACCCCTGCGATGTCGACGACGCCGCCTGATACGACCGTATGCCGTCGGCCGCTCGGGCCGACGATGCGGATGCGTAGCTCTTGGCTCTTGTAGCCAATGTGCTTGGCGATGGGCGGTTGCGTCGCGCCGGTGTCCGGGTTGCGCGTGGCTGTTCCGTCGGAGCCGGCACCCATACCGCTGTCGCCGCCAGCCGTCGTGCCATCTGCGCCGACGCTCGTGCCGTCGCCGACACCAGCGGTCGTGCCGTCGCCGGTGCCGCCGCCGCCGCCGGTCGTATCTGGGATCGTGAAGCCAGGATCCGTCGCCGCGGGGTCGGATCCACAGCCTGCGAGCCCGATTGTGCCGGCGGCCAATGCGCCGGCAGCCAGCGCGCTGACAGACAGCGCGGCGGTGAGCAGGCGAACGCGGCGGACGGTGGCGAGAGAGAGTCGACGCATGGGCTCAAATCCTGTGACGGGGCGGCGGTGGCCCTTTGGGCGAGGCGCAGGAGGATACCCATCGCGTGGCACCCGGTCAAAGGTGTATTTGCCGTCACACAGCCGAATCCGCGTGTGGTTTCACGTGTTTTCTCAGGAGTGTACGAAAGTGGCGGCGCATCAATGCAGCGGGCACACCGATACAAGCGGCGCATGCGCGCAGCGGCGCGCCTTGGTCAGGCAGCGCGTTAGGACTCAAGCTCGGGCAGGTCCTTCGGGCTCGCAAAACGAATGTGCATGTGGTCGCGATGGCCCTTGGCGTGGCGAATCAACGTGCGTTTGGCGCCCTTCGCACACGGATACTGAAAGAGCGTCTCCACCCGGGCGAGCGCCGCGCCTTGCGCGACAGCGTGATCGTACAGCTTCCGCTGAATGCGCGGACTCATGTAGATCGCGGCGACGTAGCCAGTCCGCTCAAGCTGATCGATGACAAACCACAGGCGCGCGTAGTCGATGGTCTCCAGCGCCGGGCGACCCCACTCCTTGCGCGTGGCCTCTCGGGTCGGATAGCCGATGTCGATGTCCCGACCCGCGCGGTGCGACTTGTGATGACCCAGCTTGCCGCCGCCGAAACGCGAGACGTCGTGGACAATGAAGGGGTGGCGATCTGGCCAGCGCTGGTGCACCGCACGGAAGGCGTCTTGGAGCAGGCGCACGACATAGGGACGACCCCACGCATGATGAACGCGCGACGCGCGGACGCCGGGGGCGGTGCGCAAACGGACCGCCTTGGAGAAGCCGGAGGCCGCACGAAATCGCAGCGGAACCTTCAATACGCTGCCAGCGGGGATGGGCGTACCCTCGGGATCCCACGTCAAATCGTTCGCGGCGGCGAGCGCCTGCGGCGAGGTGCACGCCTTGTAGGCGACCGACCGCACCGACTCTTCAACCTTCAGCTTCTGGGTGCGGATGGAGATCGCACGCCGGCTCTTGATCGGAGCACCTGTCCCGCCGAGCGCGAGCGCGTGCGTGACGTCTTCCGGCACGCGCGACCGGGTGAGGGCGCGCACCCAGCTGACCTTGGGCGTCTTTCGCGTGACCATGAGGGACGCCGGGTGTTGGCGTCGTGCCGTGCGGGCTGCCCAGACGGCGTCTGCCACACCTTGCACGGCCTGAAGTCCGGCGTTGGGCCCCGTCGCTGCGCCGCCACGGGGGGTGGAGCTGGCTGGCGCCGGCGCCGGCTGGCCATCAGGCGTGATGACCGTCGATGTGGACTGTGGTGTCGCGTTGGTGACGCGACGCACGGTTTTTTGAGCTGCTGATTTGGGGTGAGTGGGCGTCGTCGCGAACGCCGCCGGTAGACCGAGGCTGAGGATCGTGAGGCAGGTCAAGCAGCCTCGAAAGACGTGAGCCATGAAACACCTGAGCAAAGGAGGGAGCGACTGCGCGCGTGGGTCGCACAACCATGCACACTGCGCTGCGCAAAGTAGCAGACGTCCGGCAGAGCGCTAGCGTTATTTCAGCGTCGCCGAATCTGGATCTTCGCTACGACCCCATAAATACGGGTTCGGTGGCCATTGAGCGTCCTGATTGTGGAGCCGCGACAGGGCCGGTCGTGCCTGACTCACTGGCCCATGAGCGCGCGCAGCTGGGCCGGATAGGGCGGCAGCGCACGCGGCGACAAGTGGCGGGCGACCGCGCGGAGACCGACGAGCAGCCGTGGACCTGGCCGGCTCATCAGGTCTGGGTCAACGGTGAAGATGCGGCCAGACCGCACCGCAGGGACGCGCTGCCAACCGGCCCTGGCGCGCAGCGCCGCGACGCGTGCCGGGGCGTCACGCGCCGCGACGGTGAGCAGGATGACGTCTGGCGCCGCCGTGAGGACCTGCTCTGTGGACACCTGTAGCCAGCGACCCGCATCTGCCATGACGTTGCGGCCGCCGGCGGCCTGGATGACGTCGTCGAGAAATGTGCCGCGACCCACGGTATGCGGCCGCCCGCCACCCGGGTCCAACTCGAGGTAGACGCTGGGGTGGGGGCCGTCTTTGCGCGCAGCGCGAACGTCAGCGACGGCCTGCTGCCACGCCGCCGAGAGGGCAGCGCCATCGGCTGGGCGGCCACAGAGTCGCCCGATGTCGCTGAACGTGGCGGCGACCTCGTCGAGCCGCTGCGGCGCCAGTCCGCGCCAGACGACGCCCGCTGCGTCGAGCCCCGCGCGCAGCCGCTGCGGCGGAAAATGGCTGAGCACGAGGTCTGGACGGGCGGCCACGACGGCCTCGACCGGCGGCACAAGTCCGCTGAGTTTCTGGGCCTTCAGCGCAGCCGGCGGATAATCGCTCCAGCCATCGCGTGCTACCAGGGCGGCGCCGCAGCCAACCGCGAACAGCACCTCAGTCAGCGCCGGTGACAGTGACACGATGCGTCGTGCGGCGTTCGGCAGCGCCGGCCGCTCCGCCGACGCAGCCAGCGGAGGTCGAGGTGTTTCGCGCTGACAGGCAGTCGCGAGGACGCAGAGCGCCGCCCAACCGGCTGCAGTCCGACATAATCGCCGCTGAACGAGCCCAGGCAAACGGGGCATCCCACCAAGCGACCGTGATGGGCACCTCATGGCGCGGGCCTGTGCGCGAGATGTACCGCTGGTAGCCCGCCGAGCTGTGTTCTAAGGCGTGCGGCCAGCGTCATCGCGCTCCCCGGCGCGCCTACGTCGAGCACGACTAGGTCTCCGGCCGCGTCGCCAGCGTCGCTGACCCACAAGCGCCGCCGGCTCGCGTCGTACCAGATCCCGCCGATCGCGAAGCCCCGGCTCCCCTGCCAGACCAGCGCCGGCGGGTCGACGCCGTTTGGATCCAGACGCCACACTTCATCGGGTCGCGGAGGGTTGTTGAGTCGCCCGAGTCGTACGATCCAGGCGCGCCGGCTGCCATCCACCGCGACTGGGAAGCCCACCACGCCGCCAATCGCGTCACCCGTCAACACCACCTTGACCTCGGCCGTCGCCGGATCGAGCCGGAACACGCCTGAGTGCAACGCCTGTTGGGTCTCGCTCTCTTGGAAGAAGCCGCTGCACGTGCCCATCAGCACGCCGCTGGAGGACTGCAGCGTGGTGCAATTACGCAGGGTCGGCACCGCGAGGTGTTGCGCGACGGTTCGCTGCGTGAGGTCAACCTCGACCAGCCGGCCCGCGCCGATCGCGCTGAAGTCCTTTGAAAAGGAGGCCAGCGGCAGCCAGAGCCGGTCACCGAGACGCACGCCACGCCCCGCAAAAGCGACGCCGCCAGGCAGCGTCGCTTCGCCGTCAAGCGGGACGCGGGCCAGCGGCGCGCCGTCGAAGTTCAGCAGCAACACGTCGTCGCCGCCGCTCAGCAGGCTGTCGGTCGGCGTGGGATCGCGCTGCGACCGTACCACGGCGATCTCGTCGCCGTGGCGCCAGACGTCCTGTGGATTAGCTTGGAAACCGTCGCTCAGTGGCCATTGGCTGATGGTCTCGCCGCCTACCCAGAGCACGGAGCTGTGGCTGCGATCGAGCACCGGGAATCGACCATCCGGGAGGCCTTCGCTCCCCGGTACCACGTCGCCACTCAGCGCGGCGCCTGCGGCTGAGACCGCCGTGCCCGAGTGTAGAAAACCCGCCGATGAGACGGTCATCGTCGCCGGATCGACCCACGACAGGCTGGTGCTGCCGTAGTCCGTCGCCACCACAAGGAGGCGCTCTGCGGTCACCGCCGCCGCGCCTTTGTGGCCGCTGGCGTCGCGCAGGGTGTCGTCGACGCAACCGCTCACACACTGGCTGAGGAGCATCAGGCTCGCTGCCAGCGTCGCGATACGTGGTGTAGCGCTAGCCGTCGAAAACACCGGGATCATGAGCTCTCCGCCATCCGCCACGCCAAGTTGAGCATCCACACGCGGCCTGGCAGGGGCAGGCCGACTCTGTCGAACCGCGCAGCATCGAAAGCGTTATCAAGTCGCAGAGACGCGCGCCAGTGGCCGGCGGTTAAATCCGCCGACGCGTCGACCTCAGCGCGCGCCGGGATCACCACAAGGTTGGCCCGATCCGCGAAGCTCCCGGCCTGCCAGCGGGTCGCCACACGAAGGCCGGCATGCACGTGCGTGGCCACGCGCAGTCGCCGCAACGCCACCGCGCCGTGCCAACGGCTCGCCGGCCGCAAGGGCAGGGCGTTGCCGTCATACGCTGGATCTGCGCTCTGATCGCGGCCTCGCAGCACCGCCCAGGAGGCCTGCGCAAACAGGTGATCGCCCCACTGACCTGTCGTCGCCACCTCCGCGCCCACGACGGTGGCGTGACCGACATTGGTGTGAATCGCTTGGCCTGGCCCGGCGCGGACCAGCTGGATGAGATCGGTCCTGTCGCTCAAGAACCCGCTGATCGCCAGGGTGCCGCCACGGGTGTCTCGACCGAGCCGGAGCTCCGACGCGCAGGTCGCCGTGAGGGCTCGCTCGTCGCGCAGTCGCGGCGCGGGTCGTACTGTGCCGTCGTTGCCAAAGAGCTCGACGAGCGTGGGGGCGCGGTTGGCCAACCCAAGCCCGACCCGAGCGACCCAACGCGGCGTCAGATGCACCGCGCCGCCGAGCTCGCCTGACAGCAGCGCTCGTGTCGGCGCGTCCACCGTCGTCCAATGGGCGACCCAGCCCTGGTCCTCGTAGCGGCGACTGCCAATGCCCGTCGCCCGGACGGTCGGCGACACGCGCCACCGCTCACCCCGCAGATCTGCGCCGAGGCTGAGCGTGGCGGCGGCCTGCGTCGCCTGCGGGGATGCACGTCCGGTGAGCTGGTCGTCCGTGCGGATGCCGCCAAGGCGGGCTGCGAGCGCTGCGCGTGGTCGGATCGCGCCACGCCCGAGTCGCCAGCGCACACCCAGCTCACCGGCTCGAACGTCCTGCGTGCGCGCCTGCACCGGGCCGAGCTCGCCGAGCCGGTCTTGCACGTTGAGCTGCTCCGTCGCGGCGTGTGCCCAGACCTCAGTGGCGTGGCCAGCGCGATTGTTGGATCCGCGCAGGATGACGTTGTGGTGGTGCGTCTCGGCGTTGGCTCGTGTGGCCTCTGCGACCGCGAGCCCGGGCAGCCCCTGGGATCGCCAGCCGCCCAGCCAAGTGAGGCCGACACGCCAGCGCCGACCGAGGTGCAGGCGTTGGCGGAGCAGACCGCTGAGTCGTCGCACGCGGTTGTTGCCCCGCCGCCTCAGGTAGTCATCGCTTGGGTCCAGCGGCGTGCCGGCGTCGTGCAGATACGGGAAATCGCCGTCGCCGGTGAGCCAGCGCGCGCTGGCGCTGCCGCCGTCACCGTGGCGCTGGCCCCAGGCGCCGCGCGCCTCGACGAGGGTCGCTCCGTAGCTGCCGTAGCCAGCGCGGGCCTCGGCTCCTGGCCCGGTTTTCCGGGGCCGCAGACGAATGACCCCGCCGATGGGCGTGTCGCCCAGACTGGCGGGTCCGCGGCTCCGCCAGACCTCGATGCTGCCCAGCGCCAGCACCGGGATCGCCTCCAGATCGACGGGACGTCCCGTCGGCGATCGCAGCGGAATGTCCCCGAGCGCGACGAGCGTTTGGGCAGCCGTCGCGCCGCGCACCTGCACGTGTGTGGCCGCACCGTGGCCGCCAACGCGGACGACATGCAGGCCGGGAAGCAGATCCAGCGCGTCGCTGAGGTCGCGTGATTCTTGGTGCAGCGCGCGTCGCGACACCACAGCCACGTCGGCGGCTTCGCGCCGAGCGAGACGGGAGCGGCGGTGACCATCGACGGTGACGTTGCCAGTCGTGACGCCGCGGCGCGCAGCGGTAGCCGTCGCGGCGCCCGGGAGATCACGGGAGACGCCGTCTCGTTGCTCAGACGCCGCCCAGCTCACCGTCGGCCATGTGGTCACGCCGATTCCCAGCAGCGGCGTCGACAAAAAAACCAGCGCGGCGCCGCAGGCCTGAAAGCCTGCGACACCGCAATGCTGCCTTCTGGACCGCGTCAGGGTGCGGAGCAGACGTTGTTGGTGTCGTTGCAAGGGGACAGGTAAAGCGGCGTCGTGATGGCCGTGTGCTGCGCGGCCGGGATGTTCTCGATCTTGATGAAGCCGCCGTACTGCAGTGCGCCGGTGAAGGCGTCAATCGTCGTCACCGAGACGCCGATCGCCTTGTCGGTGATCCCGCAGATGATGAGCCCCTTCGCGTTCGGCGGAATCGCGCAGGTCGGCTTGGCGAACTGCATGTCGATGACACGGAAGTCGTACTCGCTGTTGGGGCCGATGTCGCAGGGCTTCTTGGCGTAGGGGTCCGTCATCGGCACGACGATCTTGTTGGCGCCGTCGCGGACGTCGATCAACACCCAATCGACGTTCTTGGACTTGCAGGTGGCGTTGTCGGAGAACTGCCAGTTGAGACTGACCGCGGCGCGCAAATCCACCAGTTCGATCGGGTTCTGGACGATGACCGACGTGCCCGGCGCGACCGTGAAGGCCTCGGTGGGCTGCGCGTTACCCCACGTCAAGGCGCCACCGGACGTGCGGCCGTCCAGCTGCAGGCGGTAGGTGCCGGCGGCGACGCCCGTGAGGTTGATGCCACCGTCACTGCAGGTCGTCTGCGCAGTGGAGAGCACGGTGCCGCCGGTGGGTGCGAGCAAACTGACGACGACGGTCGTCAAGCCCGCCTTGGCACACCCGAATTTCGCGGACTCGCCAGCGATCGTCCAGTGAAGTTGCACTTCGCCGCTGCCCGATCCGCCGGTCAGCGAGATGGGGGCGGTCGCCGTGGTCTGCCCGCTGAAGACGGTCAGGTTCGCCAGCGTCGCGGAGCCAACCACGCTGCCGTTGCTCGCCACGCCGTCGATCGTCACGTTGTAGGTGCCCGGCGTCACAAACAGCGACTGCGTGCCATGGCTGCAGAGAATCCCTGTCACCTCTGATTCCACGGCGCCGTTACGCGACGCGCGAACTCGAACGGTGCTCGCGGTGCTACAGACGCTCTGCGTCCAGTTGACCTCCAAGACGCCGGTGTTGCCGTTGGACTGCACAATGCAGCCGCTCAGCGTCATCGTCGCCACGAGGGTCAGCGTCAGCGCCAGCTGCGCCGGGATGCTTCGGACTAGGGTCGTCAGGTGAATCATGGTGGTCTCCTCGGAGGGGCTCGGCCAATGGGCAAACGCGGACTAACAGGCGCAAGTAACGCCGCTTGCACCACAACGAACCATGACCGTGTCTATTCGGTTCGCGCGGCAAGTTGCGCCAAATCTGCTGCAGCGTCGGGAAAATGGACGACATTGGCAACGGCGGAGATGCTGATAGCCGTGAATCGGCCGAAATGAGGGCGACTCGTGGGCGCCACGGATGGAACGAGAGGCAGCATTTGCGCGGTTCAGGTACGAATTTGGTCTGGTTGTTGATGGCTGCGCTCTGCGGTGGCGGGTGCGGCGGTGCGCCGCCGATCATGCCCGCTGTGCCGACGATGTCGGGCGATTCGGCGCTCCTGAGCGATGGCGAAGATGGTCACTTTTTGCCACCAGCCCCGCCATTCGTACCGGCTCCGTTGCGTGAGCGGCTGCGCGCCCAACGGCGCCCCGCCGGGCCTGCACAGACCCGCCTGGTCCCGCGTCGCATCGCCTCGGTGCGCCGGTCGAAGTCGTCGCCGGCGCCGACCGGCGGGGCCGCGCCGCCGCGTCGCAGCGCCACACCTGCCGGCGTACACCCTGGCGCCCCGGCCTCAAAGCTCGCCGCGCACCAGCGCGTCGCGGCCGCTGTCGGGCTGCTCGGCACCGCAGGGCTCGGTCGGCGCGCCTTTGTTGACCATGTCTTGCACGCCGCTGGGGCGGCCGTGCTCGTCGAGTCGGGGCGCCCGTACGCAGCGGCCTTGTGGCAGACCCTGGCTCGGCGGCGCGTGAGCCGGCCGCGCCCTGGCGACGTCGTCTTTTTTCGGGACACCCTCGACCTGAACGGCAATGAGCGCCCCGACGATGGCGTGACCTGGGCGGCGATCGTGGAGCGGGTCGAACCTGAGCGCGTGCTCTTCCTTGGGCAGCGGGCCGGCAAAGTGAGGCGCATGTCGCTCTCGACGCAGCGGCCCAAGCTCATTCGTGACGACAACGGCCGCGTCCGCAATACGCGCCTCGTGCGTTGGCCCGGCGAGTCCCAGCCGCGGACCGCCGGCGAGTGCTGGGCCGGCTATGCCCGCCCGTAGGATCGCCGCTTTTGGCGCGGCGCAGGCCCAGCGTGGTGAAATTCTTGCGTGATCACTGGACCAGCTGAGACTGACGGCACCTGAGGCGAACTGAGGAGGACCCCGTGGATCTACTGACCATCATTGTTCCTGGCCGTACCTACATTCTGTGCGTGGGAGACACGACCTACGACGGCAAGGTGCTGCGGAAGTCGGACCGCATCATCGAGATGTCGTGTGACGGCCGGCTGGTGCGACTCGACGCGCGCGAGGTGAGCGTCGTGCTTGAGCCCGCGAATCCGAGGCGATCTGCCGCGGCGTGACGTCGTGCGCGCCGTCTTGCGCTGCCGCGATCAGGCACCCGCAGCCTCGAGCCTAGCGCCGCATCCAGACGAGCGTCGCGCCGTCGCCACCCTCGCCGCTGCGGCCCAACCGCGTGCGCGCGACCTGCGGGTGACGCGCGAGGTGGCGTGTGACGGCTTCGCGTAGCGCCCCGGACCCCATGCCGTGGACGATACAGACACCAACGACACCGCTCATGATGGCCTTGTCGAGGTGACGATCGACCTCCGACAACGCCTCCTCGACACGATTGCCGCGCAGATCGCAGGTCCATTCGCCGCTGCGGAAGCTCGCAGTGTCATCATCGTCGGCCGGGCCCATGGTCGGGGCCGCGGCGCTCTGTTGGGCGCCGCCGCCGTCTTTCCAGCCGGTTTTCTTGGCTTTGGGCCGCTGCTCCGCCGCGATCGGCCGCAGCTCAGCCACCTTGGCCTGCAGCTCAAACCCGCCGGCGCTCACCCGCGCGCGACCGCGCCGCACGTCGACCTCCACGACCGTGACCGCCCGATTCAGGCCGGTGTGCCACACCGAGTCGCCCGCGCTCAGGGACTCAGCGTCCACATTCGCGCCGACCACCGCTGGTGTGTCGGGCCCCTGCGCCATCTGCCGGGCTGCGCGCGTCTGCTTGTGGTGGGCGGCGAGTCGGCGCGACAATCCCGCGACGTCGGCCTTGTCGAACTTCGGGTCCGCGAGGTTGCGCTGCGCCTCAGCTGCGGCCTCAAGCGCCGCGTCGAGCGCCGTCAGCGTCTCTCCGGCGAGCTGAATGATCCGCCGATCTGCGGCGCGTTTCTCCATCTGCCGTTGCCGCTCCAGCCGCTCGCGCGCCTCGTCGGCCATGGCGCGTTGCCGTTGCGCAGCCTGCAGCTCGTTCGCCAACTCACGGCGCATCTCCTGCAGCTGCTCCAGGACGCGCTCCGCCTCCTGGCCACCACCGCCGATCAGGGCGCTGGCCCGGTCGACCACACCGCGCTCCAAGCCCATGCGTGCCGCGAGCGCGAGCGGGCTTGAGGACCCCACCGCGCCGAGAGCCAGCGTGAAGCTCGGCGCCAACGAGGAGCGATCGAGGGCGAGCGCGGCGTTGGCAAACCGAGGATCGGCGACGGCCAGCAGCTTGACCGCTTCAAAGTGGGTGGATGCCAAACCCAGACACGGTCGCTCCGCGAACGCTTCCAGCACCGCTCGCGCCAAGGCAGCGCCTGCGCTCGGTTCGGTGCCGGCGGCCAGCTCGTCCAGCAGGATCAACGTCCGCTGCGCCGGATCGGCCGGATCTGCGGCGGGTCGCACGGCGGAGGCCGCGAGCGCCTCCTGAATACGACTCAGGTGCCCGGAGAAGGTCGACAGGCCGCGATCGAGATCCTGCGCATCCCCCAGCACCACATGGGTGGCGGTCACCCATGGCACTTCACTCCCCTCCGCCGCGCACACTTCAAGGCCATGGGCCGCCATCTCTACTGCCAATCCGACGGTCGTCAACGTGACGGTCTTACCGCCGCCATTCGGGCCGCTGATCACCAGCCATCGCGCCGGCGGCGTCAGCGCGATCGTGTTCGGGATCACGCTGACCCCTTCCAACAACAGCACCGCATGTCGGGCGCCTCGCAGCGTCAGTCGGTCGCCCAAAATGGGCCGCCACGCGCCGAGATCATGGGCCAACGCCGCGCTGGCAAAGGCCAGATCCAGACGCGCCAGACTGCGGGAGAGCCGCGCGATGTCCTCAGCGCCGGCGCCCACCGACTCGCTGAACGCCTGCAAAATCCGGTGTTCTTCGCGCTTCACCGCCTCCATCGCCAGCGCGAGCGCGTTGTTGCCAACCACGAGCTCCGTTGGCTCGATGTAGGTCGTGGCGCCAGTGTGAGAGCTGCCGTGCACGATGCCGTCGATAGCGCGCTTATCGCTTGATTTTACGGGCAAGACGTACCGCCCCTCTCGCACGGTCCAGTAGTCATCCTGCAGCAGACCTTGACCCTCGGTGTCCTTCATCAGGTCGTTGATCCGGCGCCGCAGCCCGACGGACCGGCGGCGCACGTCGTCTCGCAGCCGCGCCAACTCCGCGCTGGCTTCGTCGACGAGCCGGTCATCCTCGTCGAACGCGTCCGAGAGGCTGAAGGCCAGATGTCGCAGGGTGGGCAGCGCGCCGGCCTCGGCCGCCAAGGTTGGGGCATGGGCTTGCCACGTGCTCGCGCCGTCATGCAGTCGGACGCCGCACTTCAGCAGCGCGCCAAGCGGACGCAGCACGCTACCGTCCAACACACCGCCGCGCCGCGCCAGCTCGGTGCCAGCGTTGAAGTCGAGTCGCTCGTAGAGATGCGGCACGAGCGCTTCGTTGGCGAGGTTCTTGGCCTCGCCGTTCCGGTCTAGACGGCGACGTGCGGCCGCCGCATCCGGGGCGCGCGGCAGCGATCGGGCGTCGGCAGCGCCTCGGTCGGTCTGGCACCGTTGCGCGAGGGCGGTCAGCACCCGCTGCAGCTGCAATACATCGGAGGACGTTGCCATCTCAAGCTCCCGTGGTACAGGACAGGCGTCGGTGAGACGAGGGACGCCGCGCCGCCTTGCCACTGTCTGAGGCGGCCTTCTATCATCGCCGCAACTGTCGCCGAAAGGGCGACACACCGACGCATCGCGTCCGCTGGATGAACACCATGCACGACGCAGAAGCCGGCACACCTCCCATCGCGCTCGAATCCGCCCCTGGCCGCAGCACGTGGGGCGAGGCCGGCGGTAGCGGAAAGACCACGCTGCTCGGCAAGCGCGTGCCATTTCTGGGTCGGCGAACGCAGCTTGAGGGTGTGTATGACGCGGTACGGGATGCGCTGAACCGCCGCGAGGTGCAGGTGGCGTGGATCTACGGTCCCGCTGGCGTTGGGAAGTCGCGCCTGCTGATGGAGCTGGAGCGCGCCGTCGCGCCGGAACGCCGCGGCGTCGGTTGGATGAAGATCAGCACCGCGCGAGAAGGGCCACCGACGCTCGTCGGCAAGGTCCTCCTGGAGCTGCTGGGCGGCGAGGCCGTCATGAATGACGCGACGCCATGGCGCCGGGCGCTGCTGCGTCTGGAGGAGCTCGTCGGCGAGAAACACGCCACAGAGTGCATGAACATCGTCTCGCCGCTCGTCGGTCTGCGGCATCCGGACGAGGATGAGGCGGCCGGGTTTCGCACTCGGGAAGCGCCAGAAGACGTCGCGATTCAGTTCGCGGGCAGCCTGCTGCGCAGCCGTGGCCGTGTTGGGCCATTTGTCATTCATCTCGACGCGACCCGTGGCGGCATCGACGAGGTGGCGCATTTTGCCAGTGGCATGAGCGACGCGCTCGCTGGCATCGCCGCCGCCGTGCTGGTCGAGGCGCGGATCCCCCCGCCGCGTGGGCTTCGGGGTCTGGAGATGGCGCTCGAGCCGATCGACTCGACCGCCGCGGTGCGGCTGGTCGCGCATCTGCTGAGCGATCTCGACGGCGCGCCAGCGGGGCTGGCTGAAGAGATCGTCAACCGGGGCATGGGCAATCCGGAGCGGTTGCTCGATCTCGTGCGTGGCATGGTGGCCGCCCGCGACATTGAAGTGCAGGAGGGGCAGTGGCGCTGGCGTGGTCACACGGAGCCCGGCGTCACCACCTATTTGCCGGTCGTCGACATGGAGGCGGAAGAGCGAGGCCTACCGGCGCGTCTGGCGCGCCTGCCTGATGAGCTGCGCAGCGTCCTTGAGGCCGCGGCAGCCTTTGGCCAAACGTTCTGGTTCGGCGGACTGCTCAGCGTTCGGCGTGGCACCACCGACGACGCCGCGGAGACGATGAGCGACCGCGATCGCGCACGACTCAAGCAGACGCTGATGCACATGCAGGGGATGGAGCTCATCACCTTCGTCGAGCACTCGAAGATGAGCCGCGAGCTGCAGTTTCGCTTCGAACATCCAGGCGACGCGGCGCGCCTCACGTCGGCGTTGGCGGTTGATCGTCGCCGTCGCATCGCCCGCCTCGCCGCGCAGTGGCTCAACGCGCGTCCGCGCCAGGATCCCGTCGCTGACGCGGCGTCCATCGCAGAGCTTTACCAGCAGGGTGGACGCTTGCGCCTCGCCGCGGAGCGCTATCTTGAGGCGGGCTCCGCTGCGCGCGGCGTGGGTCAAGCGCAGCGCGCGGTGACGCTCTTTGCCTCGGGCGCGCGCCTCACCGACACCGACGACGCGGATCTCGGCGCCGACCTGCGGATCGCCCACGGCGGCGCGCTGCTGCGCCTCAGTCGCCACGCGGAGGCCGAGCCAGTCTTGCTCGAAGCGCTGCGCCTCGCTCGGTGTCTCGACGATGACGAGCGGTGCGGCGTCGCTCAGCTGCGCGTCGCGCAGGTCGCGCGTGTGTCCGGACGCTACGCGGTGGCGCTGCGATTTCTGGAGGGCGCGCTCAAGCACTTGCGGGTCGCTGGCGCCCATCGCTGGATCGCCGACGTGATGGATGAGATCGGCCTCGTGCACCTCGTGCGTGGCGAGAAGGAAGCCTATCGCCAAGCCCTGGCGCACTTTCTCAAAGCGCTCGCGCTCCGACGGCGCGCGACCGATCGCCGTGTCGTGGCGCGCAGCCTGTGTCACATCGCGCAGGTGCAGCTCGCGCGGGGGCACTTTGACGACGCCATGGACACCGCGAAAGAGGCCGTGCAAATCGGCGAGCAAATTCAGGACCGGTGGGGCACCGCCAAGGCGCTGATGGTGCTTGGGCAGGTCCACGGTGCGGCAGGCAAACATCGCGCCGCGCTGGCGGTCTGGCAGCAAGCGGTTGAGCTCGCCCACGAAGTCGGCGATCCCTCGCGGCGTATCCAGGGCGTGATTCTACAGGCCGAGACGCTCATCGCGATCGGGCGCTGGGAGGAGGCCGCCGCCGTGATGCTCGATTCGCTCGACGTGGCTCGCGAAATCAATGATCCAGAGCTGCTCAGCGGGATCTACCGGGTGCAATCGTCGATCTCGTTGGAGCGTGAAGCCCTGGAGACGGCGGATCTCGATAGCCAGCAGGCCGTCGAGGTCGCGCGCGAGAGCGGGGCGCAGGTGCAGGTCGCGCTGGCGTTGTTGGTCCGCGGCTGTGTGTTGGGCACGCGGGCGTTGACCGAGGTCGACGGCAACAGCACCGCGGTGGACCATCAAGCGACTGAGGCGTTTGAAGAGGCGCTGGCGACGCTGCGAGACATGGGCGATCTCGTCCACCGGTTGACCGGATTGCGCTCCTACGTGAACTACCTCACGCAGCGCGGCGGTGGTCCCAGGCTCGCCGACGTCGAGCGTCGGATGGTCGAGGTCGAGTCAGAGCTCAGCGCGGTGTCTGGGCGGACGATGGCGCCGTAGCGAACCGCGTTTCGGCGCGACCCCGCTCGAGCGTGTCACCAAGCGAGCGTGAGCCGTGCCCCGGCGCTGCCAGCCCAGAAAGTCGGGGTGAAAGACGCGCGCGCCAGCCACGATGGCTCGTCACGGTCCGCTTCGGCTGCGGCGCTGCCCTCACGGGTGAGCAGCAGCCACGCGCCAGTCAACACCACGGCGCCACCGACGCCCGCGGCGACCACGCCCACGCGCCAGTTGGCCTCCGCACCGTCAAAGTTCGTGTCGTAGCTGAAGTGCCGGATGGGCAGGCCGTTGGCGGTCTTCGCCGTGGCGATCGCGTCTGTGACCAGCCAGGCGCCTGCGAGCCCGGTCGCCAAACCCGTTCCGACGAGGAACCAGCCGCGGCCGGACCTGCTCAGGCCATCCTCAGCGAACAGGTAGAGCCCACCCACGAACATGGAGGCCAGGCCGATTCCTGCGGCGCCGTAGCCCGCATAGGTGAGATTCGCGGCGTCGTTGTAGGCCGAATCGTAGCCCGCGTCGCCCAAGCTGAGACCATTCGCGGTCTGCGCTTGGCCTACACCCATCACCGATCCTGTGACGCCCGCGGCGACCAGCGCCACGCCAATGCCGGTGTACATCCACCCTTTGGCGGCGCTGGAGAAGGCCGTCGCGGTCACCGCACCATCGGCACCTCCGCCGACCTCGCCGCCGCCAGACGACGCGGTGTCGCTTGGCCCGGTCGCCTCGGTTCGAGTCGGCGGCGGGACGTGGACGCTCGGCTGGCCACCTCCCGCGGTCACGACTTTGCGCCACGCCGGCCCCTCGCTTGTGGCCACATTCGGCGCCTCGCCGCTGCCATGATAGGCCTTGCGGCGCTCACGCGTGGGACCCGGCCGGTGGCCGAGGCGATGGCGCTCGCCGCGATTAGCGCGCTCGAGCGGCGTCAACTCGCGGCGTACGTTCGAGGCTGTCGTACGGTTGTGCCCGCGCATGATCGCTCGGTCCAGCACCACGGCGATCGTGCGCTTTTCGCCCGCGGCGAGGGTCAGCGTGCGCACCCAGCTGGCGTAGCCCGGCGCTCTGATCTCGATCAACGACTTGCCCACCGGCAGCGTGATCGCGCGGCCGCCGGTAAATCCCATGAAGTCCT
Organism: uncultured Myxococcales bacterium; assembly: GCA_937910235.1. Classification (GTDB taxonomy): domain Bacteria; phylum Myxococcota_A; class UBA9042; order UBA9042; family UBA9042; genus UBA9042. Next base: position 14,825 of record CALENB010000519.1, on the reverse strand, counting down.
TTGAGAGCCACACCTCCGCATTGACGTGCGCGACCTTGAAACGGACGATCGGCCGGACCGCATAGACGAGCGCGATGTTCAGGCGGCGCTGCTCGCCTGCCTTGGCGGTAATGATTTTGCGAACGTCGTGGTAGCCGGTGCTGCGCACCTCAAGCTGGTGACTTCCGCCAGGGAGCCAGATTCGAAACCGTGCGCTCGCCGGTCGAAACTGCTGACCGTCCACGGTCAACTCGGCCGTGGTCGGCGTGACGCGGACCTCCACTAGACCGAATCCGAGGTCGTGGAGCTGCCATCGCGCGTCTCGCTCCATCCGCGTCGCCTCTGCGCGTATCGACGGCGTCGCGTCGGCGCAGTTCACGGCCCGATTGGCCCAGTTGACGGCGCGTCCGTGGCGGCGCTGTGACAGGTAGCTCCGCGCCATGGCCATGGCCGTGCGCGCGCGCGGCCGCTTGTTAAACGCGATCTCGTCCGCGGAGGTCGCGTGCGCCGCGCTCGGTGCGAGGTTGACCAGACACACCGCACACGCAGCCGCCAACGCGACGAGCGTGGGCCTCAGGGTGGCGGCTGCGGGCGTACAGATGGGGTTCGGCATGGGGGGGCCTTTCGGGCAGACGGTGTTCGCGCGGCGAGGGTACCAGCGGAGGCGACCTTGCGCCAAGCAGCCACGGCGGTGCGTGCGTAGCCGAGCGTGGCAGCGCCGCGCAAGCGCCTGTGCAAGCGCTGTGCTCGACGCTACCTTGCCACCATGAACGAACCTGTCTCCTTCTCTGTGACCACGGTCCCGCCCACAACCGCCCGGCCCGAGCTTCGCAGCGCCACGGTGCGCGCGCTGCTGCTCGCCGGTTGCGCCCTGCAGCTTGCCGGTTGCGGTCGGCGCCCGGCCACGGAGCGGCCGCCGCAGCCCCCAGTGGCGGCGCGACCAGCCGCCGTGGTGTCGTCAACGACCGTCGCGCCCATCGCCCCCGCGCCCACCAACCCCCCGCCGAGGCCCGTCATGTCACGCGATCGTTTGGACCGCCATCCCGGGACCGTGCGGTGGTCAGACGACCTACACCAGCGCGTCGCGGCCGCGCGCGCCGGGCTCCCGGCGGCGTACCGGCCGCGCACGCGCCATCACGGCGGCACCGAGCATCAGACCCATGGCGGCCACGGTGGGGCCGGGGATCCGGTGGCGCCGCCGGGCGCCAAGCCCAACTTCACCAACCGCCTGCTGCTCGAGGCGAGCCCGTACCTGCGCCAGCACGCCCATAATCCGGTCGATTGGCGCCCTTGGGGCCGCGAGGCGTTTGCGGAGGCGCGGCGCCTGGGGCGCCCGATCTTCATGAGCATCGGCTACGCCACGTGCCACTGGTGCCACGTGATGGAGCACGAGAGCTTCGAAGATCTGGAGATCGCCGCGACGCTCAACAGTCGCTACGTGCCCATCAAGGTCGACCGCGAGGAGCACCCCGACGTGGACGCGGTCTACATGGCCGCCGTGCAGGCCCTCCACGGCAACGGTGGCTGGCCGATGTCGGTCTGGATCGCGCCCGGTGAGGCAGGGCCGGGCAAAGCGCTCCACGGCGTGCCGTTTTTCGCCGGCACGTATTTTCCGCCCAGAACCGGCGCTCGTGGCGGGCGTCGCGGTTTCCTCGGCCTGATCACGGAGCTGGCCGACCGCTTCAAGGCGTCGCCGAAGGACGTCGTGGCCAGTGGCGAGGCCGTGGCCCAGCGCATTCGGGCCAACCTAGCGGCGCGACATAGCGGCGGCGTGGTGGGTCCCCAGGTGGTCGACCGGCTCGTTTCACAGTTCAGCGGCGTCTATGACGCAGAGCACGGCGGGCGTCGCGGGCGGCCGAAGTTCCCGTCCAATACGCCGTATCGCGCGCTGCTGCGCCACGCCCTGCGCACCGGCAACGCGAACAGCCGCGCGATGGCGGTCACCACCCTCAAGAAGATGGCGCGCGGTGGGATCTACGACCACGTCGCCGGCGGGTTCTCACGCTACAGCACCGACTCGCGTTGGTTGGTGCCGCATTTTGAGAAGATGCTCTACGATCAAGCGCTGATTCTGCGGGCGTTGGTCGAGGCGTGGCTGGCTGCGCCAGATCCCGAGTTGGCCCGCACCATCTCCGAGACGTCGCTGTACGTGTTGCGTGACATGCGTCATCCCGGCGGCGCCTTCTACTCGGCGACGGACGCTGACAGCGAGGGCAAAGAAGGCCTCTATTTCCTCTGGACACCCGCCCAGATCGACGCGGTGTTGGGCGCCAAGGACGGCGCGCTGATTCGGTCGGTGTACGGCGTCGAGGCTGGCGGTAACTTCGAGGGCCGCACCATTTTGAACCTGCGTCAGAGCCTTGAGTCGGAGGCGGCGGCGCGCAAGATCGCCCCGCTTGCCTTCACCAAGCAGGTGCGCACCGCGCTCGACAAGCTCGACATCGCGCGGCGCAAGCGCATCCCACCCCTCCTCGACGACAAGATCATCACCGCCTGGAATGGGCTAATGGTGGGGGCGTTGGCCTACGCGGGGCTCCACCTTGGTGAGCCGACCTGGACGGGTGCAGCAGCGGAGGCGGCGACGTGGTTGCTCGCGCACATGCGAGGCAAAGACGGCCGCTTGCTGCGCATCGCGCGGGGCGAACGAGCCCGTGTTCCCGGGGTTTTGGACGACTACGCGTTCTTCATCAGCGGCCTGCTCGATGTGTTCGAAGCGACCGGGCAGGCCCGCTGGCTAGCCGCGGCGCTCGCGCTGCAGCGGATTCAGGATCGTGATTTTCTTGATGCCACGGCCGGCGGCTACTTCTCCACTGCGGCCGACGCCACGCCGCTGCTGGCCCGCGCCAAACCGGACTACGACGGCGCGCGACCCTGCGGCAACTCCGTGAGCGCGATGAACCTCGTGCGGCTCGGCGCGCTGACCGGAGATCGCAGCTGGACCAATCGCGCGCGAAGGACCCTCTGGGCGTTCGCCGGTCGACTTCAGCGCGCGCCGCATGCCATGAGCGAGGCGTTGTTGGCCGTCGAGGCCCTGGCGTGGCCGATGCGTGAGGTGGTGCTGGTTATGCCCAAAGGCGGCGACGCAGGTCCGATGCGGCGGGTGTTGCGAGCGACATGGCAGCCCCATCGGGTGGTCATCGCGTTCACAGAAGGCAGCGCCGACGCGGCGCCGGGCGGCGCCCTCGCGACGTTGAGCCCGCTCGTCCTGGGCAAAGTCACGCGCCACGGCAAGGCGACGGCTTATGTCTGCGTAGAGGGGGCCTGCAAGCTGCCGACCACGGATGCCGAGACGCTACGCACACAGCTGCTCGCGCCAATGGACCCCCACTGAGCGCGGTCGCGGCGGTCGCGGCTCTGGGCTAACTGGATGCGATGCGGGGTCTGGGGGACGGGTCCGTACGGCGCTGGGTCACTCGCTGGGGGCACATCAGCCCGGCGTTGGAGCGTGGCCGCGCCAAGGCTGCCCTAGTCGTTGATCTTGCTGATCTTCGCGCGCGCGACGTCGTCACGGCGCTCGTTGTGCAAGCGATCGGCCTTATCCTGCATGGACGCGAGCTTTCGGTAGAGCTGGCTGAAATGCGGGTTCTCGATGAACTTGAGCAGGTGGTTGCGGCCGCGAAACTCCGACGTGGTCGCGGTATCGATGATCTCTTTCAAGATCCTGATCTCGTTTCGCGTGAAGGAGTTGCTCACCCGAATGACGGACTGCTTGGTCATGCTATGCTCTCTTTCCGGCGGTAGAATCCACCCTAACCGGCCGTAATTTGTCTGCTTCAGGCCATCTCTAGCTGCGATGCACGCGCCGGTGGTGCGCTACGGCTGCCGGAGATGGCAGCGCGGAATGCGCGCGGCGCGGCGGCGAGCATGGATCAGATCGCGGCCGCTTGCCAAGACCCGCCCCCAAAACGCGCCCTTCTGGCAGCGCGCAAACCTCGCGTTCTTCGCGCTCACGGCGCGCTGGTCAGCCGTTGTCACCCTCTCAGCGCGCCGGTAGCCTGCGCCTCGCGCCACTTGTGAGTGCGACGCGGACCGCCTCGGAGGTGAACACGATGACCGTAGATTTGCGCAGCGACACCGTCACGCGCCCTGGCGCGGCCATGCGACAGGCCATGATGGCCGCGGAGCTCGGCGACGACGGGTTCCGCGATGACCCGACGCAGCTGGCCTTGGAGGCCGAGATCGCGGCGATGTTGGGTAAGGAGGCGGCGCTGTTTGTGCCATCGGGCGTGATGGCCAATCAGATCGCGATTCGTCTGCAGACGCAGCCTGGCGATGAGGTCTTGTGCCACGCGGCCAGCCACATTCTCGACCATGAATACAGCGGCGCGGCGGCGATCTCGGGTGTGATGCTGCGACCGCTCGACAGCGTCGACGGCACCTTGCCGCTGGCGGACGTGCGTCACCACCTCGCAATGGCTGCGGCGGGTCGCAGCGCGCCGGTTGGGCTCATCTGTCTGGAGAACACCCACAACGACCGAGGCGGCGTGGTGTTGCCCGCTGGCCACGCCGCCGCCGTCGCCGCGTTGGCGCGCCCGGCTGGCGTCGCGATGCATCTCGACGGCGCCCGACTGTTCAACGCGGCGGTGGCGTCTGGCGCCGATCCGGCCGAGCTGGCGGCGCCGTTCGACACGCTCAGCGTCTGCATGAGCAAGGGACTCGGCGCGCCGGTCGGCAGCTTGCTCGTCGGTACACACGAACACTGCGCGCGCGGCGTGCGGATCCGCCGCTACCTCGGTGGCCTCATGCGGCAGACCGGGTTGCTGGCGGCGGCGGCGCGTTACGGGCTCGCCCACCACATCCCGCGTTTGGCGGAAGATCATCGACGAGCCGCCATCCTGGGCGCGGCGCTCGCCGCGATCGCCCATGTCGAGGTCGTGCCGCCCCAGACCAACCTCGTCCGATTCTCTCTTGCGGCGGCGCACCCGCTGCGACTTTCAGGCGAGAGCGCCGGCCTCGTAGCGCTGCTCGCCGCCGCGGGCGTCCGCATCACGGGTGACGGCGAGCACTTTCGCGCGGTGATGCATCTGGACGTCGATGACGCCGACCTGCAAGTCGCCACGGCCATCCTCTCCGCGGCGCTGAACCCGGCGCTGAACCCGACGCTGAACCCGGCGCTGGACTCAGGGTCGACGCCTGTGCTGACACCACCACGCTCGGCGGGGTAAGCTGCGGCCTCACCCGCGCACGGCCACGTCAGACTCTCGGAGCACACCATGGACTTTGAACTCAACGGCACGAAGGTCTCCTGGGCCGGTACGGATGACGTGCTGCTCGTCGACGTGTTGCGGGACGACTTCGGGCTGCGCTCCATCAAGGTCGGCTGCTCACCCCAGGCCGGATGCGGCACGTGTTTGGTCGAGGTTGACGGACAGCCCCAGCTCTCCTGCGCCTTCAAGATGCGCCGCGTTGACGGCGCGCGGGTTCGGACGCTGGAGGGGATGGGCGACACCCTGCGCGATACGCTCGCGGCGTCTTTCGCAGAGCACGGTGGCGCGCAGTGTGGCTTCTGCACGCCAGGCTTGGCCATGCGCGCGGCGCTGATGCTCGAGACCGATCCGGCGGTGTCTCGTGACGCCGTCGCCCAAGGTCTGAAGCAACACCTGTGCCGCTGCACCGGGTACGTGAAGGTCCTGGACGCGGTCGAGGGCGCCGGCAAACGGCTGCGTGGTCTGCCCGACGCTGGCATGGCCGACGGTGATGGCCGTGTCGGCGGCAGCCTGGAGAAGCTCGACGCCCGGCAGCTGACCCTAGGCAAGCGGGCCTTCGTCGCGGACCTGCAAGCCGAAGAACTCGGGCTGAAAGGCATGCTCCACGGCGCGCTCGTCCTGAGCCAGCACGCCCGCGCGACCGTCAACGGGATCGACACCGCCGCCGCCGAGGCCGCTCCGGGCGTGGTGCGCGTGCTCACCGCGGACGACGTGCCCGGCGAGCGCTATGTCGGTCTGATCGTGCACGACTGGCCGGTGCTGGTCGCCGTCGGTGAGCTGACACGCTACGTCGGCGATGTGTTGGCGGTCGTGGTGGCGGAGACCATCCCGCAAGCGCGCGCGGCGGCGGCGCTGGTCGCTGTGGCGTACGACGTGCACACGCCCGTGACCGACCCTGTCGCGGCGATGAAACCCGATGCGCCCCTGGTCCACGCCACAGGTAACGTGCTGTCTACCGTCGCGCTGCGGCGTGGCGACGTCGACGCTGCGCTGACGGAGTGCGCCCACGTCGTCAGCCACACCTTCCACACCCAGCGCATCGAACACGCCTACCTGGAGCCCGAGTGCTGCATCGCCGCGCCAAAACCGGGTGGGGTGCGCCTGTGGTCGCAGAGCCAGGGCGTGTACAAGGACCGCGCGCAGGTCAGCAGCATGCTCGGGCTCGAAGAAGAGGCCGTGCAGGTCACGCTGATCGCCAATGGCGGCGGGTTTGGCGGCAAGGAGGACATGAGCGTGCAGGGGCAGACCGCCCTCGCTGCGTTCGTGATGCAGCGCCCCGTGCGGATCGAGCTGACGCGCGACGAGTCCATCCGCATCAGCCCCAAGCGTCATCCGATCACGATGGACTACACCGTTGGCTGCGACGCGAAGGGCAAGCTGCTGGTCGTTCGGGCTCACATGGTCGGCGACACCGGCGCCTACGCATCGGTCGGTATGAAGGTGCTCGAGCGCGCCGCCGGCCACAGCACCGGCGCGTATGAGGTGCCCAACGTCGATGTGGAGGCGTTCACCGTCTACACCAACAACTTGCCGTGTGGCGCGTTCCGCGGCTTCGGCGCGAATCAGGCCAACTTCGGCATGGAGACGTGTGTCGACATGCTCTGCGAGGCCGGCGGCTTCGATCGCTGGCAGATGCGCTGGGACAACGCGCTTCGCGTCGGCTCCACCACGGCCACCGGTCAGGTGCTGCGCGGTGGCGTCGGCGTGCGGGCCTGCCTGGAAGCGGTTGAGCCTCACTTTCGAGCCGCTAAGTACGCCGGCATCGCCGCGGGGCTGAAAAATACGGGGGTTGGTAACGGCAAGGCCGACGAGGGGCGCGCGAAGATCATCGTCGTCTCGCCCGAGCGCGTCGAAGTGCATCACGGTTGGACGGACATGGGGCAGGGCGCCGACACCATGGCGGTGCAGTTCTTCTGCAACGAGACGGGCCTGTCGCCGAACATCGTGGCGGTGGTGGTGGACACCGATCACCAGGTGGTGTGTGGGATGACGACCGCGTCCCGCGCGACGTCGTTGATTGGCAACGCGGTGATCGAGGCGTGCAAGGCGTTCAACACGGATCTCGCGGCGCTCGGCCTCGCTGGCATGGTCGGTCGGGTCTACCGCGGCGAGTGGATCTGCGACTGGACGACGACCATTGGCGCTCCGGTTGACGAGGTCATCACCCACTACAGCTACAGCTACGCCGCGCAGGTCGCGATCGTCGGAGAAGACGGCAAAATCGCCAAGGTCGTCGCGGCCCACGACGCCGGCAAAATCGTCAATCCGATGCTTTTTGAGGGCCAGATCGAGGGCTCGGTGCACATGGGGCTCGGCTACGCGCTGCAGGAAGACATGCCGTGCGATGACGAGGGTTGGCCCATCAGCACCCGTATCAAGGACTGCGGCATTCTGCTCGCCCACGAGACGCCGGAGATCCAGGTCATTGGCGTTGAGGTCGCTGATCCGATCGGGCCGCACGGGGCCAAAGGCGTCGGCGAGATTGGCCTGGTCCCGACCGCGCCGGCGGTCGGCAACGCGTTGTGGGCCTTTGACGGTGAGCGTCGACTGTCGCTGCCGTTTTTCCCGATCAAGCGGCGCAGTCGGCGCAAACGCGCGAAGGCCTAGCCGACCCGAAGTCGAGGCCAGGTCGAGGTCGACGTTGACGCCAAGCTCGCCGTCCAGGGCGACGTTTGGTGGACTGGCTGGCCGGCAAAGCGGAAGAATCACCCAAGCGCTTGCATCGATCGTGGCATGCGGCAGCATGCCCTTTCGCCTGCTTTCCTCGCCGATGGAGATGACGGATGGATGACGACCTACACATCGACGGACTCCGCCTGCTCGCCCGACTTCAAAGTCTCGGCGCCATCGGCGCGTTGCCTGGCGGCGGCGTCTGTCGGCTCGCTTTTTCGGCGGAAGACCAGGCCGGGCGGGCGCTGGTGACGGGCTGGATGGCGGAGCTTGGCCTGCAGGTTCGTGTGGATCCGATCGGCAACATCATCGGTCGTCGCGCGGGACGCGACGACGGCTTGCCGGCTGTGATGACCGGCTCGCACATCGACACCGTGCGCACCGGTGGCAACTACGATGGCAACCTCGGCGTGCTCGCCGGGCTGCAGGTCATCGAGACGCTAAACGCGCGGGAGATCACCACGCTCCGGCCGCTGGAGGTGGCGATCTTCTCGAATGAGGAGGGCTGCCGCTTTCCGCCCGACATGATGGGCTCGTTGGTGTATGTGGGCGATCTCAGCCTCGCCGAGGCGCGGGCGATCACGGACACTGCGGGCGTCGCGGCGGGCGACGCGTGCCTCGCCATCGGTCAGGCTGGCGGCGCCTCGTTGCCGGGCGCTACGCCACACGCTTTCGTTGAGCTGCACATCGAGCAGGGCCCAGTGCTCGACGCTGAGAAGCTCGACGTCGGTGTTGTGACGGCGGTGCAGGGCATCTCATGGCAGCGCTTCTTCTTTCGTGGCGTCAGCAATCACGCCGGCACGTGCCCCATGGCCATGCGCCACGACGCCGGTTTTGTGGCGGCCACCATCGCGTGCGAGGTGCGGGCCATGACGCAGCGCTATGCCGGAGCGATGGTGGGCACGGTGGGCGTCCTGCAGCTGGGGCCGAACCTCGTCAACGTCGTGCCCAATCAGGTGGAGATGACGGTCGACCTGCGCAACACCGACGGTGCAGAGCTCGCCCGGGCCGAGGCCGACCTCGACGCGTTCGTCACGGCGGTCTGTGGCGCTGAGGGCGTGACTTTCCGCAAGGAGCGCATGGCGCGTTTTGAGCCCCACACCTTCGACCCAGCTGTCGCCGCGCTGATCACCGAACACGCCGGAGCGCTGGGCTTGCAGCACAAACCCATGGTCAGCGGCGCGGGACACGACGCGCAGATCATCGGTCGGCGGTGTCCGGCGGGGATGATCTTTGTGCCGAGCGTCAACGGCATCAGTCACAACGTCGAAGAGCACACCGACGCCCATCACCTCATCGCGGGCGCCGACGTGCTGCTGCGAACCCTGGTGAGCCTCGCTGAGCAGCCAGCGCCGGCCACCGAAGCGGAGCGTGCGTGATGAGCCGATCGATCACATCCCCCACAAGCCCCCCAGCGATGGTGCGTTGCGCCATGACCGAGACGCGCAACGCCTACGCTGATATGCCCGCACACGTCCGCGAGCTAGACGACCTCGCCCCGCATCTCGAGGATCTGCGCGCGGCCAACGTCGCCCACAACATCGGCCTCATTCGCACCGCCGCGGCGAAGGGCGCGCAAGTGATCGGTCTGGGGGAGTTCTGCACGACGCCTTACTTTGCCTTGAGCCGTCATCCGATGTGGCTGGCGCTCGCCGAAGATCCGCTGGAAGGGGCGAGTGTTCGCAGCTTCGCCGCCGTGGCGCGGGAGCTTGAGGTCGTCATCGTCGCGCCGATCTACGAGCGCTGCCGCACGACAGGCGTCCGCTACAACACCGCGGTGGTCATCGACGCGGACGGGATGGTGCTCGGCGGCTACCGCAAGACGCACGTGCCGGACGGCAGCAATGAGCGGGGCAGCTTCCACGAGCGGTTCTACTACCAGGCCCCCGACGGACCGGCTCCTGTGCAGGTGCCTGGCTCGAACATCTCCAAAAACCCGATGTTTCCGGTGTTCCGCACCCGCTGGCTGCCGATCGGCGTCAGCATTTGCTACGACCGCCACTTCGGCGGGGTGCACCGCTCTTTGGCCGCCAACGGCGCCCTCCTCATCTTCGCGCCAGCCGTGACGTTTGGCGCGCAATCCGAGCGCATGTGGGAGCTGGAGTTTCCGGTCGACGCCGCGCGCTACCGGGTCTGGATCGCGGGCTCGAATCGACTCGGTGCGGAGCCGCCCTGGGGCCAGCCGTTCTACGGTCGCAGCTATGTCGCGGGTCCCGATGGCCGCGCGCCGGTGGACCGCAGCGTGCCGGAGCTGGTGCTCTTCGACGTACCGGCGCGGGTGTCCCGGCTCAACGATCCCAGCGGGTGGCGCCTCGTCGAAGATCGTCGTGACGACCTGTATGGCGAGGCGGTGAGCTTGCCCACCAAACCGAAGCGTCGCCGGGCCGGTCGCGCCTGAGCCCAGGATGTGTCGGCGCGCGTTGACCAATCGCACGTCCGCCGACCATCCTGCGCGCCCAACCCAGGACGCCTCATGCCACGCCTCTCGCCCTCCATCGGTCCGCGTCTGTTCGCCCCGCTCGCGCTCACGGCGCTGCTCACCTGCCCCGCGCCAGCCTTCGCCGCACGCACGCATGACATCGTCGCGGCCGATTATTTCACCGTCGCCCACGTCGCCCAAGTCGCCATCTCACCTGACGGATCCGCCGTCGTTTGGGCCGAATCGCGCTGGGTCAAAGGCCAAGCCCTCCGCAACGTCGACCTCTGGGTCGTGAACACCCGCACACGCGCCACCAAGCGCCTGACGTTTGACAGCGCCGCGGATCTGCACCCGCAGTGGAGCGCCAACAGCGCGTGGATCTACTTTGCGTCCAATCGCAAGCGACCCTCGGCCGTGGTGCCCTACGACGGCAAACGACAGGTCTGGCGGATCCGGCCAGATGGCAGCGGGCTCATGGCGGTGACGCGTGTATCGGGCGGCGTCGAGTCGTTCCTGGTCAGCGGTGACGGCCACGCGATCGTCTACACGACGGGCAAAAAACACGTCGCCTCTGGGCCGCACAAGGGCTTGCGCGGCAAGTACGGCAAGCTCACGTACGGCCGCGGCGTGGCGCGTCTGACGCACATCTGGCGCCTGGATCTGGGCACGTGGCGGACGCGGCGACTGACCAAGAAGGCCGACCGCTATGTGCGCAGCCTCGCGCTGTCGTCCGACCAGACCCGCATCGTCGCCATCACCGTGCCGACCCGGCAGCTGATCGACAATGAGGGGTGGTCGAAGGTCGCGATCTTTGACGTAGCTAGCCAGCAGTGGACCGAGTTGAACGATGATCTGTGGCGCAAGGACGCCCCGTCGCCCTACGGCTGGCTGACGAGCCCGACCTTCGCGCCCGACGGCAACAAACTCGCCTTTCGCGTTGATTTTGACGGCTATCCGGGCGAGGTCGTCGTCGTCGCGGTGAGCGGCACCAAGCAGGGCGCGACGTGGAAGCTGCCCCGCGGCGGGGAGGTCACGCTCAGCGGACACGCCGCTTGGAAACCCGGCGCGGATGGCGCCAAGAGTGAGCTCTGCGTGCAGGGCATCCGCGACGCCCGTCACGGCCTGTACTGCTGGGCCAAGGTGCACGGCGGCACGCAAGGGGCGCAGCGCCGCGTCACCGCAGCCAAGAGCGGCAACCTCTACGCGTACGATCTGAGCCGCAACGGCCGTGACGTCACCGTCGCCATGAGCGATCTGACTCACCCACCAGAGGTGTTCACGCTGCCGCTGAAGGGCGGGACGCAGTACAAGCGCCTGACCACGGTCAACCCGCAGGTCGACACCTGGAAGCTGCCGCAGATCGAAGCGGTGCGTTGGAAGAGCAAAGACGGCACGACGGTGGAGGGCATCCTCGAGCTGCCGCCGGGCTACAAGAAGGGCAGCGGTCCCTTGCCGATGGTGGTGGAGATTCACGGCGGGCCGACCTCCGCGTCCGCGCTCGAGATGCGCTTCTGGATCTACGGTCGCACGCTGTTCGCCGCACGCGGTTGGGCGCTGCTGAGCCCGAATTACCGGGGTTCCACAGGCTACGGGGACAAGTTCCTCGTCGACCTGATCGGCCACAAAAACGACCGCGACGTCGCTGATATCCTCTCTGGCGTCGACGCGATGGTGAAGCGGGGCATCGCCAACCCCGACAAGCTCGGCGTCATGGGGTGGAGCAACGGTGGCTACCTGACGAACTGCCTGATCACCGCGACGACGCGCTTCAAGGCGGCGTCGAGTGGCGCGGGCGTGTTCGACACCGCCATGCAGTGGATGATCGAGGACACCCCAGGTCACGTCATCAACTACAACAAGGGTCTGCCATGGGAGAGCGCCGCGGCGATGACCAAGAGCTCGCCGCTCTACAACGTGCACAAGGTCAAAACGCCGACGATTATCCACGTCGGCGAGCACGACCCGCGCGTGCCGGCGCAGCACAGTCGCGGCCTGTTTCGCGCGCTTGATCAGTACCTCAAGGTGCCGACCGAGCTGGTGGTGTACCCAGGTGAGGGGCACGGACTGACGACGTACACCCATCGCCAAGCCAAGATGGCGTGGGATGTCGCGTGGTTTGACCGGTGGGTGCTCGGAAAAGCCGCGAAGAAAAAGTCCGCCAAGGCCGCGCAGAAAGAGTAGCCGTTGAGCCCGACGGTGCTCTACCCTGGGTCGCGTACCCACCCAACCCTCTGGAGATCCCCATGCATCCCTGGCCAGTTACCCCGATCGATCTGACTCAAACGCGGGATCCTGGGGAGTTGAGCGCTGAGAAGTTCATGCTCTTCGGCGCGATCCCAGCCTGCATCGTGCTGCTGGTCTACACGGTCATCAGCCTCGGGCTCCTGCTGCTCATCGCTGCGGGCTACTCCGCGCTCTATTTCGCGCTGGAGTGGATGATGCTGTCCTACTTTCGTGGCCACGGCATGTTGGTGGGACCGGCGCAGTACCCAGAGATCGACGCCATGGCGGAGAACTTCTCGCGGCGGCTGGGTGTGCCGCGGCCGGAGGTCTACATCGTGCAGCAGAGCCTGTGGAACGCCTTCGCCGCCAAGACCGTCGGCTCTCGCATCATCGTGCTCTACAGCGGCGCCGTCGACGCGCTGATGTTGGGCGGAGATCCCGAAGATCTCGGCTTTTTGGTGGGTCATGAGATGGGTCACCACGCCTGTGGCCACCTCGACTGGAAGTATCGGCTGGTGCGTCTCGGCGCGTGGATCCCGTTCCTCGGCATGTACCACCGCCGCTGCATGGAGCTGTCGTGCGATCGCATCGCGCTGGCCTGCGTTGGCGACACTAGCATCGCGCTGCGCGGGCTGATGAGCATGACGGTCGGCATCACCATGGCCGCCCGCACCAACCTGGTCGCGGCGCGGGAGCAGTGGCGCAGCGCGAAGCGGCAGATCGGCGTCACCCTGCTGACGTTCTACTCGACGTACCCGCCAAACTTAGAGCGGATGGAGTCCGTCATCCTCGCCGGCGAGGCCTGGGGCTTGGGCCTGCCCGACGTCGCGCCGCGACCGCTCGCCGCCCGCGTGGAGCCGCAGCGCGCCATGGCGCCGCCACGGGAAGAGATGGCGATCCCGGTGCCGCCGGGCCTGAGTCAAACCGAGTTCAGCCAGTAGGCGCGCTCGCCATCACCTGGGGGATCACCCTTCGAGTTCAGCAGGTTGACGCTGCAATGGTCGGGCGATATGGGCCTGGGTACCAATTACGTGGGCAACCCCCGCATCTTTTTTGGATCGAATCGCGCGCACGGGCGTCGTACCACCCTGAGGCCTGACGTAGGGCTGACGGACCGACCCCCGACGCGCGGCAAGGAAAGAGGGAACATGAGCAGGACATCGACGATGTTTGCAGCATGGGTCGTCCGATACGCGGGCCTCACACGCAACCTGGGCCTCGCCCTGATCGTGACGCTTGGGCTCGGCGCCTGCAGCCCAGCCAACCAGTGGCGGGATCAGACTTTGGCGCTCAAAGCCAAGGGATACGCCTTTAAAGGCACCTCGGTGGCGCCGGTCGGGTGGGCTGGTTCGGGGGTTTGGATCGACGAGCACACCATGGTCACCAACGCCCACGTCGCCACGCGCGCGTTGAGCCTTCAGGGCGTGGATGACCGGGGTCGCACGTTCACCTTCACCAAAATCATGGCGCTGGACTCGTCGAACGACATCGCCGTGCTGCACGCCGCACGCGGCAATGACGGCGTCGCGACCGAGGTGCTCGAGGAGCGCCCTGATGACCCCAAAGAGCTGCGCGGCACGAAGGTGTTGGCCATCGGCAACACCGGCGGGCAGGGCCTCTCGGTCTACAACGGTCAAGTCACCAACTACCTCAAGCGCGGCAACTACGAGAACATCGTCCACAGCGCCGACATCTCCTCCGGTAGCTCCGGCGGGCCGCTGTTCGATGACGGCGGCCGGCTCATCGGCATCAACAAGAGCATCAACCTGCGGCTGCGGCAGTCTTTCGCGACGCCGGCCTGGGTTGTGAATCGTGTGCTTAAGAAGGGCAAACGCAACGGCGGCGCGACGCTCAAGGAGGCCTTCCAGCCGAGCAAGCTGCCGATGGCGTTCGCGGTGAAGCGGAAGTTCTGCCTCAACCCCGGCCAGAAGATCGTCGCGCCTATCGCGGTCGTCGGGACCGCCGACATCATCGCGGCCGTGCAGTTCCAGACCGAGGGAACGCCCCTGTTTTTCGGCCTCGTTCGCGGCAGCAGCCTGATGAGCAAAGGCTTGTTGACGAAGAACCTCTTCGCCGCGTGGGGCACCCCTGGTCCCGGCGTGTACGCGGTGGTCCTCGTCAACCCGAAGAAGATGACCAAGCAGGCCTGCGGCATCGTCGCCCTCGGTCGCGTCGCTTGGGAACAACGACTCAAGTAATCACCACCGGCGCATGGGGCGCACGGTGAATCGCGCGCCCCAATCGGACTGCAGCAGCAGCACTCGCGCACAAAGGAGAGAGAGATGAACAGCATTCTGAACCACAAGATTGGTCACACTGTCGTCGCA
>CALENB010000518.1 GCA_937910235.1 uncultured Myxococcales bacterium | reverse complement strand
TGAGATGGTTTTAACGTCCGATAATGAGGATTATGTCAACTCGAAAGGGTGGCTCAAGGTGAAAGCGGCTTCATGCGGTCTATCCCCCGATGATGTCGTTGACCTCCTTGCTGGGGCGCAGGAGCAGCTGACGGTCGATCGACCGCGTTGTGATTTCAAAAAGTTGGCCAGGATTCGGGCCGCGACGTGGACGCATGGGGAGTCTCCAGAGGGAGGGCGCGGGTAAAAGGTGCCCCCCTGTACAACGCTGCAGTTCGAGAGAATCGTCGGGTACATCAACAAGAAATCCGATTTCGTCGCATCTGGAAGGCTCTCGCGAATCGCTAGGCACGTCGCTGAAAGTAGGCACGTCGCTATCCGCTATTGGAAAGTTCGTTCATGCCGCTCATCCATCGACGACGTCTGTGTCAGCGTTTGGTAGGGTCGAGGAAGTGGAGGGCGTACGTTCATGCTCACAACCCGCACAATCTCTCGCGCAGCGCTCGCCTGCGTGGCCGCGCTCGGCGTCGCGACCTATGGCTGCGGCGAGGCCGTTGACAGCGCTGATCCACCTGACCAGCAAGTCCACGTCGGTGAACAAGACGTCCTCAGCGACGGCGTCGCGCTCGATGCCGGCGCGTGCCCGGTGGACGGCGCCCTGTGCGATGACCTCGACCCGTGCACCGTCTCGGACCACTGCAAAAACGGCGTCTGCGTCGCTGGGCCCGACATCTGCGACTGTCGGGCTGACGACCACTGTCCAAAGGGCGACCTCTGTTTGGGACCGCCAGTCTGCGACACGAGCAAGGTGCCGTATCGCTGCGGCCGGGCGTTGGGCTCGGCGGTGGACTGTGGGTTGGACGCTTTTGGCAGCTGCACCCGCGCGCGCTGCGATCCGGTTACGGGCGCTTGTAAGCCGATTTCGCGGCCCAATGGCGCGCTCTGCTTCAACGGCGGGTGCGGCGCGGTGTCGACGTGTGCAGAGGGTACGTGCACCGACGGGTCGAGCGCCTGCGTGTGTAAAGTGGACGCCGACTGCCCCAAGAACGAGGACCTGTGCATGGGTGAGCGCTACTGCGACACCTCCGCTTTTCCACACGAATGTCGCGTCAACAAAATTACGGTGACTGTTTGCGGCGCCGGCAAGGCCCCCTGTTTGCCAGACGCGTGTGATCCAAAGACAGGCAAGTGCGCGGCGACACCGGTCGAGCTCACGGTGGAGGTGTGCGTCGAGGGCGCCGGCTGTGTGTTGGAGAAGGCCGCGGCGCCCGCCGGCGGTGGCGCCAAAGGCAAGGCGCTGCTCTGCGATGACGGTGATACGTGCACACAACAGACGCTGTGCGCGGGCGGCGCGTGCGCCGGTGGGACCAACGTCTGCGATTGTACGACGTCGGCCGATTGCGCGTCCCAGGACGACGGCGACTACTGTAATGGCACGCTGTTTTGCGAGTTGAAAACCAACACCTGCCAACTCAACCCATCGACCGTCGTGACATGCTCGACTGAGGGCGACACCGGCTGCGTCAAGACGAGCTGCGACAAGCCAACTGGGCTCTGCACCGCGAAGAGCTTGAAGAACGGCACCCCGTGCGATGACGCCAAACCGTGTACGGCCGATGACGTCTGCGCCGCAGGCGCGTGTGTCGGCACGGTCAACGTCTGCAAATGCACCAAACATACCGACTGTAAGGACAACGACAATAACGCGTGCAATGGCGGGGGCTGGTGCAATACGGGCATCGGCTATTGCCTGGCGAACCCGTCAACCGCGGTATTTTGTCCGTCAGCGGGAGACACCACGTGCGCGAAGAACGCTTGCGTGCCGCTCTCGGGTGACTGCACGCAGACGGCGGTGGAGCGCACGACGCAGATTTGCCCGACCGCGGGGGTGTGTCGCCGAGAGGTGCTGCCGGCCGCCGCGCCGCCCACGGGCGTGTTTGCCTGCAGCGATGGCGACCCTTGCACGACGGGGGATCTGTGCGGCGCGAACGTCTGTAACGCCGGTAAATCGACGTGCAGCTGTCAGAGCGATGGCGATTGCACCGACGACGGGGACCTCTGCAACGGCGTGCCGTTCTGCGATAAGACGGACCCCGCAAAACCAGTGTGTAAGGCGAATTTGGCGACGAAGATCACGTGCCCCACGGCGGGGAACACCACGTGTCTCACCCACGGCTGTGACGCCCAGACGGGCAAGTGCGTCGGAAAACCGGCCGTGACGGGCACGAGCTGTGATGACAAGAATCCCTGCACGCAATCGGACTCCTGCTTGCTAGGGCAGTGCGTCGGGGTCAACACCTGTGAATGTCAGTTCGACTCGGACTGCAAAGCCAAGGAGGACGGCAACCAGTGCAACGGCACGCTGTTCTGCGATAAATCGACACCTGACAAGCCAACCTGTGCGCTCAACCCCGCGTCCGTCGTGAAATGTCCGTCCACGGCGCCCGTGTGCCTCGGTTGGTCGTGCGTCACCGCGACCGGGCAGTGCGTCTTGGGGCCAGCCGCTGTCGGTGTAGACGGGGCTGTCAGCCCATGCAGCGACGGCGACCCCTGCACCGACCTCGACGCGTGCTCGGCCGGGGTGTGCGGCGGAAAACCCAAAGGTTGCGACGATAACAACGCATGTACTGCGGATAGCTGCGTCGCCGGCACGTGTGTGCACAAGAGCAAGGTCTGTGATGACGGCAAGGCGTGTACGGCGGACGGCTGCGACCCCAAGACGGGCGCCTGCACGACCAACGCGCTGGTGAACAACGGCAAGGGCTGCGACAGCGATAACTCGGGCTGCACGGTCAACGATGTCTGCCTGGACGGCGTCTGCAAAGCGGGCGCTGCGGTGTCTTGTCCGCCCATCAAGACCACCCTGCCCTGTCGCGATACGGTGTGCTCGTCGACTGGCGCGACGAGCTTTCAGTGCGTGTTGACCACCGCCAAAGACGGCGCGTTGTGTGATGACGGCGACGCCTGCACCGGTGATGGCGCCTGCAAAGGCGGCGTGTGCGGGCTGAGTGACGACGCGCTGCTGCACAGCCAGCTGGTGTTACTGCCAGAGGCGGCGAAGTTCGACCGCCACAACACCGGTCACGCTATGTACATCGACGCCCAGGACAACGCGGTGGTGGCGGGTCGTTACATCGACAAAGACGCCAAGGGCTGGTGGTTGGCTCAGGTGGCGACGACCGGGAAGGTGTCGCAGGGCTGCACCGTCAGCGTCGACGCGACGGCCGCCACGGCACTGCCGGTGGGCGTCTTCGCGTCAGCCAACGGCCGCTCCATCCTGGTGGGATCGACCGGCAGCAGCACTTTGGGGCTCTCGGTGAGCACGGTGCGCGTCTCGTCGGCCTGCAAGATCGAGAGCGCCGTGGCGATTGGCGCCGCCAGCGCTGGCGAGCGGTTAGAGAAGGCCGTGGCTGTGAGTACGACTGGCTTCGTCGCGGTCGGCGAACGGGTTGAAAAAGCGGGCTCACGGGGCTACGTCGCGCGTCTCAGCGCGGCGGGTCAGCTGATTTGGAGCTGGGTGGATGGCGGCTACTCGCCGGCGGTGAAGGACGCCGTCGTCAACGTCGACGGCTCCCTGATTTTGGTCGGCAGCGTCTTTGACCCTGGCGGCGCGGGCAAGCGGCTGCCCCGGGTGCTGCGACTCGACGCGTCCGGCAAAAAGACCGCAGATTCGGTGCAGAAGGCGTTCGGCGACGCCGCGCTGACCGCCGTGGCCGCGCGGCCGGCAGGTGGCTTCGTCGCGGTGGGCACACGCATCGACGACGGCAAGTCGCGCCTGTGGTGGGCCCGCCTGAACGCCGACGGAGTGGTGACACGCGAGCGCGCGGGGGCGCTGGGGATCGCGCCCACGGGCATCAGCGCGGCGACGCCTGGCTGGTACGTGACCGGCACCGCGAGCCCCACAGGCAGCGACCTGGGCTTCTGGTTGGCGCGCACCGATGACGTCGGCAACCTCAGGTGGGAGCAAGCACCGCCGGGCACCGGGCTCAGTGAAGGCGCGGCGCTAATCGCGTGGAAGGGGGGCGTCTGGGCTGTGGGCAGCGCGCGCGCCGGCAATCAACAGGGAGCGCACGTCGTTCGCGCCGACAGCTGGGGGCACGCGACCTGCGGAGAGTCTGGGATCTGCGCCGGCAAGGTTTGGCAGGATTGCGATGATGGCGTGGCGTGCACGACCGACACGTGCGCGGCGAAGAGCGGCTGCCAGCACGCCAAGAACTCGGGCTGGGCGTGCGAAGACGGCGCCGCGTGCAGCGTCAGCGCAAGCTGTATTTTCGGCAGCTGCAGCGGCTCCATCAATGGCACCTTGCACACCAAGAAGGTCGACGTGCCTGGATTGGCCGCCTTCGTCGGCGCAGCGCGGGTCGGCCAAAGCGCCGGCGCGCTCGCGGGCTACTCCGGCGGCCAGATCACGAACTATTCAGTGGATCCTTTCGGCACCCTCGCGGCGCCCGTCGCGTTGGGGTCAGCGACTCAGGGCGACGCCGCGATCGCGTCGGGGCAGGGAGCCGTCACGCTCGCGGATGGCTCGATCGTTGTGGCCTACAGGATGGTGAATAAGGCCGTTCGGGTCGCCGGGTTCGATGCATCCGGCAAGCAGCTCTGGTCCAAGCAGGTCTGCACGCCGAACACGTACAGCGCGGCGAGTCACGTGAAGTGCAACGCGGGGACTGTAGCGACGGCGAGCATCGCCGATTGCCAGGGCCAGCTCATCGCCCTCGCCGACGGCACCAGCGCAGCCTGGGTTGGGGGTGCATCGTACGTCGGCACGGGTTGCTGGACGGGCACCGGCGCCTACTGTCCGCTCGTCACCGGGCGATTGTGGACCTTGAAATTCGTCGGCAAAACCGGCGCGATCGTTGGCACCACGACGTTCCGACGCAATGGCTGGTGGCTGCCGCCGACCGGCGTCGCGACAGTGTTGTGCAAAACCAAGGGCGTGCTCTTCAGCGGCGGCGACCATTACATCAGCACGCCTACGGCCGTAGCGACCGCGGCCGGAGGTCTGGTGATGGTGGGACAGGCCAGGGTCTACGCCTCACCCACGAAGGCCGCCACGCTCGGAGCCGTGGTGGAGTGGCACACTGCGAACATGAACCTGCTCTGGCGGCACGTCGCGTTCGTCAGCGGGGCGACCCCGACGTTCCGCGCGGCGGTTGAGAACGCTGGCCACGTGATCGCCGCCGGGGAGAGCGTCCAGGCTGGCACTGGCGTCGCCTCGCTGCTGGTTTTGGAGACGGACGGCGCAGGAAAGGAGCTGTGGCGGTCGGTGCTGGCGAGGGCTGGGTTGTGGCAGGTGCACACCGTGGACCATCGACCCGACGGCTATGTCGTCGGCGGCGTAGGGCAGCACCAGGGCCTGCAGAAGTTCTGGCTGGAGCGGCGCGACAGGTCGGGGGCGTTGCTCTGGAGCCGGCAGCACGGTTTTGAAGCCAACCTCATCGCTGGCGACCTGTGGCCCAACGCGGCGGGCGGCTTTCAGGGCTTGGGCGTACTGGTCAAGGGCGGCGTACAGTCCGTCGCCGTGCTCCGGACCGACCGCTTCGGCTACGGCGACTGCAAGTCGACCGGCGCCTGTTTTGGCAAGACAGAGAGCGACTGCGACGATAAGAAGCCCTGCACTGCGGACTATTGTGATGGCGCTGCCGGCAGCTGCAAGCACGTCGCCAGCTCCGGCGCTAGCTGTGTCGGCGGCACCTGCATCGAGGGCGTGTGCACCAAGCCGTAGGAGATCCCGTTTGGCGAGGCGCTCGAACCGCGTGAGATA
>CALENB010000517.1 GCA_937910235.1 uncultured Myxococcales bacterium | reverse complement strand
GTTCGCGAGACTGCCTGGTCTACCGTCATGGACGAAACGATGATCGAGGCCGGCGTGCGCGCTCAGGCTTGCATGTCGGCGGTCGAAACCTAGGTTGTTCACCGTTGAACGCTGGTCCTGCTCGGGAATCGACCCGCCCGAGATTGAGCCGCGCAGAGCCATGTCGGTCTGCGCGGTGCCAGTTGATTGTAGCGCCGTCGTGACGCTGTCAAAGCGAGCGGCATGTGCTGGGGCGGGGGATTCGTCGACGCCGACCTAACCTCCGAGGCGAGACCTTTGCTTGAACTCATCGCCATCGTCCTGCTCGCGCTCTGGATTTTGGGGCTAGTCAGCTCCCATACCCTGGGTGGATTTATCCACATCCTGATCGTCGTCGCCGTTGTGATGGTGCTTGTGCGCGTCATCCGCGGCCGCGGCAGCCGTTAGCGTTCCCCCTCCCGCGACCCAAGGCCGCGCACTGCCCCAAAGGACAACCATGACCACTCTCAAGCTCAAGAACGCCGCCAACGAGGCGGTCGAGCGTGCCCACAACAGCGCATCGGAGACCCTGCACAAAGCTGGGCACGCGGTGGAAGAGACCGTCGAGGACGTCGACGAGGCGCTCGACAATGCCCACGACAAGGGGCGTGATTTCGGCGACGCCGTAGCCGACAAGTTCCACCACGTTGTCGATGTCACCAGCAAAAAGGCCGCCGCCGCCATGCATGCCACAGGTGCGGCCATCAGCAACGCCGGAGAACACATCAAAGAAGCCGGCGACAAGCTGCGGAGCCATGACGACTGACTCGCCCGTGACGCACGCGCGGCGTGGCGCCTGCCTTGCTCACCGACCTGCGCGTCGCATGGTCTGATTGGGGCCAACGGCTCGCGCTATGCCTCGCGCTATGCCTCGCGATGTTTGGTTCCTACTATTGGCCGCTACATTGACGCGGCTCACGGCGCTACCTATTATGCTCACAGCGACGGCCACCATGTTGGATGGGCCCGAACACCGCGACTGAGGTTCGCCGGCGACACACCTGGCTACGATCGCGAAGCAGGCGATTGCTGGGATGTCCGCCCTGAGCAGCTCCGGCCAGAATGAAGTGATCAGTAAGGCAATCGCCCACCACGCTCTGGGTGTCCAAGACTGTCGTCATTCAGCCAATCCACATGCAGCAGATCCGCCATCCGACATCGGGTGAGCGCTACGCGCCCAATCGGGTGACGGACGGCGCTACGAGGCAGGAGTACCGTGGGGTGCGAGCGGCCAGCCGGCTGCCGGGCTCCGCTCGAGGATTCATTTATGCGAAAGTTGAAATCGACGCACTACGCCACGCTCTTGCTCGTGGTCGCGCTGTCGGCCGCCGTCAGCGGCTGTTCTTCGGCTGAAACCGACGGCGGCGCGCTCGTTGACGGCGGCAGCGGCGGCGACGCAGCGAGCGTCGGAGACGGGGTGACTGGCGGTGACGCGTCTGACACGTCTGACACGTTCGACACGTCCGCCGCTGGCGATAGTGATGTGGCAGCCGTTGACGGCGCAGCTAGCGACAGCGCGGCCATTGACGGCCAGAACACCGACGCGGCGGCAGCGGGCGACGCGAGCAAGGACGTCGCCGTGACGACGCCGACCGTGCTCTCGACCGTTCCAATTCATATGGCGACGGGCGTGGCGCGAAACACGAGCGTTAGCGCCATTTTTAGTGAAGCGATGGACGCCAAGAGCTTCGTGGCGACGACGTTTACCCTCACCACCGGCACACCGCCGCTTGTGGTGCCAAGCAAGCTGACTTACGCCAATGGCAAGGCGACTCTGTGGCCGAGTGCTCACCTGCTGAGCGACACCTCTTATGCCGCAACGATCACCACGGCGGCGAAGAGCGCCGCGGGCGTCGCGATCGCCGTCAAGCATCAGTGGACCTTCACGACGGGCGCGAACATCGGGCCCACGCTGCCCGTGCAGCTCGGTATGGCCGGCCACTTTGCCATCCTCGCCAAGAGCGCGATCTCGGCGGTGCCCACTTGCGCGGTGACCGGTGATATCGGCGTGAGCCCCGCTGCCGCCACCTACATCACC
>CALENB010000516.1 GCA_937910235.1 uncultured Myxococcales bacterium | reverse complement strand
GTGCAGGTGTTGCCGTCGTCACAGGAGACCGTGATTCCGGCGCATTTGCCGGCCGCGCAGCCGTCCTTGGCGGTGCACGCGTTGTTGTCGTCGCAGGCCACGCCGGTCTTCGCCGCAGCGATGCAGCCCGTCTTTGGATCGCAGCTGTCGGTCGTGCAGGGGTTGCCGTCATCACACGACTTGGTCTTGCCTGTACACGTCGCGCCAGCGCACGCGTCGCTCTCCGTACACACCGAGCCATCGTCGCAGGCCGTGCCCACCACCCCGACATGCACGCAGTCCTTCGTCGGATCGCAGGCGTCGTTGGTGCAGACGTTCGCGTCATCACACGGCTTGGTTTTTCCCGCTTTGCAGGCGCCGCCCTTACACAAATCCCCCACGGTGCAGACGTTGTTGTCTTCGCAGGTCGTCGCCGTGCCAGGCAGGTTGAGGCACTTGCCCAAGTCCGGATCGCAGGCGTCGTCGGTGCAGACCTCGCCATCATCACAGTTCACCGCCGCGCCCACGCATTTTCCGCCCTTGCAGCTGTCTTTGGTCGTGCACGGGTTCTTGTCTGAGCACGTCTCCGCGTCCTGCTTCGCCGTATTGACACAGCCTTTGGCCTTGTCGCAGCTGTCGACGGTGCAGGGTTCGTTGTCGTCGCAGGCCAACGCGCTGCCGCCAGCGCAAACCCCGTTTTTGCAGCCTTCTCCGACCGTGCAGGCGTCGCCGTCGCTGCATTTTCCCTGTTGTAGCGCCACGAAGACGCAGCCCTTGCCCTTGGTGCAGCTCGCAGTCGTGCAGGGGTTGTTGTCGTCACAGTCCTTGCTCAAGCCCGCGCACGCCCCGCCGGTGCAGGTGTCCTGCGTCGTGCAGATCTCGCCGTCGTCGCAGCCTTTGCCTTGCAGCGCCGCCGCGTCATGGGCGCAGCCGACCTTGGTTTTGCAGCTATCCAGCGTGCACGGGTTGCCATCGCCGCACGCCAACACGCCCTTGCCGGCCTGGCACACACCATCGCCACACACATCACCCACGCTGCACGGATCGCTGTCGTCGCAGCTCGTCGCCGCCACGGCCAGATGCACACAGCCGGACTTCGGGTCGCACGCGTCATCGGTGCAGGCCTCGTTGTCGTTGCAGGGCACCGTCGTGCCCACACACGCGCCTTTCGCGCACACATCGGCGCTCGTGCACATGCTGCCGTCGTCGCAGGCCGTCGCGTCCAACGCCAAGTGCACACAGCCGCCCTGTTTGGCCGCGCAGCTGTCGGCCGTGCACGGGTTCACGTCGTCGCAGTTCACCGCCTTTCCCGTGATGCACACGCCCTTGGCGCACACCTGCGCGCCCGTGCAGAGCGTATTGCCCTCGCACACCTGGCCGTCCTGCCGCGCCTTGGTCGCGCACTTGCCGGTGGTGGCATCGCACGTCGTCACCTGGCACGCGCCGTCCTGGCTGGTGTCACAGGTCGTGATCTTCGCCGGCTTGCACTCGTGAATCTTGAGGTCGCAGTACATCACGCCGACACACAGGTCCTCGCCCTGCAAGCCCTTACAATCTTGGTCCAGCTGGCAATTGCACACCAACGCGCCGGGTTTGCAGACGCCTTCACTGCACCAATCGTTGGCCGTGCACGGGTTGCCGTCCGCGTCGCACTGTCCACCCGTGTTCACGGGCACTTGGGCGCAGGTCCCCGTCTTGGGTTGGCACTGGTTGTGCTGGCAGGCCGTGTCAAACGCGCTCGGGCAGACCACCACACTGGCCGGGTTCACGACGCACTGCCCATTGGACTTGTCGCAAAACAGCGTGCCATTGCAGGCGTTCTCGTCGTCGAACTTGTCGCAGTCACTGTCCGCCTTGCAGCTGCACGTGTCCGCGCTCGCCACGCAGGCGCCGGCCTTGCAGACCTCGCCGACCGTGCAGGTGTTGCCGTCGTCGCACGCTTCGCCGGACTTCAGCGCTACAACGCCGCATTTTCCGGTCTTTTTGTCGCATTGGTTGGCGCTGCACTGCGTATCTTGCGCGTCGGGGCAGCTCACCACCGTGGACGGATCGAGCACACACTGGTGGCTCGCTTGGTTGCAGAAGAGCGTGCCGTTGCATGCGTCACCGTCCTCTTGTTTGGCGCAGTCGCCGTCCACCTTGCACTGGCACGTATCCGCGCTCGACGTGCAGCTGCCCGATTTGCAGACGTCGCCCGTCGTGCAGACGTTGCCGTCGTCACAGAGCTTGCCGTCGCTGGCGGCCGTCATGGCGCAGAGGCCGGTGGTCTTCTTGCAGAGGTTTGTCTGGCAGGCGCTGTCGTTGGCCGACGGACAGCTGACCACCGTCGCCGGGTTCACCTGGCATTGCGACGTCGCGAGGTTGCAGAACATCGTGCCGTTGCAGAGATCGCCATCTTCTTTGACGAGGCAGTCGAGGTTCTTGGTGCAGCTCGCCGTGTTCTGGCCGGGCGTGCACTTGCCCGCCAGGCACACGTCGCCGACCGTCTTGATGTCGCCGTCTGAGCAAGGCAACCCGTCTGGCGCAGGCTTCGGCGCGCACGAGCCCTCCTTGGCGTCGCACGCGTTGACGAGGCAAGGATCCTGGCTGCTCGGGCACACCACCTTGGTCGCTGGGTTGACCTTGCACAGGTACGGCGCCTTGGTTTTGTCGCAGTAGAGCGCGCCGTTGCAGCTGTTGGGATCGTCCCACTTGGCGCAGTCACTCGTGCTGCCGCACTGGCACACATCTGCCGCGAACGTGCACTCGCCGGCCGCGCAGGTGTCGCCCTGGGTGCAGGGGTTGTCGTCGTCGCACTGCGTGCCGTCAGCGCTGGCGGACAGGGTGCAAGCGCCCACGGCCGGGTTGCAGGTGGCGTGGGCACAGGCGGTGTCGCCGGACGGATCGCAGATCACCACAGAGCTCGGCAGAATCTCGCAGACCCCTTGTTTCTTCGCCGTATTGCAGAACAGGACACCGTTGCAGGCGTTACCGTCGTCATATGGAGCGCAGTCTTTGACGCTGGTGCAGCCTATGCAGGCGTTGGCGCCGCCCGCGCACGTGCCCCCCGCGCTGCAGGTGTCGTTCTTCGTGCAAGGGTTGCCATCGTCGCAGGCCGCCGCGGTTTTTGCCTCGTACACGCAGCCGTTGGTCTTCACGTCGCAGGCATCCAAGGTGCAGGCCTCGCCGTCGTCACAGGGCTTGCTACCAGCGGCCACGCACGCCCCCGCCAGACAAGCCCCACCGGCCACACAAGGCGCGACGAACGGACAGAGCGCGCCGTCGGCCGCGCTCTTGACGACACACGCCCCCGCCTCGCAGCTCGCGACTTGGCAGAGCTCGGTGATGCAATCTGCCGCCGTCACACACGACGTCGCGGCATCCAACGACGCGCCGTCGGCTGGCGCGTCTCCATCGATGACGTCGGTTGCGTCGCCCAGCAGGGAATCGCCGGCGGCGCTGTCTCCTGCGGCGGCGCTGTCTCCTGCGGC
>CALENB010000515.1 GCA_937910235.1 uncultured Myxococcales bacterium | reverse complement strand
TGAGCCCACTTGCGACTGTTGCGATGGCCACCGCGAAGGGCCGAACGAGGAGCCCGAGCACCAGCACCAACACGACTATTCGCCAGTCGATCAGGTCCATCAGCGCCGGATCGAGCGCTGCTGTGAGCAGGATCAGCACCACAGAGACGAGGATCACCGAGACGCTCTCCTCGAACCGTCGCAGCGACGGGAGGACCGAGAGCCCCATCCATCCCGTGACGATGCCCATGACCGTGACCGCCACCAGTCCGGCCTCAGCCTGGACCAGGTTGGCCGCCAGAAAGACCCCCAGCGCCACGCCGAAGACCACAGGCGCCGTGAGCGAATCGGGCAGGATCCCCCGGTTGTGCGCCGTCACCATGAGCCAAGCGCCGACAGCGCCGAGCGACACCGCCACGACCGCGCCGAGGAGGAAGTGCTGCAGGAGAGGGTGATCCAGGTCTCCGTTCGCGCTGAACAGGAGATACTCGAAGATCAGCACAGCGATCAGCGCGCCGAGTGGATCGACGAGGATGCTCTCGCACTTTAGGACCGCAGCGGTGTGCGTCTCAAGCCCGACGTGTCGCATGAGGGGCAGCACCATTTCGGGACCGGTGACGACGAGCAGCCCGCCGAGCAGAATCGCGATCGGCCACGAGATGTCGCCGACCAGCACGGTCGCGATCGCGCCCAACGCCCCTGACATCAGCACACCCAACGACACCAGGCGCCACACCGTCGGGCCCGCCGCTTGGATCTCTCGGCGCTCGAAGTGCAGGCCCGCCTCAAACAGGATCATCGCCACACACATGTTGATCAGCGGTTCGAGCCAGGGGCCAAGCTGTTGCTGCGGCGCGAGCAGACCGGTGACCGGACCCAACACGACGCCGGCGAAGGCCAGGAGCACGAAGGCCGGCATCCGCAGACGCCACGCGACCCACTGGACACACACGCTAGTCGCTATCAGCAGCACGAACATGGCGTCGTAGTGCAGCATCAGCGTGTCGCTGCTTCCGGCCGGACGCCGCTATCAGTCTGCATTTCGGCGGTGACATCGCGCGCGACAGCGTAGAGCGCACCGTCGGTGGCGGGAGCGGACGTCCACGACAGCCAGCACCACGTGCCATCCGCCCGTCGAAAACGGTTCTGGAAGTCGATGGTCGGCAGCCCCTCTGCGAGCTTGGCGATCTCGGCGACGGTGGATTCGACGTCGTCGGGATGCACCAGCTCCAGAAACAAGCGGTTGGTCAGCTCCTGCCTGGAATAGCCGAGGGTGTTGGCGAAGGCTGAGTTGACGCGCAGAAAGCGGCCATCCGTGTTGGCGATGCAGGCCGGGGCGAGGGAGAGATCGAAGAACTTCCGGAACTGCGACATCGCGGTCTCAACGTGGCTTTGGGCGGCCGATAGGTCGCGGGTCCGTTCGTAGACTTTGCGCTCAAGGACGTGGTTCAAGCTCGTCATCCAACGCGATTGACGAACGGACGCTATCGTGCCCCAGATGATCAGGGCGATGATGATCGCGCCGAACAGGTCGATCGCGCGTCGGTTTGAGGTGAACGTGTCGTAAGCCTCGTCCAGGTCCTGCTCGGCCGCGATGCCGACGCCAAGGCGGTCGCTCCAGCGCCAAGCGCCGACCACGTCGACGCCGCGATAGTCTCTGTACCCGTCGAATGCGAGCCCGCCTTGGCGCAGCGCGATGGCCGCCGCCATGCGGGTCAGCGGACGTGTCTCGGCCGCGCTCGGCCCTGAACGCCGGCCGTCTCTGGCGCGGGTAGGACGCGGTCCGGGGTCGCGCGCCTGGAGCCCGAAGAAGCTGCAGTAGCCGGCCTTGGGCAGGCCGAGCGCATCGAGACGCCCGGAAAATCGGCCCTCGCTGAGCACGTTACCGCTAGTGTCGATGGCGTACGTATCTCCGGTACGTCCGAGCCGAGCGCGGCGGAGCAGGGCGCAGATGTGTGTGCGCGGGTCGATCTGCAGCGCGACGATCGCGACCGGCTTGCCAATCTCGTCCTTGATGGGCGCGGCGATGAACATCGCCGGGAGCTCCTCGCTCGGTCCTTGGTTGCCCCTAAGCAGGGGTAGCTTGGTATTTTGCGGCGCGCTGAGCGCGACCGTGCCCGACCACACCGTCTTGAGGAAGTCTGGCTGCTGGCTGAGCAGGGTGACGTGGCCAACGTCGGCGGTTGCCGAACCGGCCATGGTGATGTCGTCCGGCCCGATGAGGGCCCAACCTTGATACGACGAGGCCGCGATGGCGGCCGTCAGCAGCACCTGCAGATACGCCTGCGCTGGGGTGTCGCTCATCGCCCCTGCGGTGTTCGGCACCGCGAGGAGCGTCTTCGTGGCGTCAAGCACCAGCGGCGACAGCGACCAACCGAGGACGGCGGTGCGGTTCGTATCGAACCAGCGCTCAAGGGCATAATGGGTGGTGTCGACCACCGTGGTGAGCACGTACACCACGTCGCGGTCGGCGTTGGCGCGGAATTGGCGCCGGATGGTCAGCCACGCGACGGCCACGATCAGGATGGCGCAGCCAGCGGCGAGGTACGTAGGGAGGGTGGAGCGCGTGCGACGCACGGGGCGGGCCGAGTCTGGTGGTGTGGCAGACATGATCGATGACCGACCGCGCTGCTCGGATAGCAGGCTGACTGGGTGTGCGTCGCAGTATAGGCGCGGCGCGTGGCGGGTCTCACTTGCCGCCACGCTGCGCCCAACGATTCACCCCACCACGCGCCTGCCCACCACCCGTCCAACCACGTTCGCGACCTCCGCCCAGGGCCACGCCTGGGGCGGTTCGATGGCGCCTGGGATCAGCGTCACCAGGGCATGCAACACCGCGACTGCGAGGGCGTCGGAGTGGCCGCTGTGAATCTTCACCACCATCCCTACCCGGCGATGCGGCAAGGCCATGCAAAACAGCCCCTCCGCCCCGATCTTGGCGGCGATAGGCTCTCGCGCGATAGCGAGGAGCGCAGGCTCCAATCGGTCGGTGCCCGACACGAGGTAGGGCTCGGCCGCCAGCGCGGCGCCGACGCGGCCGAGGTTCGATCGCGGCGCCTCCACCATCGCGCGCGCCAACGCGCTCCAGGCCCGCGTCATCGCCACAAGCGAGAGGCCAAACGTCGGCACGCCGCAGCCGTCGACGCCGAGCCGTGGTCCCTCACCGGCCAGGGTCGTGATCTGCCCCAGAATCCGGCGTTGCAGCGGATGCGTGGCCGGTCGATAGTCCATCGGCCAACCCTGGCTGAGGCAGGCCGCGACCATGAACGTGTGTTTGCCTGAGCAGTTGTTGTGGATGTCGGTGAACTGGCCACCCTGCCGCAGCACGGCGTCGGCCGACGCTGTGTGGACGGGGGCGTGCGCGCCGCAGCGCAGCATGGACTCCGTGACCCCGTAACGCTGCATCACCGCGCGAACTCGGGCCAAGTGGGCCAGCTCAGCGCTGTGGGAGGCCGTGCCGATGGCCAGCTCGCCGCTGCTGACGCCGCTGGTGTCCGCTCTATCAGCGCCGAGCACGTCCAGACTCGTCGTCAGCTGAAACGGCTTGGCGGCCGAGCGCATCGTGGTGTGCCAGGCTGGCCCAATGCGTCCCAGGACGTCGTCGCCGCGCGCAACGACCGCTGAGAAGGGGTGCACAGACTCTAGGATATCGGCTCGCCAGCACTCGACCCGCGCCATGTGACCTCCTCGCCGCGGGCTCGCCGGACGCCGTCACCTCAAGCTAGTCCCAAACCGAGGATTGGCCGCAGCCGGGTCTATTTCACCCACAGCGTGCCGCCGAGCGAGTCCCCGATCCACCCATAGTGGAAGCCGTATTTCGCGCGGCCGTACAGGCTCATGCGTTCCCAGCCGCGCGCCGCGCCGATGTTTGCGGCGCCGAGGTAGTACTTCCAGTCGTCGCTGTTGGTCAGGTTTTTGTACGAAGGTGTGGTGGCGTAAGTCCCTGTCGCAAACACACAGTTGCTGCTGCATTTGTCGGCGTAGCTCGTGCAGATTGTACACGACTGCTTGCCGTACTTCTTCACGTTGTAGACCTGCGACTCGTGCATCCGAATCGCGATCTCTTCTGTGCCCTTCTTGGTCGCGTCCTTGATCTGATTGGCGACCGCATCGGAGACCTTGTTGTGCACGTTGCTGGCCGGCAACGCAGGCGAGGTCAAACTCTCGGCGCCTTGTGCCGCCGTCGACCAAGCGTGGGCCGTGCCATTGCCCGTCTTCATGATCAGCGTCCAGCCGCCGCCGTCCGTCGTCATGTCGCAGTAGATGGGGAACGCGTCCGCGTGGTCGCCTCCGTTCGGATCGAGCCAGTGCTTGCCGTCTTTCAGCTTGATCCCGCTGGCCTTGCCCTTGAGCTGAATGTCGTAGCACGAGAGCCCAGGGTTGGTCGCCGCGAAGCCGACCGACGCCACGCAGGTGCTGCTGCAGCCATCATCCGTGGTCACGTTGCCGTCGTCGCACGCTTCACCCGACTCCAGGACGCCGTTGCCGCAGCTGTCGGTCAGCCCCCGCCAGATGGTGCCGTCGCAGTAGCGCAGCTTGGCGAGCTTGGTGTCGAAGTAGGTGTGGCCGGCCCGCACAGGCTCGCAGACGAACGGCGCGGCCGCGAGCTGACCGAATTGCAGCGTGCCGCCGAGCTTGACCGACTGACCCGACGTGACGGTGCCAGAGACCGCGAACGCGCTGATTTTGCCGTCTGTTTTGTTGACGAGGTCGCACAGACCCGCGTTGCCAGGGGCTTGGGCGACGCAGAAGGAGGTGTCGAGCACGGCGAGCGACCAATCCCCCGCCATGGATTTGCCGATCATGGCGGCGAGGCTGCCGCTCTTGAGCGTCGACTTCTCCGTCAGCGTCACGTTATAGGCCTTGGCATCCTTCGCGCCACACGGGTCGCACACCGTCATGCCCGTCTTCTTGTCGTCCGGCGGCAGCAAGACCACCGCGACGCTCGACAGGTCACTGTTGGAGAGCGCGATGTGCACCTTGATGGTCATCGCGGTGCCCACGTCGCCGAACGTCGCCTGGAGCGTCGCCTTCAAGCCCGTATTGTCGGGGATCGCGGCCGGCAGCCCCGCCACTTTGGCGGTCTCGTCGAAGACCGTCGTCAACATGCCGCCGAGCGTGTTGTTGCCACCCGCGCCGACGCCACACAGCACGCTGCCGTCGGGTTTAACGCCGACCATGACCTCGCCGGACTTGCACGATCCGCCACCGATCTGCACGCCGGTCAGCTTGCTGCCGTCTCCTGTGAACGTCGTCGCGGTGACCGTGTTTGCAACCAAATCGCCCGAGAATAGGCCGTTCTTGGCCTTGAAGCTGTTGCTGCCGAGGTCGACGTCGCCGTCGAACTTCATCTCCGCCACCGAGACGCAGCCGCTGCATTGCAGGTCGGACGCTGGGCCACCCTTGGTCGTCGACCCCGCGTAAGCGAAGCCCGCCGCGACGGCTGATACGCAGCCTGTGCAGACCAACCCCTCGGCCACGGAGGCACGCAGCGCCGTCGCCACCGCATGCAGCGGGCGTCGGGGCAGTTCCGCGTCCTGACCCACCTGGATGCCGAGCCAGGCGGCGCCGCTGCTGTCTACCAACGCCGCCGAGAGCGGCTTGACGCTGCCCAGCGCATGGGTGAAGCGCCCGCCGACGAGCGAGACGGTGGCGGCCTCCGTCCACGTCCCCTTGGCCGATGAGGTCGCCGCGTAGAGCGCAAACGTCAGGGTGTAGCTGCCATCGACAGCCGCCGCGCCGCCGCTCGAGAGCAATTGACCCTCGACCGCGATGGTGACCGGAACGGCGGCGCCGGCTGAGGTGACCCACAGGCACGTCAGGGCGGCGGCGCTGGCCGCGAGCGAACGGAGAGAGTGGCGGGACATGACTGGCTCCGGGGCGAAAAATACACAGGCAAAGGGACCGCGGCAGCATGGCCGCCGGTCGTCGCGCCGGTCAAGTGACGACGGCTGACGTGATTCCCGCGTCATCGGGGCCATCCTGCTCATCCAGCAGCGCGCGTTGCGTGTCGGGCGCCGTCCCGCTACACAACGATCGACCCGACAATCCCGGGTTTGAGGTGGTCGATGGCACGGACAACTCCCCCAACTGCGCCAACTCCCCCGACGTCTCGGGCTGCGTCGACGCCGCCTGCCTGCACCACCGTCGCCGCGTTGCTGCGTCAGTACGACGGCTTTCTCCTCGACGCCTACGGTGTGCTGGTACACGGCGGCGGCCAATTGCCGGGCGCCGCCGCGTTCCTGCGCCAGCTCGACGCCGCGGGCAAACCCTGGCTCATCGTCACAAATGACGCCTCAAAAACCCCCGCTAACGCCGCCGAGCGCTACCAAGCGTGGGGGTTACCCGTCGCCGCCGACCGCATCGTCTCCTCCGGCTCGCTCTTGCCCGAGTGGCTGGCGCACAACGGACTGCGAGGCGTGCCCACCTGCTTGCTGGGGCCGGCCTCCGCCCGAGCGTTCGCCGGCGGCAACCCGCTCGTGGCGCCAGGCGATCGGACGTGGCAGGTGTTGGCGTTGTGCGACGAGGCCGGTTTTGACTTCCTCGCCGCCATGGACGCGGCCCTCAGCACCGCGATCCACCGCCTCGACCGCGGTCTACCCGTGGCCATCGTCGCGCCGAACCCCGACCTCATCTACAACGCCGCGCCGGCTCGCTTCGGGTTCGCGGCCGGCACCATGGCCCGCATGCTGAGCGACGCGCTGCGGTTGCGGTTCGGCGAGGCGGCCCCAACACCGACGCTGCTCGGCAAGCCTCACGGCCC
The DNA here is from genome assembly GCA_937910235.1 of uncultured Myxococcales bacterium. Classification (GTDB taxonomy): domain Bacteria; phylum Myxococcota_A; class UBA9042; order UBA9042; family UBA9042; genus UBA9042. The sequence continues at coordinate 9,969 of CALENB010000515.1, read as the reverse complement.
CATCTTCGCCGCGGCCATCGCTCGGCTTGGCGTCAAGAACCCCGTGATGCTGGGCGATCAGCTCGCGACGGACGTGCTGGGGGCGAGGTGCGCAGGGCTCGACGCGGTGCTGGTGGGGACTGGAGTGTCGAGCTGGCAGGCCAATCGTGTGCCCCCGTCAGAGGCGCCGACGTGGCTGCTCGCTACCGTCGGCGCCGAGTGAGCGTAGATGCCGACCGCGCCCGAGGGTGACCAGACTCTGACGGCGCAGTATACCAAAGCAACCGATCCGACCCGCGCAGCGCCCCCCGTCTGCCCGGTCTTGTGCAGGAGGCCCCGCGTGAGCAATCCCTCGAGCAGCAATCCCCCCAGCGGCAGCGGCAACCCCCTCGTCAGCGACGCGGACATTCGATTTCTCCTCGGCGACGTCTTCGATGTCGCCTCGTTGCTTGAATTGCCGGCGTTTGAGGCGCATTCCGTCGAGACCGTCGACATGTACCTCGCCACGATCCGGCGGTTTTCCCGCGAGCAGCTGTACCCGGCCTATCAGCTGATGGATCGGGCGCCGCCGCAGCTCATCGACGGTCGCGTGCACGTTCATCCCCTCGCCAAGAAGCTCTTTGCCCAGCTGGTCGACCTGGGTGTGTTGACCGCGGATCGCTCAGAAGACGTCGGTGGCTTCCAGCTGCCCTCGCTCGTCACCTCCGCAGCAATGCTCCTCATGATGGCCGCCAACCTCGCCGCGGTTGGCTACGTCAGCCTGACGTCGGGCGCGGCCCACCTGATCGAGGTGTTTGGCGACGATGCGCTGCGCGCCAGCCTCATGGTGCCCATGTATGCAGGCCGCTGGGCCGGAACTATGGCGTTGACGGAGCCGGACGCCGGCAGCTCCCTCGCCGATCTGCGCACCGCCGCGACGCCCACCGATCAAGGGCACTACCTCCTACGTGGCACCAAGATCTTCATCTCGGGCGGCGACCAGGACATCACGGAGAACTTGGTGCACCTCACCCTGGCCCGGATCGACGGCGCGCCCGCAGGGATCAAGGGCGTGTCGCTCTTCGCGGTGCCAGCGCGGCGACCGACCGCCGACGGGCTGGTCTACAACGACGTCTACGCCAGCCAACTCATCCACAAGATCGGCACGCGCGGACTCGCCTCGGTCGGGCTGACCTATGGCGACCAGGGCGACTGCCGCGGTTGGCTTGTAGGCCCGGAAAACCGGGGTATGAGCTGCATGTTTCAGCTGATGAACGAAGCCCGCATCTCCGTTGGCGTGGAGGGCGCCGCCGCAGCCTCGGTGGCGTACCACGAGGCGCTCGCCTATGCCCGGGCGCGTCCGCAGGGTCGCCCGATGGCGGATCGCGACCCGACCAGCCCGCAGCGGCCCATCCTGGTTCACGCCGACGTGAGACGCTTGCTGCTGCGGCAGAAGGCCATCGTGGAGGGCGGGATAGCGCTCGTGCTCAAGACCGCGCAGCTCGCCGACCTCGCCACCCACACGCCAGATGGCCCGGAGCGCGCCCGCCTCGGCCTGCTGCTCGGGCTGCTGACGCCGGTCTGCAAGAGCTTCCCGGCCGAGCGCGGGCTAGAGGCCAACTCCTTGGCGATGCAGGTGCACGGCGGCTACGGCTACACCAGCGAGTATCCGGTGGAGAGCTGGTGGCGTGACCAGCGGCTCAACAGCATTCACGAGGGCACCACCGGCATCCAGGGCCTTGATTTGCTGGGCCGAAAGGTGATGGCCGACCGTGGCGCGGCCGTACAAGTGCTGGGCGGTGAGATGACGCGATCCGTTGAGGCGGCGATGGCGATCGGCGTGGAGGCATCCTGGTGCGCGCAGCTCGGCGGCGCGCTTCGCGACGTGGGTGAGACCACGCGGGCGCTTGGCGACAAGGCGGCGCAGGGTGACGCGGCGGGCATGCTGCTGCACAGCGCGGACTATCTCGAGGCGTTCTCGATCGTGGTGGTCGCTTGGCTCTGGCTCGACATGGCCACAGCAGCCGCGCGGCGGCTCGCGCAGACGCCGAACGCGCCATTTTACCTCGGCAAACGGCAGGCGGCGCGGTACTACTTCGCGACGGAGCTGCCCAAAGCGGGCCATCTGCTGCAGCTGTGCCGAGACGCGGAGCCATCGTATGGCGACATGCAGGATGCGTGGTTCTAGGCGGCTGACCGGAGGACGCGATGGCGAATAGAGACGGATGGCCCGACAACCGCGCGACGTGGGCGCTGCCGGTGTTGCTCATCGCTGCGGCCGCGACCTGCGGTTGCAGCCGCACAGCGCAGCGGCCCGCCCAGCGCCAGCCCGCCCAGCGCCAGCCCGCCCAGACAGAGCCCGCCCAGACAGAGCCCGCCCAGACAGAGCCCGCCCCAACGACAGCCAATGTGAACGCCAAGGATCTCGCCGCCCTGGCGGTCGCGCGCGGCTTTATGACCGGTCTGCTGAGCGTTGACGCGAAGCCGTGGCGCGACTTCACCACCCTGCCGATGGCGTGGGGTGACCGATGCACGCTGCTGCAGACCTGGGCCGCTGTCGCGGCGAAGGTCAACGCGCAACGCCCGCCGCCGGGGGTGGTTCGCATCGTCACGGTGCGCTGGGCCGCCTTCCCGCCGCCGGGCGCTGTCGGCGTCGCGGCAGACGCCTGGCGCGCGCTCTCCGACGTTCGTGCCTCCTGCGGCGGCCCGCGTCTCGACAAGGTCATGGCGCAGCTGCACGGGTACGATCACGTGCTGGTGCGCATCGACCTCGCCACGCCGGAAGGCAAACGCCCCGTGTTGCTGCGCCTGACACGCGGCGCCACGGGCTGGCGTGTCACCGGGATGATGAGCTGACGCCGCCATGACACGGCGCGCTGGCGTTGGCGTGACAGGATGAGCTGCGCTGGCGCGAGACGACGCGAGGAGCCCCCAACTATGACAGTGCACACGGAGCGTCGCGGTGCCGTCACGCTCATCACGATCGACCGTCCGAACGTCCGAAACGCCGTGGACCGACCGACCGCTGAAGCCCTCAGCGCGGCGTTTGTGGCGTTCGACGCCGACGCGGACGCGCGTGTCGCCGTGTTGACCGGCGCTGGCGGCGCCTTCTGCTCTGGGGCTGATCTGACGGCGTTTGCCGACGGTCGCGGCAATCGTATCGCGCCCGACGGGGACGGACCCATGGGCCCTACGCGGATGACGCTGAGCAAACCGGTCATCGCCGCGATCGCGGGTCCGGCCGTGGCGGGTGGCCTCGAGCTCGCGCTGTGGTGCGACCTGCGCGTCGCAGACGCGAGCGCGACGCTCGGCGTGTTGTGCCGCCGTTGGGGCGTGCCGCTCATCGACGGCGGCACCGTGCGGCTGCCGCGGCTCATCGGGCTGAGTCATGCGATGGATCTGATCTTGACCGGGCGCACGGTCACCGCGCAGGAGGCGCTCGCGATGGGCCTCGTCAATCGAGTCGTCCCCGACGGAGACGCCGTGATTGCGGCGCTTGCGCTGGCGGAGGCGCTCGCCGCCTCGCCGCAGCTCGCTATGCGAGGGGACCGGTTGTCGGCGCTGGAGCAGGCCGATCTGCCGCTCGACCAAGCGCTCGCCAATGAGCTGCGCCACGGCAGCGTCGCGCTCAACGCCGGCGAGTCGCAACGGGGTGCTGCGCGCTTTGCCGGCGGCGCAGGGCGGCACGGCGCCGCCGAGTCGGGTGAGCCGGCCTGAGGTCGACCCGAGGCTGCTCGACGAGGCCAGGGCGGGGAGGGCATCGGGCGTGGTCCACTGGCGGCGCTACTTGGCCCGCAGCCGGCGCTCGAGCCAATCGACGCCGCCGCGGCCGTCGCGCACCACGACCCAGACGGTGACGATGTCGTCCGATGCGCCCAGCGTCAGCGTGTTGCTCGGCGCCGCGTCGTAGGACCGCTGCTTGGCGAACGCGCCCGCCGTGCTGAACCAACTCATAAGCAGCCCCTCGATCGGGGCGCCGCCATCGTCAGGGCGGGCCTCCCGGCTGTCTGGGGACCAGGTCGGCGCGAGGTTCAGTGCACCGGTCGCCGCTTCGATCACCGTCGCTCCCGTCGTGCTGGCGCCGCCGACCTTCAGGTCGGTGAGCTGTGGGTTGCTGTGCTGCGCCAGCCCGCTCGTGAACGCACGCAGCGACTTGCTGCCGATGACACAACGCTCGCGATCGACGCAGCCGGTGGTCAGGAACGCGTCGATATCCGCCGGACACCCGGCCGGAAAGCTGTCGCGCTCACCGACGCCAAACAACACAGTGACAGGCACGCTCTCCGGGGCGGCCCCCGGGTTGTCGCTCGCTGGCGGCCCGCCGGTGAAGGACCGACCGAGCTTCGCCGCATAGGCCTGCGCCTGCAGTGTCAGCGTCATGACCTGGGCGAAGTCCACCGTGACGCTCGGCGTCGTACCGAGGTTGAGCTGCAGCGCCGGATCCGCGCAGCGAAATGCGCCAGCTTGCGTGGTCGTCAGCAGGCACAGCCCCCAGGCGTGGCACAGGGCTTGCCCCGCGCCGACCCCCACCACCTTCGCGTCCAACGTCGTCGTCGCTGACGGCGTGGTCGGAAGAAACGGCGGCTGCGCGCGTATGGCCAGCACCCGCACGGTCTTGACCAGCGAGGGCGGCGCAAAATCGCCGCCGCAGCCGGTGGCGCTCGCGACGAGGACACAGCCGACGAGCATCCGCAGACGGGTGACGGGTGGGAGGGGCAGCGCGGGCGTTGAAGGCTGCAGAGACGTGGCCATGGGTGCGCTCCGGATCGTGCGCAGCGGACAGGCGGCGCGCTGTTCATAATAGTCGTTTCGGTCGTTTCGTCAAGCGGAATTCGATGAATGGTCGATTTTTTACTTGCAGTATTCGACCAAAACGACTATTACGACGGGGTGGCGCAGAACGCCGTCGGAGTGTCCCATGCCGGTTCCCCTCAGTACCCCCACGCGGCAGCCGCCAGAGAGGGTCGCAGATCACCGGGACGCCGCTCGCCCGTGTCGCCCGTGTCGCCCGTGTCGCCCGTGTCGCCCGCGAGCGCTCCGGGCGCTCGTCCTGCTCGCGTTCGTGGGCAGCGCCACCATCCTGTGCGCCACGCCGGGCGCCGCGCGCGCCAAGCCAGCCGCCAAGTCCGTCGCCAAGCCAAACCAACCTGCGGCGAACGATCCGGCCAAATCGACGCTCGTCCCGCCCAAGCTCGTCCGCTACGTGAAGGCGACGTACCCCAAAGCGCTCTTCGACCGAGCCCTGCGCGGAACCGTCGTGCTGGCGTTGACGCTGGCGGTGGATGGCAGCGTGCGCGCGCTCAGCGTGGAGACCTCCGCTGGTGCGCAGTTTGACGCGGCGGCGCTCGCGGCGGGCAAGCAGCTGTTGTTCGAGCCAGCGCGCTACGGCGGCAAGCCGGTGTCGGTCCGCATCCGGTTTCGCTACGTCTTCAAACCCGTCTTCAAATCCGTCGTCAAGGCCGTGATTCCGGCCGTTCAGCGCGCTCCGACCGGCGCCGCGAAGCCCACACGACAGACGACGCCGGCGCGCGCGGCCGTGAGCAATCCGGCCAAGATGGTGGGTCGACTGCGCGAGCGCGGCACGGGACGCGCCATCGTCGGCGCCTTGGTCGTGCTGCCGGGTCGCGCGACGGAGACCTACACCGACGGCGAGGGCCGTTTCTACTTCGATGACCAGCGCGCGGGCGCGGTGCAAGTGTACGCGCCGGGAACCGACCACAAACCCGTTCGCCGCACGGTACGGCTCAAGAAATCGACCAGTACGACGGTGTCGCTCCGAGCGGAACGCAAGTCCTACACCCAGTACCGCGCCACGGCCACGGCGCCGCGGGAGCCTGGTCAGGTCGCCAAGCGCTCCATCTCCAAGCAGGAGATCGACCGGATTCCCGGCGTTTACGGCGACAGCTTCAAGGTCGTGCTCAACCTGCCGGGCGTAGCGCGCCCACCTGGCGGGGCAGGGTTCCTCATCGTGCGCGGTAGCGCGCCGCAGGACTCGCAGGCGCTCGTCGAAGGCGTGGTTATCCCGCAGCTGTACCACTTCGGCGGCATCTACTCGGTGTTCAACACCGACCTGCTCGAGGGGGTCGACTTCTCGCCGTCGGGCTACTCGGCGCGCTACGGCCGTCGCCTCGGCGGACTGGTTCAGTCGCGCCTGCGGCTGCCGCGCAAGGCCCAACCTTGGACCGGCTACGTCGAGACCAACGTGTTCCACACTGGCTTTTACCTGCGTGGTTCGCTCGGCGAGAACACCGACATCGCGGTGGCCGGTCGGCGCAGCTACATCGACGCCGTGCTGGGGTTGCTGCCGGATGACTTGCTGCCGCTCACCGTCGCGCCGCGCTATTGGGACGCACAGCTCAAAATCGACCATCGGCTGTCGTCTCGGACGAATTTGACGCTCTTCGCGTTCGCGAGCGACGACAAGCTCACCGCTGTAGTCCCCGAGCCCCCGGCCGCCTTCCCCGATGCGCGCGGCAGCATCACCAGCGGCATTCAGTTTGGCGGCGTCATCGGCACGCTGCGCCACAACGCCGACGACTGGACCGGCCGCGTGACCTTGGCGGCCACGCCGAACCGCATCGGCCTCGCCGTCGGCCAGGCGTTGTCCTTTGAGCTGGAGAACCTCGACGTGACCCTGCGCAGCGACCTTGAGCTGGGACGCGGGCCCGTCAAGCTGCGCGCCGGGATCGACTGGCTCTGGAACCCCTACACCATCAGCCTGCGTTTGCCCGCGACGCCCTCCAACGGCGGCGAGCCGAGCCCTGGCGGCGGGGCACCGGGCGGCGGGTCGGTCTCGTCCATCAGCCAGTCCGGCTCGTTTTATGCGCCTGGGCTGTGGGTAGACGGCGTTTTCGCGATGTTTCCGGGCTTGGAGGTAGTCGCGGGCGTGCGGGTCGACTTCTTCCGCAGCTATCGCGACGCCCCAGGCGGCCGTGTCCGCGACCGAATCGACAACACCGCGAGCCCGCGTCTCAACGTCCGCTTCACCGCCAACGACGCGTGGACGCTCAAGGGCGCGACGGGCATGACGAGCCAAGCGCCACAGCCTCAGGAGCTGTCGCCAGCGCCGTTTGGCACACCCAGCCTGGGCGCGCAGCGCGCCTTCGAGACGACGTTGGGCCTTGAACGCAAGCTGACGGACGCAATCGACGTCGACGTGCAGGTCTTCCACAAGCGCCTCTGGAACCTCGTCGTGCCGACCGGCGCCACGTTTGGCGGCGACGTCTACGGCAACACCGCGACGGGCCAAGTCACTGGCATGGAGCTGCTGCTGCGCCACAAACCGGTCGGTCGCTTCTTCGGTTGGGTGTCGTACACGCTGCAGCGCGCCACCCGGGTGGATCGTCCCGGCGCCCCCGAGCGTCTGTTTGGCTGGGATCAGACCCATATCCTCACCGCGCTGGGATCGTACAAGCTGCCGGCCAACTGGGAGATCGGCGCGCGATGGCGCTACGTGTCGGGTCGGCCCTACACCGCTGTGCAGACCGCTGTGTGGAGCGACGACAACGACACCTGGACCCGCGTGCCGTCCACCTGCATCAACTGCGAGCGCACCCCCGCCTTTCATCAGCTCGACATCCGGGTCGACAAGAAGTTCGTGTTCGACAGGTGGCTGCTCGGGGTCTACTTGGATCTGCAAAACGCCTATAATCGAGCCAATCCAGAGGGCATCACGTACAGCTATGATGCGCGCTTTCAGACCGTGACGGCGGGGTTGCCGATCATCCCGAGCTTTGGAATCCGTGGTGAGTTCTAGCCGTGAGTGGCCATCTTCAGCGAGGAGTCGATGATGAAGGAAATGGTGACCACCACCGCCGCCGCCAAGCTGCTGGGTGTGAGCACGACGAGCGTCAAACGTTGGGCCGACGCCGACATGCTGCCCTGTGTGCGCACGTCAGGTGGCCACCGGCGCTTTCCCCGCGCTGCGCTGCTCGCCTTCGGGGGTACCGGACCTGGGGACCTCCCAATCGCCGCCAGCGAGGGCCTCCGCGACGACCTGCATCGGCGCCTCGCGACCATGACGCGTCCGCAGCTCGACCAGCTGCTCGCGGGGGTCATCCAGCTCGACGACGCCGGCATCGTGCTGCTCTACAACCGCGCTGAGTCCAAGTTCAGCGGGCTCGCGCCAGAGGCGGTGCTCGGCCGGCACATGTTTGGCGACGTCGCGCCGTGCACCAACAACGCGCTGGTGTGGGGCCGGTTCGCCGAAGGCGTCGCCAGCGGCCGGCTCGACGCGCGGATCGCCTACACGTTCAGCTTTCGCATGCGCCCCACCAACGTACACCTACACCTGTATCGCGACCCGACGACGCGGACGAACTGGCTGATCGTGCGCCAATCCGCGATCGTCGGGTCCGCCACGTGAGCCGCTACGGTTCGGCAGACGCCGCCGCAAACGCCTCGGCGCGCTCCGCGTAGAGGTCGGCCAGCTGCGCTTCCAAGCTGCGCACCATCGAGATAATCTGGCCTGCGTCCGCGGTGCCCAGCGCCCGAAATAGGCGCTGCCGGTCGGCGTACAGGGTGTGAAGCTGCATGGCGACGTTGTCGACAGCAGCCACCGGCGTGTCCGCTTGCAGGTCGGGTTCTGGCTTCATCGACGACTCCCTAGCGCGGGAAAGGTGACACCCCCGGCTCAGACGCAGGTAGGCTTACCACACCTCGCCGCTGCGCTCTCGCCTCGCGCCCCCTCCAGGATCTCCATGAACCTCGACGATCTCAACACCTTTCTAGCCGTCGCGGAGGAAGGCTCGCTGCTCAAGGCCGCGAGGCGTCTCGACATGTCGCGTTCGACCTTGAGCCGCAAGCTCGAGTCCTTCGAAGAAGCGGTCGGCGTGACGCTGCTGCGCCGTACCCGCGCTGGCGTGGAGTTGACGCAGGCCGGCGAGCTGCTAGCGGAGCGTGGCCGCCCGCTCATCCAGGAGACGACGACCCTGCTAGCGCAGATCCGCAGCGCGGAGATCGCCCACGTCGCCCAGATTCGCGTGGCCATGCCGCTCGGGGTTCCGGTGCACGTCGGCCCGAAGCTCGCGCGGATCGCGCGCCGTCTCTTCCCAGACACGACGCTCGTCGTTCACTCGGCCGTCGACCCAGTCTCGCTGCTCGCCTCCGATGCCGACCTCGCGGTGCACTTCGGCTCGCACACGCCCGCCGGTCCGTGGACGTCCGTACAGGTGTACCCGTTCAAGACGCAGCTGGTCGCGAGCAAGAAGTATCTCGCCAAGCACGGCACGCCTCAAACCGTGGAGGACCTCCATCATCACACGCTGCTTTCTTGGCAGGGCGTCCACTTCGACGCACGCCGCTGGCCCCTCGCCGGCGGCGGCCATCTACACATCAACCCGGTGATGATCACGACGGACATTGGCATTCTGCGGCGGTGTGCCGCCGATCATCAGGGAATCGCGCTGCTGCCGGACGGCAACATCCCTGATCCAGCGTGCCCAAACCTCGTGCGCGTGCTCGGAAAGGAGGTCACGATGAACATGGGCGCGCGCCTAGTGGTCTGCGACGCGGTGGCCGACACCCCGCACATCAAGGTCATCTTCAAGGCGATGAAGGCGTTCATCGCGTTGGAGGCCAAGACCTACGCCTGGTTCGGCTCCTAACCGCCGATGGCCGCGCCGCTGTGAACCGTCGTCGCTCAGACCCTAGTTTCTCGGCCTGCCATCGCTCAGTCAGCGCTCAGTCGCCGCTCAGTACAGCTTGAGACACTGCTTACCGATGGGCGACGCGAAGCTGAAGCAGCACTCCGGCTTGTCGCCGATGCTGCAGGTCGTTGAGCTGGAGCCGCTCCACTTGCCCGCGGTGAGCTTCGCCGTCGCCGAGAGCTTCACGGTGCTGCTGTTCTCGTAGCTGGTGCCCGACAGCGCGAACGTCACCGACGCCGACACCGCGGAGTTGGACGACTTGGTCTCCTTGCACTTGCAGCGGAAGCCCGGGACGCCACCCCAGCAGCTACCGCAGGCGCTACAGCTGCAGCCCGACAGCTTCTTGGCGACGGTCTTCGTGATC
>CALENB010000514.1 GCA_937910235.1 uncultured Myxococcales bacterium | reverse complement strand
AGTTCGACGTGGTGGTGCTCTCGTTCACCCGCAGCAACCGACGCCGTGTGCGCAAGGAGACCGAGTGGCCGCACCGCTTTGGCCACCTGCTGTCGCGCCACCGCCGCTGCGTGGCCATAAGTCGCCAGAAGGCCCTGCTGGTCGTGGTGGGCGACGCTGCCATGGTGGCCGATGACGTCGGCGCGGTCGCCCTGCCTGACCTCCATGCCTTCCATCGGTACTGCAAGGAGGGTCGCGATGGCTTCGCCCTACAACAATGACGCGGCCGCGAAGCACGAGCGCGCCGAACGGCCGGACTCTTCCGGCTCAGCCCCGGCCGGCGTGGACCTATTCGAGCCCGGCACGTTCATCGTGGCGTCGCGCGCCCGTCCGAGCGTGGCGTACGAAGACAAGAAGCGCCGCGCACTAGCGGTCCCTGCGTTGGCGTGGCAGGTGGTGATCGACGTGCGCGATAGCGCCGGACTGCACCCCCTACGGCGCGCTGTGCTTGGCTTGATCCGCTGCGGCGTCCAACACATCGACGAGCTCGCGCACCACCTGGCCCTAGACGAGGCGCTTGTGAGCACCGTGGTGCAGGAGCTGGCCGGTATGGGGCTCATGGCGGATGCGGACGATGGCCGGCGCGCCCTGACGGTGCGGGGGGCGAAGCAGCTCGACGACGACGTGGCGGAGCCGCAGGTGTGGCTGGTGTTCTCGGACCCGTGGAGCGGCGCGCTCTGGCCGCGTGCCGTGCGTCGCCTCGAAGCGGCGGAGCTGGTGCAGGGCACGGAAGATAAACGTGAGCCGACGTTGAACCTGGGTTCGATCGGGCGGCCCCGCCAGATTCGGCCTTGCTACCTTCGGCCGCCCCAGGGCCGAGACGTCGCGCAGCAAGCGCCAACGCCCACCGCCGTCACGCGGGCGCTCAGTCTGCATCGACGCGCCGAGCGTAGTCACGGCGCGAATGAGGGCCAGCGCTTTGGTTCCGTGCGGCGGGTGGCGACGCAACCGCTGCCGGTCTTTCTCGTCGCCGATGTCTATGTGCCCGAAGATCCGATCTATGAGCGAGCCTGGCGGGTGGCCAGCCCGTTCGGTCTGGGCGACTTGCCGTGGCTGCGCCGTCGTCTCGACAGCCTGCGGCGCGGTGGCTTGTCGCTGACTGGAGTGATGACCGCGCTCTACGGCAAAGACGAGCCTGTGGGTGATCGGATGGCCTTGGAGGTCGCCGTGGAGGAGCGACTCACCGCGCTGATTCACAAGTTTCCGACCCTCCTCGAGCAGCTGATCGAGCTAGAGGCCGTGCGCGCGACGCTGGACGGTGCCGCCGCGCAGTCATCGGGTCATCCGCATCGTCGCCGCCAACAGCTCGCCAATGCAGCCCGCCTCAGCGGCGTGGTGCTGGAGACGGTGCTGGCTGGGCTCGCCATGTCGCCCGCTGGCGCGCTGCCGCCACACGAGCGCGCACAGGCCTCCCTGCGCGGCGTTCATCGCGCCCTCGACGCCGCGCGGCAGCAACTTGGTCAGCTTGCTATGCCCTCAAATTGGACCGTCGAGCGCGATCGCCCGCTCTGCGACCCAACTGACGACCGCGCGGGTCTGGACGATCTAGTGCGCCTGACGGTGGCCGCGGCGGCCACGCGTCAGACCCACCCGCTGCGGGCCGTCTTCCTGCAAGACTCCTCGGCGCTGCGCGCGCTGCAGGACACACGACGCTGGCGCAACCAGCACGCCCACGGGCGCAAGTCCGGGTCGGGGCAAGCACAGAACTCGCAACCCCGTCGCTGGCAGCCCGCGGAGCTGTGCGCCTGCTTGAGCATGGTGCTTACCGTGGTCGCTGCCGCCTTGCCGCATTTATCACCAGAGGAGTAGTTCATGGCTAGCAAGCGAAAACCGGGCCGAGGCCGCAAGTCGAAGACCAACGTCAGCGCGCAGCGCCACGGGGCCTCGCCGTCGCCACAGGCGCAGACCGCAGCCAGGACCGTTGGTGCTGGCGTGGAGCCTGCCAAGGCGTCGCATTCGCCGGCCGAATCGCCGGCGGCCAAATCGCTTGCGGTCAAATCGCCTGCGGTCAAGTCGCCTTCGCCTGCTCAGACCCTGCTTCAGCGCGCGAAGGCTGTGGTTTCATCGGCGGTCGAGTCGACCTCGGCCGCCCTGGGAGGCGACGTCGCCGCGGCGGCGGTGCTGGAGGCCGATTTGACGAAGCTGACCACCGCCGTCGAAGCGGCCGAGGCAGCTCACAACGACTTCATCAAAGCCCAGGCGCTGCTGGATGCGGAGCGGAAGCAGCTGGAAGCAGCGCAAGGCAAGCAGGCGGTCGCGCTGCAGCTCGCCGAGAGTGAGCGCACCCGGCTTCAAGGCGACCGCGCGAAGCTGGCAGCCGATAAAATCGAGCTAGAAGCGACGTTCGACCAACGGCAGGCGGCGCAGGATGCGGCCGCAAAGGAGGCGCGTGAGGCCCTCTCAGCGCGGCAGAAAGCGCACGCTGCGACGCAGGCCGAGCGTGACCACGAACACAAGGCCGTGACGCAGTCGCTGGAGGACCAACGGGCGGCCATTGACGCTAAACGCAGCGAGCTGAACGCGCGGGAGGAAGACCTCCTCGCTCGTGAGCATGATCGTGACCAGGACTTCGCTGAGGCGCGTGAGAAGCACCTCGGCAACTTGCAGGCCGAGCTGACGACGCTGCGAGCCGAGCGCGACGACTTGACGAAGACGCTGGCGCGGACGCTGGCTGACCACCGCGCGGCGGCGGCAGAAGCGCGTGAAGCACAGCAGGTGGAGCTTGACGCGCTGCACCAATCTGCCCGGCAAGCAGCGGGTGAGGCGGCCGACAGGGTGCGTCAGGAGCGCGAGTCCGCCCTGGCGGCGCGGGAAGCGGCCTTGCATGCGGCGTTGGCGGAGTTGACCCGCGCCAACGGCGAGGTGGAACGCCAGCGCACGCAGTTGGAGGCGAACGCGGCGAATCTTGAGGCGGACGTCGAGGAGCGCGCCGCGCACGCCGTCGCGAAGGCGGAACGCCGGGCGGGCCGTCTGGAGACGGAGCGCGACGAGCTGCGCGATGATCTCGACCACCTCCAGCAACAACTCGCCGACCTGGACCAGGCCCGCCAAGAGTTCGGCGGTGACCCGGCCGCCCTCAAAATGGAGCGTGACGAGCTCAAGCGGAATGTGCGCCGGTTGGACAAAGAGCTGAAGAACCGACCGGATCTTGGGACAGAAGACGCGCTGAGCGCCGCCCGAGCGCAGCTGGAGGTCGAGCGTCGCGCACGAGAAGGCGCATTGGATGAGCTGGCGCAGACCAAGGCCAAGCTGAGCAGCTTGAACCTTGCTGTGGCGGAGCGGCAGCAGCTGCAAGACGAGGTCGATGCCTTCACGGCGCAGAGCACCGCGCTGCGTGCGCACCTCGACATCTTGCGAAAGGATGTGGAGGAGGCCAAGGCGTCAGGCAAGGCGCCGCAAGCCTTCCGATCTTGCGCCAAGATCGTCCTACGCCTCGCTGCCCCGCAGCAGACTCACGAGGTCGTCGACGGCGACTTGCGCCGATTCGCGGAGCAAGTGCAGGCGACCATGGCTGCTGACCCCAAGGAGCCGCGTTTCTATGCCGCCGGGGTTCTGCGCAGCTTCATCGCGGGGTTGGCCGCCAATCGATTGCTGCTGCTCGAGGGCATCAGCGGCACGGGCAAGACCAGCCTGCCGACGGCCTTTGCTCGAGCTGTGGGCGGCGGCTGCGATGTCGTGGAGGTGCAGGCCGGTTGGCGGGATCGCTTCGACCTGCTGGGGCAATACAATAGCTTCGACAAGCAATTTATGGAAACTGAGATGCTGCGCGCCCTGGTGCGAGCCAATCAACCGCATTTCGCCGACAGCCCTGTGCTTATCGTCCTCGATGAGATGAATCTCTCTCATCCGGAGCACTACTTCGCCGATTTCTTGTCGGTGCTGGAGCGCAAGAAACACCGCGTTGAGCTGCTCGGTCAAGCCCTAGACAACCCGCCTCGTGGGCTGCTGGCCGGCGAGCGGACAGAGGTGATTGTGCCGCCCAACGTCTGGTTCGTTGGCACAGCGAATCACGACGAGACCACCAAGGGCTTCGCTGACAAGACCTACGATCGCGCGTTCGTGATGAACCTACGCAAGCAGCAGCCCTTCAAACCGAAGGGCGCTCGACCTGTGCAGGCGTTGAGCTTCCGCTCCTTGCACGGGCTATTCGCCGACGCCCAGAATGCCGGCAAGTCGGACGCTGAGCGAGCCGTGAGTGCGATGAAGTCGGCCACAGAGGAGATCTTGGTCGATCTCGATGTGGGCTGGGGTGCGCGACTCGACGCCCAAGCGCTGCGCTACATACCGGTAGTAGAAGCCTGTGGCGGCAGCGTCGCGGAGGCGGTCGACCACCTGCTGACCACCAAGCTGCTGTTCAAGTTGGGAGGGCGCATGGACCTCGACGACAAGACGTTCGGCGACCTGAACGACGCGGTAGAGCTGTGCTTCGAGAGCCTCAATTCGCCATATGACGTTCGAAAAAGCCAAGCCACCGACTTTCTCACGCGGGAGAAGAAGCGCGTGCAGCGCATCCGGGGCCATTGATGACGCGCGAACTGCATCCGCCGCGCGCCATCAATCGCTGGAGCGAGACGGCCGTCGACTTGGCGACGTACCCAATCCCTGGCCTGCTGCGCCTCCCCCCGGGGGCGCGGGTCGATGGCCACCCGGTACCCGACGGCACACGCTTGGGCGGTTTTGTGCGTCCGAGCTGGTCTGTGCAGCTAGGCGATGAGCGAGCTCAGGTTTGGCAGCCCGATCCGGCGCTATTGCCGGAGGAGCACATGCAGCACACCCTCCGTGCTCATCTCCGCGACATGCTGGACGACGAGCACGCGCCGCCAACCTGGAGCGCCTGGGTTTCCCGCGCGCCGCTCCCCCTCAAAGATCTGCAAGTGGTCAAACGCACCGCCTTGGAACAGCAGCTCGCGCGTTCGATTGGTCCGCTGGAGCGGCTGTTTCGTGCACCAGTAGAGGCGCTGATCGGTCGCGAGGAGGTGGTACCGGTCCACCGCGCGCGAGGCTTGCGACCGCGGACCATGCCGCATTTGGCGAGTCACCCGCGAGATTGGAAATTCCGCACCTTGGCGCGGGTGCAACCACATCGTGTGCTCTCTACCGTGCGGGATGCATCGCTGCTGACGTACGAGAACCGCGCCGCCGCTGGGTTGGTTGAGCGATTGCGGACCGCCTTGGTGACGCGATTGAGAGCGCTACAAGACGTGCGACAAGCCATGGACGTGGTGGCTGGCTTCCAAGACGTCGCGTCGGGTCATCACGCCCTCGCTGCGCGCGTCTGCGAGCTGTGGGGGGCTGCATACGAGACGGATTTCGACAAGAAGGCCGCCGCTGAGGTGCAACAAGACTTGGAGGGATGGCTGCGTCGGTTGAGATTGTTGACAGAGACCCAGCTTTTTCGGGCGATTCGCCCGGCGTTGCGACTTCGCAGTGTGCCAAACCCAACCAACGTGTTGACTCAGCACCCGCTCTATCAGCATGTGTATCTGCTGTGGCTACGGCTGCACGAGCGACGTGGAGAGACGGCCCCAGACGTGGCGCTCGTCCTAGCCGAAGACGATAGGGTGATGGCGGGCATGACCGTCTTCGCCGCGCTGCTGACCCTGCGCGCGCTCCACGACGATGGGTTTCAACCCGTCACGGCTAGTCAGCGGTTTGAGCCGGGCGCGACCTTGACGCTCGTCCATCGTGACCACGACCTCCCGCTGACGCTGACGTGGGATGCCGGTGCCGACGAGTTACGGCTGCGTGTCATCGCGACGGGCAGCCCATCGCGGTCGCTGACGCTGGTGTCCGCGGCCCTGGCCCTCGGCGCCCAGGACGACGACGCCATCGCCGCGCTGTTGCGGTCACTCGGGCCACCCGTCCCAGCAAGCGATGGCCGTGACGAACGCGCCCTGGTGTGCCTACAGCGCCGCAGGACCGGCTCCCAAGCGCCTGGACAGGGCATGACGAACGCGCCACGTCGAGATCTCAGTGGCCCCCGACCGACGCTACGGACTCACTCGGAGGTGATGCCGCCAGCGCAGCCGTGGCTAACCGTAGCGGTGTCGCCCTTCGAACCGCTCTCGGTGGAGTGGCTCGCACGACTGCTGCGAGCCTGGTTGTGGCCACCACTTTTGGCGGCGCGACCGGCCCGCTTGGCGGCGCTGGCTCGTGGGCTGCCGGGGCTCGATTTTCCGGAGACGATCTGGACGACCGCAGAGCTTGAGGCCCAACTGCAACTCGTCGCTGAGCTCCGACGTCAAACTGAAGAGGAGACGGCGCAGCTGGAGGCGGCCATCGCCCACGGCGGCGGTGGTCAACAGCACAAAAGCACACGACAGTCCCAAGCCAAGGCGCGACAGGCGAAACAGGACCTCGTGGCGGTGGTCAAGCGGCAAACAAGGCTCACCACCGTTGCCGACGCGCTTCGCGCCCACCGAGAGAACTTCGCCTACACCGACCGGTGCGTCATCTGCGGCCGAGGTGCCGTGGAGGCCTCACCCCAGCCAGAGGGCTACGCCCTCCAATGCCAGGAGCCGTCCTGTGGTGGTCGAGCAGGTGTTGCTCCTCTCGCTGACGGCTCAAAGGCTGCATTTACGGTGTTCTCACCGACCGACGCTGCCGGCGGACCATACGGCCGTGAGGGTTGGCAAGAACAAGCGGAAGTGGTGGGGTTCATGCGGAGATGAACCCCCACTTGTGGCGCGTAACAGTGTGCAGCAGACCACCCTGACAGCGTCGCGCTACTATAGCCCTCGCTCCCACGTGGCATGCGAACACAGACCGGCACAGCCGCTGATGGCAATCAACTTGTCGAGCCGCTCCGTCAGTGCTTCCTGACTCACCAGGGCGCGCTGGGGCCAGCCCCCAGGCTCGGCGACGTGGGCGCCCATGCCGTGAACGAGTACGTTCCGCAGCTTGCGTAGGTCGTGAAATGCCTTGCAAGTGACCCCGTGCCTGCCCCGGACCGCCGTTTTGCGCGCTTCGTGGTCCCTCGGTGCGAGCCCGCGGAACTGCGTGTGCGCGCTGACCCAGGACTCATGGGCGTAGGTCGCGGCCATCACCGGCTGTCCATGCGCCAGGGCCTTGCGCGCCAGCGTCAGCTGTTGGCTCGCTAGATCGCCGTCCGCGAGTTGGCCCGTAATGCGCGCCTGCAGACGCGGTCGAAAAAGCGCCGCGAGGGTGCCGTCGGTGACCTGGTTGAGACTTGCGAGCGCAGCCACTCTCGCGTCCGCTGCGCGTTGGGGCTGAAATGAGCGCTCAAAGAAGCCCAAACGTGCGAGCGCTTGCCCAAGCTCCGGGTGGGTCGGTTCAACCACGCGAGTCAGCTCCCCAAAATCGCCTGTCGCATCGTAGCGCTCCATAGCCGCCTGCCAAGCTGCGAGCCGTTCGAGGGCGTCGAGTTGGATGGCGGGCGGTTCGCCGCGGCCACGGAGCTCAAAAGCGCCGTAGTAGATTCCAAGGACCTTGCAACTCCGCGCATGCGACAGATAGTTGGCCGCAGAAACGAGGATCGCGCCCTGGTGCCGAAGCCCGTGGGTGATGTCGAGCCACAGGCGGTCACGATCGCCCACGAGCTCTGATAGCCCATGGACGATGCGCAGCTGTTGGGCGGCGTCCCGCGCCTCGGGGATGAGCCCCAAACGCACTTGCAGTCCTCGTGCGCCGCCGCTTCGCAGGTGGGTTTGGAGAGCCTCGCCGAGTTCGTCGAGCAGGTCTTTGTCAACTGTGTTGAGGGGCCGCATCCTGTCACTGACGGTGACAAAGAGCTTGAGGGCCGCCGCGCTGGCCGTTTCGTCACTTGCGTCAGTGAGCAGCTCGACAAGGCCGTCCCACATGGACTCAGTTGTGCCCAAGATGATGAGGCTGTTCGGCGCGTCCCCGGCAGGGGGACTCCTCAGGAATCGCAGCAGCGCGAGACCGAAAAACGTCGAGGTCTCGAGATGGTCGTCGTCGAAGCGGTAGGTCGCGGTGGCATAGCGCCCCGACGGCGCGCTCGGGTCGCGGTTGGTGTGGCCGCGGCCGAGGACGGTGACAAGATGGGTGTGCATGGCGATTCGACCCCTTTCCGAGTGAGTGGATTTATCAAGTCATAGCTTGGCACAGGGCGCGTGGCCACAATGCCACCGAACCGACAGAAGTCCACAACGCGAGCGGACCTGCCGGGAGTCGTATGCCGCGGCAGGGATACTGAGCCTACCAGCCCATTTGACTCAATTCTGAACCGTACCATCATCCACGGGCTCCCCAGTGCGACGATCACACTTATGCTGCGCGCCGCAGCGGGTTGAGGGCGCCGCGAGCGGGCTGCTGCCGACAGAGGTTTCATGACGACACTCGAAGACGATCTACTGTTCGCCATACACCACATGAGGGGTGCCCACACCGAAGACGCGTTCATTGAGCTGCTGCACGAGGAGTCGCGGTATCATCATCCCCGTGAGGCGGTTCTGGACGCTCTTAGGTCAGCGTGCGCTGCTGGCGCCCTTCGCACTAAGGCAGGTCGATATCAGCCGGGTAGGGTCGACGTGTCGGATCGTCTTCCAACGCCCGAGGATGTCGCTGAAGCTGTTGCGTCTTTGCCAGATGATGCCTTCATCATCCTCGCCGCGCTCGTGGCGCATCCAGGCTGCTGCGCCACGAAAGCGGACCTTGGACAGTACGGATTTCGAAATGAGGTGAACCCGTGGCGCAGCGTCAAGGCGTGTCACGCGCTGGTCGATGAGCGACTGGTCGTCGAGACCCTCCGACCCGGCAACCTGCGCGACTCTGCGGTCACGTTCATGATCCCGCCGGGACTACAGCCCGCATTGCAGTCCGCTTGTGAGGCGAGGGAGCGAGTTGATCGACCTCGACGACGCAGCGATCTCGTCGGCGAACTCTCGGCGGCGTGCCTGCTCGACGAGAGCATCGCCAGGGCTTTTCGTGAGGTGCCGCAAGAGCGCTTCCTGCCAAAGCATTTGTGGCACCTCGCGTACACTGGCGCGGCGCTGGATGTTGGGAGACCTCAAGAGCAATGGCGAGCTGCGGAGTGCGTACAGGACTGGGGCGTCTACGCCGGTCGCGTGGAGCACGAGCCTCGTCAGGTCGGCCCCACACCGCAGTGGACGATCGCGGCGGACGAGGCTGCCTTGATGCTCAAGCTCATGCGGCTAACAAAGGGGGCCCGTGTCCTAATGTGCGGGACTAGCGACGGGTACATGGCCGCTCTCGTCGCGGCTTGTGTCGCGCCTACAGGGTCCGTTGTCATCGTGGACGACCGCGTTGAGGTGCGACGAAGGTTGCGCTCACAGCTGAGCGAGGGGACGCAGGCCGCCGGGCATGTGGTGCGGATCGAGCAAGGCGACCCCAGCGCAGGACTTCCCGGTCATGAGTTCGACTGTGTGTACGTCGATGGCAGCGTCCCACGCATCCCGCGCCCACTGCGAAAGCAGGTGAAAAACGGGGGGCGGCTACTGTGTCCGGTTGTGCACGGCGACGAAAGTCCCATCGTGATTCTAGACTTCCAGGACGGTGCTTGTCGGACCACCATCCAACAGGGTTGGCATGCGTCACCGCTGCGTGGCGAGCATGGTTGGGGTGACATCGAGACTTTGGCCACGAGTGAAGCGCTTCGCTGCGGGGTCGCGCGCCTGTTGCGGGCACGGCGAAAAACGCTGGACGCCGTCTACGCGATGACCGAGCAAGAGGCGTCCAGCGAAGAGTGGGGCTGGGAGGCAGGTGTGGCGATCCTGCTGTCGGTGGCCGACGACGCTGATCGCTTCAAGGGTTTTGCGCTGTCTCTGCAGTCCCTTGGCGTGGAGTGGCTGACGGAGGACTTGCTGGCAGCGCACGACAAGGCACAGATCGCGGCGGCATTCGAAGGACGTGGGATCCAGGTCGCGACTCATTTGGATCGGATCTACAGGATCAAACATCAGCTTGGGCCGACGCGGCGGATTCGGAACTTCCTCGCCCACCGGCAAGGAGGCGAATTGGGCCGTGGACTGATCCCGCCGCGGGACGCCAGAGCCAAGGTCGAGAAGGACATCAAACTACGAATCGGTCGTCGTCGTCCCGTTTCACCTGTCGACTACAAACGCCTGCAGGTCGCCTTGCTGGCCGATACCGCCGACGCGCTGGATGAGCTCGGCGACATTCTGGTCGAGCTGGTTGACCTGCAGGAATCGACTTGATTTCTCATTCCATGTCCGGGCGCTGGACGAACACGCGTAGGCGATCAGTCAACGCTGTCTACAGAACCGCTTGGAAGTCCTTCGTCATAGTTGAGGGACTACTTGCTTCGGACAGAAACCAGGTCACCTGGCGAATCGCCGTGTGTCCGCGGGCCCACGCCTCAACCAACCTCCACCAACCGCAAGCGCACCTCCGCCGCCGCAACCTCCGCGTCGGTGAACTCCCGCGTCACTCGCGGCAAGGCCCGCACCTCCGAGACGAGGCACACGTCTCCCGACGCCAGGGACAGTTTGCCGCCCTCCGCCGACGCTCTCAGCTCGACACCCAAGCTAGCGGACAGCATCGCCAGCGTGTTGCCGTGATTGGGATTCGCCGCGTTCAGGAACGGCGCTTCCCGCAGCCAACTGCTCGCCTCCAATTGAGAGAGGGTACGAATCCGCACGGTACCGTCAGGCAGCATTGAACTCGCCAGCGCGGTGTTGAAGTAGCGTCGCATGTGGATCTCCTTGAGTTGAACGCGGTGTCGGTTCGCCATGGCTCGCTTGGCACAGGCCTCGGCCTTCCGTCGCGCCGGCCTATCCGTTGCCGGCTTGTCTGCCTTGTTGATGAGTAGACGCGGCCACAATCGTTAATCTGACACCAACCGCGGGACCGCCGTCCCCCGCGAGCCGGGCACCGGAGTCGTCAGCGGCGGCAGGGCTATCGCAGGTCGGGCGCGCAGACGGCCTAGCCCCATGGTCGCGCAGCGCCCCACGCCGATCCAGGCACCAACAACGAGCGCGCGCGAGAGACGGCGAAGCGCCCACGGCTCGGCGCTCGTCAGTCGCACGACTCCGCGCAAGCCTCCTGCCGGATGATAGTGACCGCCGTGTCCCCGCCGTGAGGCTTGGTGCACGTGGGTGCGTGCATCGACCGTGAATGCCGCCGCCAGCGCTTCGATCTCAGCGCGTACCGCCTCATCGTCGAGTCGTATTGACGGTGCATCACCGTGCTGGAGCCACGCGCTAGTCTCGTGCAGCGAAGCCAGTCGACCCAACAATCGCGCCGTAAACACGGGCAAATCGAAATGGTTTAGGTCGCGGCTCCCCCTTGTCAGTCGCATCGGCGTCAACAGCTCAAGCTCCAGACAGCCGGTCGTCGTCAGCCAGTCGACGAGGTGCGCTTCGGTGGCGTCATCGCCCACTGGCAGGAGCGGGATATCGGCGAAGCGCACTGGATGGCGCTTGACAGGCAACGGCCAGCGGTCAACCGGCGCCTCAAATCGGTCCAAGGAGAGCACGAGGTTGTCGATCCCGACTAGGCGTAGACGGCCCCCCTCCAGCTCCCGGAGCGCACTCAACAGTGGGCCGGCGCCGCGGAGGGCTGGGCCGATCAGCACCAAGTCGACCAAAACCAGGTCTCCCGCCACGAGCCGCAGCTCTGGCCCCTGTGCCAGCACGTCGATGCTGTGAAGTGAGGCGAGCTCTTGACGTGGTTGGCCTTCGCCGCTGCCGAGCGGGGGGTAGACGGCGGGTAGCGGGCAGCGCTTTCGAACACTAAAATCGCAATGTACGCACGCTGGACGTGGTGTTTGCAGGTGGAGGCAAGCCTGATTGCGAAGTCCATGCAGCAGCTGCTCCCGAAACCAGGAGTTGAGCGACGCAGCAGGACCGGACCGTGTGGACACGTTTTTCGGAGCGTGTCCGGTGTGCGTTTGTTGAGGTGACCGAGCAAGCGCCCTACCGCTAGGTGGAAGCCTAGCTGGTCCGTCACACCAGCGGTAGGTCAGGCGCAGGGCCACAATGTCGGCCAGCTTGGGGGCTGGTAGATGATGCAGCAGGGGGGCGTCTGGGCGAGGGCCAGCGGGAATTGGAGATTTGTTCTGACGGAGAGCGTTCACGGACCTGTCCTCACTCGCGGGTTCATTCGCGTGATGGCAAAGCGTCAGCGCGACTCGGTTAGGTTCGTCGGTGGTCTAAGTGTGAACCACGCGGCCTGCATCCGCAAAGCCGGTGTGCCGCACTACTCACCCACATCCCGCTCCCAATCCTCCAGATAGACCACCAGCGCCGTAATATCGTCGTGAGCGTGCCGCGCAAACGCCAACTCTGCGATCTTGTCGGCGGCCAGCTGGCTATCCTTGGAACCAAACACGATCTGCGCGAGCTCGAAGCCGCTCAGCACCTTCGTGACACCGTCCGACACCAACACCATCGTGTCGCCATCACTGAACGGTCGTGGTTCCACGTGAAACTGTTGGGCGTCACCTCGTCCGAGATAGCGCAGCAGGCCGTGTCCCACGCTGTCGTCAGGCGTGAGGCGGATCGCGGTGCCGCTGTCCTTGCCCGCGATGATGCGAAACGCGGCGGTGTCGCCTGCCTGCACGATCACCGCGTGCTTGTCGGGACTCAGCCAGACAGCCGTCATCGCTGCGATGCCGACTGGTCGGTCGGTGCCCTCGGAAAAGCCCCAGGAAGCGACCCGTTGATCGGCCGCCGCGGCGAGCGTGCGCAGTCCAGATTCATTTGCTGGGACGGACGCGTCGGTGAAGAAGGGCGCGAACGCCTTCGCGCCTTCCTTGGCAGCGCCGGCCGCAAAATCGGCGGTACCGGCGCCATCGGTCACGACGAACAGCACGCCACGGTTGGCCTGTCGCACCTCCAAGTTGCGCCAGTCGTAGGCCGCGTAGGCATCCTGATAGCCGTGTTTGGGGCTCATGCGCATGGCGAGGCCTAGATCGATATGCATGGTCGTCTCCATTGGGGGGGCGCGCCCGTTTCAGGTGCTACGGTGAGGGTTGGCGGGCGCTGCAGTGTCTTTTGTGTTGCGCAACCAGTCTGATGCGATAGACGCGGTGGGACAACCCAATCTGACATGAAACGTGTAGACGGGTTTCAGCCGGAAGCGCTGCGCGTCTGGCTCAGACATTGGAACAGCTGCCGGTGAACAGGCCAGGAGGCTCATGCTGTGGGTCCGCTCTCGGTGGTCTCGCCAGGGCATCTCGCGCCACGCTCGCTAGCGCCAGCCTCGTCCGCGATAATACTGAGCCAGGCTAGGTCGTTCATGCGGTCCTGGCCACGATGCAAGCCACGTAGCGCGTGCTGCGATCGAGTCGCGTGTTGGTCCAACCACAGATTGACGATCGCACGCGTCCAGGGTGGGATGAGTTCGTTGCTGGCGCCAAGCAGCTGGCGAAGGCGCCAGCCGCCCGGCGTCTTGTCGTCGCGCACCAACTCAATCGTAGCGCGCTGTGGGCTAACCAGCTGATAGTAGTAGGCGCGGCCCAAATGTGCGTCGAGGTGCTGCGCCGGGTCGGCGAGGCAATTCTCCATCAGGCGCCCCTCCGCTATGACATGGCGCGCGGTCCGGAGCGCCCTGATACGCCGTGTTTCCGGCACGGGAGCGGGACCGAAGTCTCCGTCTGCCATAACCATCAACGGGAACTTTCCGTCTACCGCGAGCATTTTCGCATGGAATCGAGCGAGTCCAAGCAGCTCGTCGAGCGTGCGCAGGCGCGCGATTTTATGCCAGACCCGCCCACGCGGCGCGAGCAGCTGACCGAGTAGCGCGAGGGGTGCCATCACCGACCGGGCCCTCGCTGGTAGGTCCCACGCAGTCGTGTCCGCAACGGTCCGCAGTAGCGAGGGGTGCAGCGGCGCGCGCGGGCCCACCATGCGCAGCAGCGTCACGACCCCAGCGTTGAGGCGCGGTAAATGCTGCAGGAACTTGGCTAGGCTCCGTTTGGCGTCCGGCCACCCGGACGCGCTGACGGTCGGGTGCGCCAGACGGTCATCGAGCATGTCGACCAGGGACGCTACGGTGAAGACGTCACAGCTAGCGTGTACGAGACGACCGATGGCGCGGGTGCACCACGGTAGGTCCGGCAGGTTGAGCCGACGGCCGATGTCGCGGTCACTCGAACCTGCGAGGTGAAGGAGCCAGACGGGCATCGCGACCGAGTGCTGTGGGCGCCTTGCACCGACCGACGGTTCCGATTGGTAGATCGAGCGGGCTAGCAATGTGCAGAGCGCGGGGTTGCGACGCCAGAGCGGCCGACAGCTTGAATCACGCGCCAGCAGCAAGGCCGTCGGCCACTTGCGAGCGATGCGATGATGCAGCTCGTCGTGGGCCTCCGGGGAGAGCGCCTGCCACCAGCGTTCGAGGCTGGTTTGCACGTGCGGCAGCGGGTGGCCCGTCGCCACGATAGCGGCCAGCCAGTCAGCGGCGGGCGCGCCGGAACTGAACTGCCATTCGCCGCCTGCGAGCACGCGTGTCTGCTTGAACGATCCACCGTTCGGGACGAGCGACCATTGCCTGCAACCCACGCGCAGCGACAGAACTGGAGGGTGATTGACGTACTGCGCGTCTGTGATGAGCAGCTTTGGTTTCATGGGTTGCTGTGGTCCTCCGTGGGGGTTGGACGTTGCAGCTGTGCTCAGTCTGACATGAGGGGGTCGCATCCTGCGTCCACCGAGATGGTTTTCCCAGTGGTCTCAAGAGCTACGGATCACGTCGGGAGGGGAGCCGCGTCATCGCCTCTGCCTCGATGGAGAGTCGGCTGATCTGAGATGTTCAGGCACCTCAGGTGCCGCGCCCTCGCGTTCGTGGCAAGAAGTGGAAACGCAGAAGACTAGGTGCGAAGTTCCGCCGGCGTAGACCACGGCAGCGTAGATGTGGGGCGCCACCACACAACCAGTTGCGCGCGCTTGCCGTGGGTCGGTTGGGGTACACAGCTCCCCGCAATGCACGCGGACTTGCATCATCCCGTCTGCATTGGGTTCGGCTATCGTACATCGCTCATGACCGATTCACTTGAATCGCCGTCCAACATCCGATCTGCCGATCCACGCGAAAGCACCAGCCATCCGATCCGAGGACATGAGGTGCCCTTTGCCGGATGGGCAATTCGACTCCGCACCGCTACCGCCCCACCAACGGTTGGATGATAGGCCGGATCCGCGCGTCCGCGTGCCGTAGCATCAGCAGATAGGACTCTTGTAGCCACATGAGCGGTCGTTCGATGTCCAACCCCGGAATTGCCGGTGGCCACGCGGCGCACTCGACGGTTTGTGCGGGCACCGCGCCTGGATCACTCGCGAACACGAGTCGCGTGTTTGTGTGTTCGCCCACTTCGGCTGCACGAAACAGCAGGCAAATTGGGTTGTGGTTTGTGACGCAGCCTGCCCTCGCCGCTGCGCCAACTCCATGAGGGCGTACATGTCTGACCAAGAGGGCAGGCTCTCCACTGCGCTTGCCCAGTGAGCGAGTAGCGTCGCCTCACCCTGGTCGAAGAACAGCTCGCGTCCGGTCCAGACCAACCGCTCACCATAGCTGCCGTCTGCCGAAATCGGCCGTTGCCACGGCCAGGATCGCGCACGCACCAAGCTTGAGAGTTCTGTGTTTCGTCTCAGCCCGGTGCCAAAGAGCGCGGCCGAAGACCAGTTTGCTGAGCCCATCACCGCAACGGTGTCGCGCGGCGTGTCGAATTCAGCATCGCCGGAGGAGCCGCCGCCGCGCTCGATGAGATACAACTTGCCGTGGAAGATCCCGTCTTCACCCTTGGCTGGAACTGGTTGGACCTTGATGTGAGCTCCACGCAGCGTGAAGAAACTGGCCAGTTGTGAAGCGATGGCTAGGTATTCGTGACCACACCGCCACGTGTCACGCCATTTTTTGAACGCCTCGGCCTCACGACCATCGGAGATTCGGGTTTCAAGGTCGGCGGAAGCCGCCTCATCCCAAATGATGGGCAACGGGGACAGGCGTTCGACAGGCGTCCCACCCGCCTGCCACAACCAAGCTGCAAGTTCACGGAAATCACGCGCTTGAGGGCCGCTCTTGACCTCATACGCGTGTTGACGCGCGTCTCTCGCGCCTTGGATAACAGAATCAAACCACGCCTCAGCCGCAGCGGGAGCAAGCTGGCGCCAGCGGCAAAGCCACCAATAGCTCTCCATGGCGAGGCGAGATGCCCGCGCGCGTCCGCCGAACGCACCAAAGAGTAGCCGGAACCCAGACTTGTCATTCCACTCCAAGCTGCCGGGATGATCTGGCTCGCCGACAGAAGCTTGATCGAAAACCGAGAACCACGGGCGTCCCAGCTCCTCGGCTGCTTCACGGCAGATCAATCCGATCGGGCTTGCGTCGCCAGCCGGTTCAAACCCTGCCCCATCGCTAAAGTAGCCGACGAGCATCGTCATTGAGTGCGTAGGACCGGCGAGTGCTGCGCTCAGGGCTACGCCGATCGGTAGAGCGTGTTCTTCTTCAGCTCCGACTCCCTTGCCGTTGCCCCGGAGCGTCACGAGGACTTGAGGCGCGGCGGAGTCGGCCACGCCTGCGAGCGCACGATCTACGTCGTCTTGTGAGATGAGCCAAGGTGTCTGGTTTCCGATCATCTGAACCTCTGCGCTTGTTGACTTAGCGACCTGGTGAACGCTCAAAATCACTGGTGATTTTTGTGCAGTACGTCAGTCTGTTGCGGATCTTCTAAAAGGTATCAGACATGAGCAGACCTCGGAAGAG
>CALENB010000513.1 GCA_937910235.1 uncultured Myxococcales bacterium | reverse complement strand
TTACACACCAACGCCGTATTTCCGCCGCATTTGCTGCTACCGGGCGTGCAGACTTGCGCCGTGCAGCTCCCGCCCGCACACGTCTGGCCGAGGCCACAAGCACTGCTCTTCCAGTCGCTGCCGTTCGCCTGGCAGGTCAGCAACTCGCCGCCCGGCGCGCAGCTGGTCTCGCCACTTTTGCAGGTCGCGAGCACGCAGGTGCCTGCGACGCAGATGCGCTTTTCGCCGCCTAGCGCGAGCTGGTTGCAGTCGTCGGTGACGCCAATACTCAAGCCATCCGTCGCACAGCTCGACACCGCGTTGTTCTCGCACGTGGCCACGCCCGGGGTGCAGATTTGCTTCGCGCAGGTCGCGCCTGTGGCGCCTGACTTACAGCTAGTGCCAGGGGCGCAGACCTGCTTGTTCCAGCCGCCACCATCAGCGGCGCATGTGCTCGCCGCGCCGCCGATGCACGCGCCCGCGCCCGGCGTACACACGGCCGCTGTGCACTGACCGGCGACGCAGACCTCGGCGCCTGTACAGGCTGTCGGCGCGGACCACGCCAGCCCTAAGGCGTCGCACACCTGGACGCCGACGACGCTGTTTCCTCCCTGCCCAGCAGCCGCGCAGCGCTTGGTTGCGGGCGCGCAGACCAGATCCTGGCACGAGCCAGCGTGGCAGCGCTGTTTCGCGGCGCAGTCGATGGTCTCAAAACCAAGACCATCGCTCTTGCAGCGTCGGGCGCTGCTGTCGCTCAAGCAGAGGTTATCTGCGGCGGTACAAAGGGGCTGCACGCACACCGTCTCAAAGCAGCCCATGCCGTCGCCGCAGTCGGTCGCGGTCTCGCAGCCGACGCAACCGCTCAGGGTCTTGTCACAGACTTGATTGTTCGCGGCGCAGTCTTTGGAGCTCACACACGGCGCCGGCTGCGTGAGGCATCGATACGCCTTGCACGTCTTGTCGCTGGCACAATCTGTGTCGGCCGCACAGCTAACGCAGACGCCGATATTCTTGGCGCAGACGCCGGAGAGTGTGGCGCAAACTTTGTCCGTGCTACAGGGCTGAGGAGCCGTGCAGACGGCGTTATCGCAGAAGCCGCCGACCCGCAAACAGTCAGCGTTGACGTCGCAGGCGACGCCGGCGTCGGCGCCCGCGGAGGCATCGGTCGCGACGTCGCCGGTGACGGCGTCCGCGGCCCCGAGCGTGTCCGACGTGCTGGCGTCCACACTATTGATGGAGACCCCAGGCTTTGAATCTTTTGCGCTGCATCCGAGCAGCCCGAACGCAAGACAAGCGATAAAATAGTAGCGGCTATGGAGACAACTGCGTTGAATGCTCGCGTTCATGCTGACCTCTCCGTTCCTACGCATTCGTTCCTGCACGAGTGCCTGCGCACCAGCCTTCGCAGGTGAAATCAGCCTACCCCACCCGTAAAAAAATGCCAGCATGGAACAATAATGGAAATCGATTTCCCGTACGACACATCAGGTCTCGTCGGACCCGGCCAGCGCGGATCCATCGGCCGGAGCCAAGCTCATTCGCGGTGTCATCTCCAGCCAGACCAGGAGTTTTCGAACGTTGGCGATGTGCGCTGCGAGCGCCGTCGGGTCGAGCAGATCGCGCGCAATTTTTATGGGCAGCAAGCGCACGACTCCGGCCTCAAAGTCGGTCTCGACCTCGTTGAAGACGGTCGTCAGCTCAGGACTCTTCGCACGTGCCACAGCGGTCGTGGCGCTCAAGCGCCGTTTGAGTGCGCGTACCGACAGACGCTCGGCGCGGATGGTTTGCAGCCACGTTTCGTAGTTGACCAGCCCGGTGCTGCGGGCCGACTGGCGCAGGACCAGCGCGTGGGTCGCGGTGAAGTGGGCCAGCTCATCGTCGAGCGCAGCGCGCGCGATGGGCGGCAGCAGGAGCAGCGACTTGAGGTTGTTTTTCTGTCGGCGGCTAAAACCCATCAGCGCCGCGACCTCTGTCGAGTTGAGCCCGCAGCGCTCCAGCTTGAGGATGGTGTTGGCGACGTCGAGCGGCCGCAGCGTTGAACGCTGGGCGTTGTCGAGCAGCGCCAGCCGCATGGCGTCGTCATCGGCGAGCTGTTCGTGCACGATCGCGAGGGCTGTGTGTTCGCCGAGCTTCGCGAGCACTGCCAAGCGTCGAAAGCCAGTGATGGTTTGAAATTGGTTTGGATAGTCGGGGTGCCGACGTAACAAGATGGGGGTGTGCTGCCCGTCCTTCGCGATGCTGGCGCCGAGCTGTCCGGCCCGAACGAACATCCGGCAACAGAACGTCACATCATTCAGCGCGATGTCTGCCAGCGCGATGCGTTGCGGCGAAGAGATGCGTTGCGGCAAAGAGATGCCCGCAAGTTTTTGGCATGGCGGCGATCCAACCGCGTCAGGACGCGTGGGTGGCTCGGCCGTGGTCCAGACCGACGGACGGCGGCTCACTTGAGCGACTGGCGGCGAAGCGCCCTGGATGGGGGGG
>CALENB010000512.1 GCA_937910235.1 uncultured Myxococcales bacterium | reverse complement strand
GATGACTACACTTAACACTTGCAAGCAAGTGTTAAGTGTAGTCATCTGACCCCTCCGGCGCGACCAATCGTGAGCCTCCGCCTAGAGCACATACGGGTTCACAATCTCAGGCACCTTCCCAGCCAACCAAGACTGCAAGAACACCTTGTCCTGCGCCAGCGCCTCCTGACTCGCCGGCACGCTGCCATGCCCCGCCTTCTGCATTGGTTTCCCGGGCGATTTGCTGATCTGGTCGAACTGAAACAGCCCCGCGGTCGTCTCACCGCCGTTCAGATTCCCGCTCAACGGCAGCGGCTGCTTGTTGGGCACGATCCCCACAGACTGCAGCTCCGGCCCAACCTGCGGCACGCCCATGCCCCGCACCAGCGCGCGTGTCGCGACGTTGGGCACGATCTCGTCGTCGATCGCCATCTGCATCAGCACCGAAGGCCGACCGCCATCGACACCCGGCAGCCGCGCGGTGAGCACGTGAGGGCCCCAGTTTGCGGCGTCTCCGCGCTCGATGAGGGTCTGCACGATGGGGAAGAAGCGGGCGATGTCGCCGTCCGTCGCGGTGTCGGGCTTGAAGGCCATGATGAGGGGGCTGAACTCGGTGCTCGACTCGATGATGCTGCTGACCTTGCCGCCTGGCACCGACAACACCGCGACCCCGATCGCGTCCGTCAGGGCCAGCAGTTCGGGCCCCATGATGCCGCCCAGGCTCACCCCCACATACGCCATCTTCGTCGGGTCGAGGTCGGCTGTGCCGTCGCCGTCCACGTCCGGTTGCTGGGCCAGCAGCCGCAGCAGCTGCAGCTTGTCGTAGGTGGACTGCCGCCAGTTGTCGCGCAACGCGAGGAAATCAAAGCTCAGCGTCGCGGCGTCGATGCCGAAGAACTTCAGCACCGCGGCGAGCCCAGTCGCCCCACCAGCCGGGTGTTTGCCGTGCGCCACAGCGTCGATGGCGACCACCGCGGCGTTCATTGGCGCGGCGAGCACGGCCACTGGCTCGCCTTGATCCTTAGCGCCGGTGAGGCCGTGACCGAAGACGATGACCGGCCACGGACCGCTGCCCGTCTTGGGTAGCCATACACGTACGATGTGCTCCAGCGGCGCCTGCGGGGTCGGCAGCACCTCCCGCCCTTTCCGGTAGTCCTGGCCCACAAAACGCCCCTCGCACAGCTGATACGGCTTGTTTGCGGGCTTTGAGCAGGTCACCGGCTGGCTCCACTTGAACGTGCGGGCGCGGATGTCCTTGGCGACAGCGAGGCTCTCTTCGACGATGCTCTGGGTAGTGAAGACGCTGATGGCGCTGACATCGGCCGGGGCGATCTTTGTGGCGCTGAGGGCCGCTTCGAGGCTCGGTACACGGGCGATGAGCGTCGGCGCTGTGACCGTCCGCTCCAGCAGCGCGGCGGTGGTCTTCGATGGCGCGATGCAGCTGCCGCCGCTGGCCTTGTGGGCGCGGGTCACCACCAGCGCGTGCCGAGTTTTGGGCCGAAGCGGCAGCATGGGCGCGAGGATCATCGTGGTGCCGTCGTCGATCGTGGTCGCCTCAAAGGGCAGCCGCACCGGCGTCGGCTCGAGCTGCCAGAGCTGGACGCCGGTGTTGGTCAGGGAGGCGACCTCGCCCGACGGCACCGTGCCCACGTCAGCGTCAAATCGCAGAAAGAGCGCCGCGGTCGTGCCCCAGCCGTCGAGCCGGGACAGATCGCGCACCACCGCGTCGAAGCCTTGCACGGAGCCAATCCACGGCGTCGTGTCGTCGACCGCGAGGCGGATGCCCGTGGCGGTGGCGGCGTCGGGTGTGGTCCAGAAGTCGTCGGGGAGCACGTCGAGGCTGGTGTTGGCCAGCGGAGCGTAGCGCTGGTGTGTGCTGCCGGCGCACAGGGCGAGGCTGCGGGGCGGGCCGATGACGACGGGATCGCCGGTGCGCTGGCCAGCGGCGTCTTGGCCAGCGGTGTCTTGGCCAGCGGGGTCTTGTCCGGCGGAGTCTGAGCCGCTGCCGTCCGGGCCGCTACCGTCGGTTAGAGCGGACGCATCGGCGTCGGCAGGCTCCGTGCCGCAGCCGCTGACCGAGAAGATGAACATCGCGCAGACGAGTCCACAGATCGGGCGCCGCAGCGTGGATGCCCCAGGCCCACGCGTCGCGTAGAGGTTAAGTGTAGTCATCTGACCCTCCTGCCTCTCCTGCCTCTCCGCTGTGCGGGTCGGCTGGTTGTACGGCATCGGCGGGCCCAGAGCCAGCGGGACGTCGCCAGTCGAACATGCTGCACGCCGTCATCACGCCCCTTGGTCGACAAGCCGCGGCTGCGTCCTAGTATGTCCCATCGACACCCGCGACGACCCGCTGCGGGTGGACCACCCGGAGCCCATGAAGGTCAACCCAATCACAGCCCAGTTCTCGGCGCGGGCGCAGCAGCTGCTGCTCGCGCAAGGTGCGCGCTACGTCAGCAACATCGGCGAGGCGGACTGGAAGCGGATCCCGGTGATGCTGGAGCTGACGCCGCATCCCGCGGCGCCGCTGAGCGCGGCGGCGGCGCGGTTGGCTCCGCTTCCACTGGGCAGCTGGCTGGTGTTGCCTTGGGACGAGCCACGACCCGAGCGCCTCGAGGCGCTGCTCGACACGATGCAGACGCAGCTTGGCCGTGTGCCCGATCAGGTGCTGATGGTCACCAGCCTCGGCCATGTGAGCGAGGGTTGGCTGACGCGCCTCAGCCAGCGCTACGGCGCCCGTTTTGCGGCCGTGCAGGCGGCGACGTTTGAGGTGGCCGGGCCGGAGGCGCTGGCCCGACCGCTGTCGGTTATCTTTCAGGAGGAGACCGGCGAAGCGCTGGCCGGCGTGAACCCGCTCGCGCACATGTCGCATCTCGCTGACCCTAGAAACCTCGACATCTTCGTCGAGCGGCTCCACCGCGCCACGCCACGCGCGGTGGCGACGCGGGCGCTGATGACGCTCAACATCGTCGTGTTTGTCGTGATGCTGCTGTCGACCGCAGCCGGCCTGTTCAGCGGCTTCAGCGTCGAAGACCTGACCGGGTGGGGCGCCAACGTCAGCCGCCTGACGGTCGACGACGGGCAGTGGTGGCGCATGCTCAGCTGCACGTTTGTGCACGCCAACCTGCTGCACATCGGCATGAACATGTGGGCGCTGCATGCGCTCGGTGAGATGGCGGAGCGGCTCTTTGGCTCGGTCATGTTCGTCGCCGTGTACCTGCTCGCCGGGCTCGGCGGCTCGGTCGCCTCACTCGCGTTCACGCTGGCCGCGCACCCGTCGATGCCGAGCATCGGCGCGTCGGGGGCGGTGTTTGGCATCATGGGCGGTCTGCTGGGCTTCATGGTCTCGCGCCGCGGCTCGGTGCCACGCCCGCTCTACAAGAGCATGATCACCAACGCTGTGTCGTTCATCGGGCTCAACCTGTTCATCGGCCTGAGCATCCCCGCCATCGACAACGCCGCGCACATGGGCGGGCTGGCTGCGGGCGTCCTGGCTGGCGCGCTGCTGAGCCGTGATCTGCCGCCCGCGCCGCAACCCGCGGTGGGCCGGCGTGCGGGCGGGATCGTGGCGGTGCTGGTCGTCTTGGGGCTTGGGATCGCGACGTTGTAGCGCTGGCTGGGTCCGACGCTAGCCGCCGATCTGAACCATGCTCTCCAGCGTCGTCTGACCGCTCCAGAAGCGATGGCCGTCGACCTTGCCGTCAAGCGCGTCACGAATGGCCTGGGTCACCACCGCGTCCTCCGCGCCCTGTCGCATCAGGTCCCGCAATGACAGCGCGCCGGCCGTCGACAGACACTCGCGCAGGGTCCCCACCGGCGACACCCGCACCCGATTGCACGTCGCGCAGAAGTGATCGCTGACCGCCGTGATGAAGCCAACCGGCGTGCCGGGCGCGCTGTCTGGATCAACCCCGCGCGGCCACGCCTGCCAGTACCGCGCCGGTCCACCGCCGCGGGACGCGCTGATGTCATCGCCACGAAGCGTCCACCCCGCGTCCGTCAACCGGGTGCGCAGCTCGTCGCCGGAGATGAAGCTCTCGGGTCCCCAGTAGTCATCGGTGCCGATCGGCATGTATTCGATGTAACGCAGCACATGGCCGTGCGCACGCGCGAAGGCCAGCAGGTCCGACGTCTCGGCGTCGTTGAGGCCACGCAGCATCACCGCGTTGAGCTTAATGCCCGAGAATCCAGCCTCTGAGGCCGACTTGAGGCCATCGAGCACGTGTTTGAGGTGGCCTTGGCGCGTGATCGCCGCGAACCGCTCGGCGTCGAGGGTGTCGAGCGAGACGTTGAGGCGGGTCAGCCCGGCGTCGTGCAGCGGGCCGGCGAGCGAGACCAGCTGATGGCCGTTGGTGGTCATGGCTAGGTCTTCGAGCCCTTCCACGGCGGCGATCTGAGCGATGAGATCCACGACACGGCGTCGGGTCAGCGGCTCGCCCCCCGTCAACCGCACCCGCCGAATCCCCATCGCCACGAAGATCCGCACCAAGCGAACGATCTCTTCAAAGCGCAGCAGCTGGGGCCGGTCCACGACCTCGACGCCTTCGGCCGGCATGCAGTACGTGCAGCGGTAGTTGCAGCGATCGGTCAAGCTGATGCGCACGTACCGCACCTGGCGGTGCTGCAAATCGACCAGCGTGAACGGACTCGGCGTACCACCCTGCTGACGAGGCTCATGGGATCCGGAGATGCCCAGTGAACCGATCGCGACCTGGCTGCTCATGCCTCGACCACCTCCGGGCCTCGCACTGCGGCCTGTGCTTTGTGATACGCGAGCTCTTTGACGAGATTCTCAGCGCTGTGTTCTTCGACGAAGGTGCCGACCACCTGCGGCGTCCCAGCGGCGATCGACGCGACGAGCGCGTGGTAGCCCTGGTGGGTCAGCGCGCGGTTATGCTTATGCACCACACGCTCCACGTGGACCTTGCGGTCAGCGGGAAAGGACGACAGGACGACTTCAAATGAACCGGACATGGGCATGCTCCAGACGCTGCTGTTCCAACCTTACTGTTGTTCCAACCCTACTGCGGGATCACCTGACCCAGCGGGGTGAGGATAGGTTTCTTCTGGCCGATGCCGTCGACGGCGACCCGCACGTGCACACCTTCCGTCTTCTGCACCGTGCCGGAATACATCATCCCGACCCACGGCACCCACACTTTCTGCCGACGCTTCAGGGCTGGTCGCAGCGGGATGGGCTTGAGGACCTTCGAAGGCAAGGTGTCGACACGCCCGGCGAAGCGCCGCACCACCCACTGATCGTCAGCCGGGGCGACCAGCAGCACGAGGTAGCGCTGGCCATCGAGGCTCGCCACCGCGAAGTTCCCGGGCGACATGCCGTCCTGCTGCAGCGTCAGCTCGCGGGGTGACTTGACCGCCGTGATCTTGTCGTCGGCCCAGCTGTCGGGCAGGTCGGTGTAGCGGATCTTGACCAAAGCGCCCTGAAACCCAATGACCATCGCGTGTTTGAGCGAGGAGGCCCACTCGGCCAGGACCATGTCGCCTTTCTTGAGCGCCTTGGCCGACGCCACGCCCGCTGGGATGATGAAGCTGCCGCTCGCCTTGAAGTCGCCGCCGCCGAGCTCCTTGAGGGTCACGATGTCGTCCTTCACGGCCAACACGTCGTGTGCGTACAGGTGATAGACCGCGCGCCGGTCGGTGTGACTGCGGTCCCGGCCGCGCGTCAGGACAAAGACCCGACCGCCAGCTTTGACCCCAGCGGTCCGGCTTTTTAGCCCCCAGCCGTTCTTGCGGGGATCGACCGGAGGCACCACCACAGCAGCCGGTGCGTGAGCAGCGGTCGCCGCCCCGGGCGCGTCGGTTGGATCGGGGTCGCTCGCCTCGTCGCCTGGGTGGCCGGACTCGGCGGCCGACGCGGCAGCTTTCGCGGCGGCCGTCGTGGCCGCGGCCGCCTCAGCCGTCCCAGCCGCTGCAGAGGGCGCGAGGGCCGTCTTCTTCTGCGCCGGCGTCGCGCTCTTGCCGCAGCCAGTCAGCGCCAGCACGGCCGCCGCGAGGGCGGTCATCGTCGCGACATTGGTCAGCTTGGGCATGGTGCGGGCTCCGGAGAAGCAGCTTGGAAGGTAGACGTCGCGTTCAGAAGCGATCAAAGCGCCAGCCCTCGGGCGTGTGCACGAGCACCGGTTTCAGGACGATGTCGCCGGTAGCCTTCACGGTCAAGTGCAGCTTCTGCTCGGAGTCCTTGCGTCGCTCGGTGACCTGGTAGCCCTCAGCGCCCGCTTTGGCGTAGCGATCCATGTGGCGCCAGAAGCGCTCGCCGTGTTTGGGCAGCATGGCCTCGATCTCGGCGCCCAGTCGCGGCGTGCACCAGCGTTTGAGCGCGTCTTTGTCGTGGTTCGCTGCGACGTTCTTGATGCGTTTGACCATCCATTGCGGCGCCAGATCCTTGTCCTCGCCCGGCGCGGTCTGCGCCCGGGTCACCTCACGCTCGATAGTGCCGGGCGCGATGTTTGGCAACGCCCCCGTGCCAGGCGGCAGCCCCTGCCGGGCGAACTTGGCGCGCGCGGCGGCGATAGCGCGGGTTTTGTCGTCGTCAGCCTGCGCCGTGCCGGCTTCGTTCGCGACGGCGAGCGCTGCGCCAGCTTGCGCGATC
>CALENB010000511.1 GCA_937910235.1 uncultured Myxococcales bacterium | reverse complement strand
GGTCGCTCGCATGATCTCGGGACTCGACCGTCGGCTAGCGACCGGAAAAGCCCCGGATTTCAGCTTGAGCGCGACCATGATCGCCCAGCCAAGTGGCGGCGGTGTCATCCGCGGCCGCGTCGGCGTCCGTGATGTGGGGGTCGACTGGGACCGGTTCGCGCCTGGTCCTCTCACCGCGATCGCCGTCGACGCCCCGTTTGAGGTGCGCTGGCCCGCGACGCTGCGTGGGCTGACCCTGCACACCGGCCACGTCCGATTTGGCGGCACGGAGGGCGAAGGTCGCGGCAGAGCCACCCTCGTCGCGCGGCTGTCTGGGGGGGACCGGCCCGTCGTCGACTTCACGTTTGGGCTGCCAACGCAGAATTGCGGCGAGCTCCTCGCGGCGCTGCCGAGCGCGATGTTGCCGACGCTGGGCAAGGTCAGCGCACGCGGCACGCTGTCGGCGTGGCTCGACCTCAGGCTTGACGTAGCGCACCCGTACTACAGCGAGTTGGATTTTGCGCTGAACGACAAGAAGTGCCGAGATCTCAAGCTTCGAGACGTGGACGTCGCCCAGTTCAACGAGCCGTTCAGCCGCAAGGTCAATGAGGACGGCAAGCTCCTCGACGACGTGCACATCGGTCCCGACAGCGACGCCTGGGTCGACCTCAACAAGCTGCCGCCGTGGGTGGCCTACGCCATGATCACGACGGAAGACGGCGGCTTCTGGCGCCACCGCGGGCTCAACGCCTTCCTCCTAAACCGCGCGATTCGGCTGGATCTGCACTACGGTCGCTTCGTCTACGGCGGCTCGACCATCACCCAGCAGCTCGCCAAGAACCTGTTTTTTACGCGAAGCAAGTTCCTCGCCCGCAAAGTGGAGGAGCTCTTCGCGGTGTGGGCGATGGAGCGCACGCTGAAGAAGCCCAGGATCATCGAGATCTACATGAACGCCGTCGAGTTCGCACCGCATGTTTACGGCGTCGTCCGCGGCGCGATGCACTACTTCGGCAAGCGACCGGCGGACCTCTCGCCGCTGGAGGCGGCGTGGCTGGGGAGCATCAAGCCCTGTCCGCGCTGCGGGGATTCCGCGTTTCGCCACAAGCAATATCGCGTGTGGTACCAGACGCGGTTGCTTGAGATCCTCACGCGCATGCACCGCAACGCCGTCATCACAGACGCGCAGTTTGAGGTGGAGGCCAACACGGTGCCCAAGTTCCTGGCGTGGCCGGCTGACAAGCTGGCGCCACGATTTGCGCATCCTGTGCCTGAGCAGAAGCCCGCAGCGATCAGGCGACTGGACCGTGGCCGCGGCACAAAGCAGCTGCCACGCCGGGGATAAGGCGTCTCAGCGCGTTCGGGCCGCCGGCTTGGGCAGTCGCCGTCCCGCCGCCGTGTCGCGCGTCTCCACAGGCCGCCTCAGCGTGAGCCCTGCGCCAGCCTCACGCCCCGATGCGAGCGCGCTGGTCGCCCGCACCCCGCCCGCGCTCAATCGGCCCATCGATGGAAAACGCCGCTGGGTGAAGTCGCCCAGGTCCGCGTCGCCCACCCACACCAGCCCCCGCTCGGCGCAACGGGTTTGCTCGCCCTTCAGCTTGTCGCTGAATCCAAACAAGACACCGGCCACGTACTCGCGCTTGCCGCGCTGTCCACGCGCCTGACCGGCGAGGCGCGCCCGCCGCCACAATCGGTCGCACTCCGCATGCAGAAAGTCGTGAACCCAAACCGCCATATCGACATCGTGGCGGCGACCGATCACCTCAAGCTCACGCTCCATCCGGTCTTTGTGCACGTTGTAGGTGGTCGCCCACACGCATTGCACGAAGAAGAACTGCTCCAAAATGCCGCTCACCAGCTTGGCCGACAGCGCCACCGCCGCGCTGCTTCGACCGACCGCGCGGGCGACGTAATCTGGGCGGCTGGGGTCGGCGGGGTGCTGCAAGTTGTGCGCGAGCAGCAGGCGATGTGCGGCCGCCATGGCCGTCTCAGCCTCGTGCACGTTGTCGCTCTCGGCCAGGGCGAGCAGCTTCCGAACCCGCGCCAGGACCTTGGCCGTCTCGGGCGTCACCTCGTCACTGTCCCCTAGGTTCTCACCACCCGCGGCGATGTTGAGCAGCGCGCACGCCTGCGCGAACAGCGAGCCGTGGGGCCGATCCGCGCCGCCAAGCAGCTCGTCCACCACCTGATGGGCCACCTCATGTCGCAGCGTCGCCCGCACCTCGCGCCACGGGTCGCTCATGAGGTGAGTCTCGCCGAGCGTCAGCGTGCGAGTCGGTCCGTGCCAGCTCCCCAGCCGGCGGGTGGCGTCGTCGATCCGCAGCGTCGGCGGGCGGAGGCGCCCTTCGAGGCGTGACAGGTTCACGGCCTGCCACTCCGATCGGAGCTGGTTCAGCAGGGCGCGATGCATGCTCGCGGTGACATGTTTCATGACAGAAGGTGCCCGATTACAGATCTTTGAGCAGCTTGGCGCAGACGCGCTTGAACTTGACGCCGTCGCGGTAGTCCTCGCGGCGCGGGTTCACGGTCGCGCACGCCGTCAGCACCTCCTGCGCTTGCTTCTTCTCTCCTTCCTTGATCAATGATTCAGCGAGCCACGCGTAGTTCCGGGCCTTCTGCGGACCCGATTTGACGGCCTTCCGGAGCAGCGCGATGGATTTGCCGAGGTCGCGTTTGGGCCACGGCAGCTTGAAGTAGAAGCGCCCCATGGCCCGGTAGCCGCCGCCGTGCTCGTAGTTGGGCCCGAGCGCCATGACGGCGTTGGCGTACGTCTTGAACCTGCCCTCGATGCCCATTCGGATGGCCGAGATGGTGCCCGCGCCGGTGCTGAACTCGCCGATACCGGCCGTCGCCCAGTAGTGCCCGGCCGGATGCTTCGGGTTGGCGGCGATCGCCTTGTCGGCGTAGTCCCACGAGAGCTTGCCCTCGCGCTCCTTTACCGAGTCCGAGCGGCTGGCGTCAGCCTTGCTGAAGTGGTGACGAGACAGGCGCCACAGCACGCCGAAGTCCTTGGGGGCGAGGGCTACAGCCTGTTGGAGCGCAACCGTGTCCGCGGCGATCTTGCGACTCGCGTAGGCCTTGTCGGAGGCGGCGAGCGCCATCTTCAACTGCGTCGCTGCGTCCACGACCGGCGCAGCTGGCGGCGTCCCGGCC
>CALENB010000510.1 GCA_937910235.1 uncultured Myxococcales bacterium | reverse complement strand
TCGGGTTTCAACCCGTCGTCGTCTCGCCCTGCACCCTCTCGCCCTGCGCCCTCTCGCCCTGCACCCTCTCGCCCTGCGCCCTCTCGCCCTGCGCCCTCTCGCCCTCCGATGACGCCACCCACCTTCGCCTGCGTTAGGGACGGGTGTTCGCGAGACTGCCTGGTCTACCGTCATGGACGAAACGATGATCGAGGCCCGCCGCGTAGACGGTGACACCAGCCGTCTACCGGTCGAGCATCCGCCGAATGAACACACCGCTCTTGCGAGCGATCTCGCCAAACGTCGAGCTGTTCTCATCGGTCGGCTGCGTCGGCGGCGCCGAGCGCTCAAGCAGGCGCGCTAGCCGCTTGGCGGCGACGTGATTCGGGTTGCTTGCGAGACACAGACGAAGCCAGAGCGCGGCGTCGTTGGGATCGCCGTCGTGCCGACACAGGTGCGCGAGTAGATAGGCCGCCTCGGCGCGCGACTCACCTGTGGGCTCGCGATCGATCACACGCGACCACAAGCTCGTGGCCGCACGCGTGCGCGACTCAAGCGGATGCGCGAGGTTGCCGTAGACCGCCTGACCGAGCAGGAGTTCGATCTCACTCCGGGGTGCGTCAGGGGCGGCGGCGCGCAGCTCGTGGATGGCTTTCTCGGCGGCGGCGAAGTCCCGCTTGCTGAGGAGCGCACGGATCCCTCGGAGTCGCGACGCCGTGTTCACGGCACCACCGCCAGCCTGATTGGCTCGAAGCTGCGTCTCGGTGTAGTGCGCTCGTTTCTCGGGTCGACCGATCTGCGCGAAGGCCTGAGAGACGGCCTGGGACGCACGGGTGAGGTCGGCCGCATGCTCGCTATTGGCCCGGAAAATGGCCCGATCCGGGTGAAGGAGCACACAGAGGTCACGATGCGCCGTCTCGATCTCGCGCTGCTGCGCTGTGGCTGTGACGCCCAAGAGCGCAAACGGGTCGGCCTTGACGTCGAGCCGTTTCAAGACGGTGGCCAGAGCCTCGAGCGATGGTTGGGATGACGTCACGCGCACCTCGGATCTCTTCGACAAACGGAACCCAAATACAACCGCCCCGCCGATGGGCTGTGCTGCGATGTGCTGTGTTGGATAGCGAATGCTAGCCTGACAAGACAGCGTGATCGGGGTTCGTACGCAAAGCTTCACGATCGAGGGCGAGACTGGGGGTACACAAAGAGGACGTGTCTGACACCAGGACCACCCCCTCTCCTCCGCACGGTCTGCAAGCCCGGACGTCCGGCCTCAAAGTAGGGTGGCGGCGTCGCTACATCGAGCGGCACGTCCCGGCGCGTGGCGACGACTCGGAGAATCGCCAGCTTCTTGCGCTGGGCGACCTCCTCACGGCGCGTTCGGCCTCTCGGTGCGTCGGGCCAGGGTCCGCGCTGGATCGTCGGGTCAAAGTGCTTGTTCACGGCCAAGAGCAGGTGCTTGCCGTGGGGCTTGCTGTCGGTCTGCAGCACCAGGCGCCCGCCGGGTCGCACCACATGCCAGGCCCGCTCGATAAAGGCCGCGCTCAACATGCCGAGCGCGACGATGGAGGGGTCGTAATACGGTTGCGGATGATACACGTGGAGCTCGTCGATCGAGGCGTCGTCGGCAGACTGGGCCAGCCACTTCACCGCGTCGCCAATGCATAATCGCAGATTGCCGAGCTCCAGCCGCTCAACCTCGCGCAGGCCCCGCTCCGCCAGTGGCGCGAGCACCTCGATGCCGAGATGGTCGGTCCCTGGATTAGCGAGCGCCGACGCGATCAGGAAGCGACCGTCGCCGCAGCCGACGTCCAAGATCCGGGGCGCGGCGCGGCCGAACGCTCGCGTCCAATCGAAGGGGGTGCCGCCGGCAATGAGCGCTGCGCGGTGCGGCGCGGTGTCATCGCGGTGGGTTTCGTTGGGATGAACGGTGTCGTCTGGCATGGCAAGCTCGGTGGCGAGGTGGCGGGAAGTTCAGGTGTCGCCGCCCCGGTTCGTGTAGCGTCGTACCTGCGCCGTCGCAAGTCCGAATTGGCCAAGGCGCACACCGCCGCGCTGCGTCGACAAACCTCCCAGGAGCCCCGCTGTGGCCATCTTCTTGGTGCTGCTCAAGACCCACACCGGTACGGCGGCGGCGCACTACGTCGACGCCGATGCTCACGAGACGACGAGCGCGGGCACGCACCAACTCTTTCGCGATGAGCGCTTGGTGTGGCAAGGCGCCGCCGACGCGGTGCGAGGGGTCAGGCGTTTCGAGGACCGCGCGCAGGCCACGGGCTGGCACAAGCGGCATCGAACCGACCTCGCCGCAGAAGAGATGAGCTACCGCCACGAACACAGCACCGGCGATGGCGCCAGCCCGTTTATTGGCGGCGTGAGCGTGCGTTTTGCGGCGGTGGGGGACAAGAAGTAGCCGCCAGCCTGAGATCACGGGGCCCAGGGTGCTTCAGTCCATCCCAGCCCAAGCCGCCAGCTCATCGATCGCGACCTCTTCGCGCTGCACAATCGCCAGCAGGGAGTGGCCCAAGCTGGTGAGGTGCGTGTCGAGTGTGTGCGCCGCTGGCATCCACGTCAGCGCCAGCTCATCGCGCAGGTCGGCGAACTGAGCGCGCTTGTCGGCCAAGGTCTCAGGCGCCAGACCGGCACCAACACCCCGCTCAATCTGGACGGCGAGGTGCTGCAAGGTCTGAAAATCAGGCTCCGCGGGCACACACTGCGCCGAGAACGCGCTCCAGTCGTGGGCGATCCCCGCCCACACGGAGCGCTGCTCACGCAACACGGGATCACGGAGCAGCGCGGAAGCTTCGCCGATGCCGTCAGCGAACAGCGCGCGCATCAACGCGCCCTGCCCTTCGATGCAGCGATGCAGATCCAGCAAGGCGTCCATGACATCTGGCGGCGACGCAAAGCGCTCCTGAAACGCATCGGCGCGCACCAGATAGCTCGCCCACATACGCATCGCCGC
This sequence comes from uncultured Myxococcales bacterium, assembly GCA_937910235.1. Taxonomy (GTDB): domain Bacteria; phylum Myxococcota_A; class UBA9042; order UBA9042; family UBA9042; genus UBA9042. The sequence goes on along the minus strand of CALENB010000510.1, from coordinate 1,277 downwards.
GTGACCGCTCAGATCGCCGTGACCCTGGCGCAGCCCCGTCACACACGCCTGCACGCCGCGCTTGATGGCGCCGCCCATGTCGACGAACTGCGTGCCGTCCGCGAGCTTCAGCAGCCGCGCGCGCTGCTTCGGCAGCACGGCACGCGCCGCGATGAGGTCCGGCGCGCTCAGCGTGTGGGTGACGGTGCGCAGGTCTTCGACTTGAAACCCGCCCTCGGTACCGCGCAGCACCACCACGCGCGGCGTCAGCCCGCGCCAGCTCCCCGGCAGGGCGTGCCACGGCAGCAAGGCCGCGTCGACCCACGCGAGCACACACGGCGCGTCAGCGTCCAGCCAGCGCTCGAGCACCAGCGCCGAGATACCGGCGTCTTCCGTCTCCAGCAAGGCGATCTCCAGCCCGATGCGCGCGCACGCTGCGGTGACGTAGGCCGCGTCGCTGTGCCAGGCGTGGCGACCCGACACGAACCACCGCACAGGGCTGCCCGCGGGCGCGGCGACGCTGCCGAACCCGACGCCGCCCGACAACACGAGCGCCAGCCCTTCAGACGGCGGCGCGCCGTCCTGTCCTCGCAAACCGGCCTCCTCAAGCAAGGCCCGCACGCCCCAGGTGGCGGCGTCGACTCCCCATGTGCGCATTCGCTTCTCCTCCATCTGTCGCGTCACGATTCGAGCGCAGAACGTCACCGCCGCCGACTTGTGACCTCGCGCGGCTGCCGTATGCTAGCAGCCTGCGCGGACCCTGCCCCGCCCTGCCCCGCCCTGCCCCGCCCTGCCCCGCCCCGTCCCACCTCGGAGTCCAGACCATGAGCTTGCCTGAGTTTGACCGTCAGATGATCCGCTCCTTCGACGGCACCGAGCTGGAAGTCCAGACCTGGGGCAACGGACCGATGACGCTGGTCATCGCGAACGGCCTCGGCGGCACCCTCGTCGCTTGGACGCCACTTTTGCGGGCGCTGAGGGGCACCGCGCGCATCGTCTCGTGGGACTACCGCGGCCTCTATGGCTCCCGCCCACCCGCCGATCTCGCCCACCTCACGGTCGACCACCACGTGCGCGACATGGCGGCGGTGATGGACGCCACCGGGGTGACGCAGGCCGTCATCGCCGGCTGGAGTATGGGGGTGCAGGTCTGCATTCAGGCCGCGGCAGATCTCAGCGATCGCGTCGCGGGCGTGCTGCTCATCAACGGTACGTACGGCCGCGTGTTTGAGACAGCGTTCTCGGTCCCCGGCAGCCGCCACCTGCTGCCGCGCATCAACCAAGCCGCGATTCTGCTC
>CALENB010000509.1 GCA_937910235.1 uncultured Myxococcales bacterium | reverse complement strand
GACTGACGAGGCTTCTTCAGCCCACGACCTGTGATAGTTGCGGAGTCCATTTCTCCCTGATTGTACACTTCGCGCCTGCGACGAACGAGTCGGCGACGTTCTGTCCGGGATGTGGGGATCGCATGGTCACAAAGTGGAGTAGAAGTTGGAATGGCTAGGTTGGTCGGGTTCCACGTGGTGCGTTTTCAGCGAGAGCAGAACGGTGTGTACACAGTTTCGGGGTAAGCGATCGCGGATGTGACGGCTGTTACGTAGCACGCCCAATGACGCGTTCACCGTCACGCCGTTGCACGTAGGCTGACGTAGATCCTGGCGCTCGCCGCCCCCCATGACAGGCTCCAGATACGACGAAGCCCGCGACAGCAATCGCGGGCTTCGTACTTTTACCAACGTGCGCTCGGCTGTTTGTTAAGACGCAGACCACCGAGACACACGCCCTTCGGTGCTGCAAGCCTGCCAGATTCAGCACCGACGTCCACCCGATGCTTCGTCATCGTCGCCTTTGTGCCCCACGCGGATGGCGCGCTGCGTCCGGTCCTGCCCACGCGATGCCCAGACGCTGTTGCGCTCGATGAAGCCTGCCGTCTGCGCATCGACCATCATCGCCATCGGAAGACCGGGCCGACTCAGGCGCTGCCTGTCTTTCGCTGCGCTGTTCACCCGCAACACCGCTTCACCGGCTATCCGCCCGGATTTGCGCCCTATCAGCGGCAGACGGTGGTCGCGTGCTCTTCGTCTGGAGCGCTCCTTCGCGATGCCGAGCGCGATGAAGTCTGCCTCGATGGCACGCTGTTCCATGCGAGTCGCGACGCGGCGGTCGGGGTTCGGTGGCCGGACGACGGGTCATCCTGGGGTCGGCCCTGTCGACGCACCCAGGGGCGTCACCTCGAGCTGGTCGCGCGCCTGCTGGGCATCCATCCAGCACAGGACGATCCTGCCCGTGAAGGTCTCGCCACCCGCCTTAATGTGGACACGATGGTTGTTCGAGGCGCAGCCGCCGCGTGGGCTCCGTGCTGGACCGCGCAGGGCCGAGCTATCGACGGCGTGCTCGATGAGCTGCGCCTGGGCGGCAATCTCCTCGACCGGCTGATGGATGCTGGCTACGAGGCCGGCTTATGGCCACCGCCGCAGCGGTGGGATCACCGGGGGCGCTGCCATCGTCGCCGGCCCGCCGTGCAGCCACGAAATCGCAGGGCGCGCGATGGCCCGGGCCTGGGGCAGCGTCCCGCTCATGAAGAAACCCCGCCTTGACGCTACATCGCTGACCCCAACCGCCCTGTTTCGCTACTCGGTCGTCTCCCAGGTTCTGGCTCGAACCCACGGTGGGATGACCGAGGCTGTCGCCTTGCGCGAGGTCGCCGGACGGCGCCATGTCGACGTGGCCGGCACGCAGCGCAACGTCGCAGTGCGGACTTTGCAGCGCTGGATGGTGAAGTGGAGGCAAGGTGGCGTCGTCAGATTGGAGCCGCAACCGCGGGAGAGAACACGATCTTCTGAGGTCCTACCGCCGGAGCTCGTCGAGTTTGTTCGCGTTGAGAAGACCGACGACCCACGCGCATCCATCCCCGAATTGCTGCTTCGCGCCCGACAGCGCGGCGTCATCGCGCACAGCCTGCCGGTCGACCGAGTGACTGTCTGGCGCCTAGTTCGCCGGCTTGGCCTTCCGACGCGGGTTCGCCCAACCAAGAAGGAGGGTGACGCACGGCGCTGGCGGTATCCCCACCGAATGCAGTGTGTGCTCTGCGACGGCAAACACTTTCGCGCCGGCGCCTCACGTGCCAAGCGGGTGGCGCTGTTCTTCATCGACAACGCGACCCGCCTCGGGCTCGACGTGATCGTGGGGACATCTGAAAATACAGAGCTTTTTCTGACCGGTCTGTACCGAGTAGTCCGAAAACACGGGCTGATGGACGGCCTTTACCTCGACCAAGGAGCCGGGTTCAAGTCGAGCGACACCCTCGCCGTCGCCACCGTGGGCCTCGACGCCTGGCTGATCCACGGCCAGGTAGGTTACCCGGAGGGACGCGGCGCCGTGGAGCGCTTCAACCGCACCGCACAAGCCGCGGTGCTGCGGGGATTGGATGGTGCGGCCGATGTCGACCCGGACTGCGACGCGTTGACGCTGCGGCTGCAGCACTACCTTCGGCAGCAGTACAACCTCGAACCACATCAATCGCTTGATGACGAGTCGCCGCAATCGCGTTGGGAACAAGGCCGACCGCTTCGTTGGCCCGACGACGAGCAGAACCTGCGTGCCCGGTTTGTTGTGCACGAGCAGCGACTCGTGAGCGCCGACCACGTCATCCAGCACGGCGGAAAGCTGTGGGAAGCACCACGTGGCCTCGCCCGGCAACGCGTCGAAGTTGTCCGCCACGTGCTCGACGGTCACCTCTCCGTCCCGCATCGCGGCGCCTTGGTTCGGCTGCATGAAGTGGACCTGCACGCCAACGCCACAGACCGGCGTGGCTATCCCAACGACAACAAACCGTTCGAAGGCGAGGGCGTGCCAAAGACCGCCGCCATGACCGCCTTCGACAACGATTTCGGCCCCGTGGTGGGGCCGGATGGCGGCTTTGCCGACCACCGCGTCAGCGCCAATGTGGGCGTTGACGCTGACAAGGAGAGACTATGAAGATCGATCTGAGCTCACTCGGCTTTCGCAAGACGCCGTTCACCCGCGAGTTGGCCATCAGCGACCGCTTCACCCTGGACTATCAACGCGATGCAGCCGAGGAAATCAGGCGCACAGTCGCGCAGCGCATGTCGGCGACGCTCGTCGCCCCGGCAGGTACGGGCAAGACCGTGACCCTGCGGTTGCTGGTCAGCCAGCTGCCCGAAGCGCGGTACAGCGTGCGCTACGTGAAGGTCACCGGCCTCAGCAAACGCGACCTGTGCAAAGAGATCGCCCGCGCATGCGGACTTGAGGGCGCAGGCAGTTACCCGTCGCTGGTGTGCCGATTGCAGGAGCACTTTCAGGACGCCGCGGGCACCGACGGCGTCCGTCTGGTGATCCTGCTCGACGAAGCGCACGACCTGCGGCCAGACAGTCTCGCGATGCTTCGATTGTTGACGAACTTCGACATGGACAGTCGTTTGGTGCTGTCGCTGGTGCTCGCCGGCCAGCCGCCGCTGCAGCGATTGCTGAGTCGCCCGGCAGCCGAAGCCGTCGCCCAGCGAATGGCGCACGCCGCGACGTTGAGGCTGCTTTCGCGGGACGAAACGCGTGCGTACATGGAACATCGATGCCGCGTGGCCGGCGCACCGACAACGCCGTTTGACGCGGAGGCGTTTGAGGCCATTTTTGAGATGAGCCGCGGCAACCTGCGCGCCATTGACCGTCTGGCGCTCAAGGCGTTGGAGGAGGCGGCCAAGGCAAAGGCGCAAACGGTGTCGCCGAACGAGGTGCTCGCGGCACGCCAACACCTGTGGCTTTAGGGAGAGCACCACAGCGCTTGAACGTGGGGGCTGGGGCCCCACACAGTGAAGCTCGTGAGACAGCACGGCCCAAATTGTGTCGGGGCCGTCCATGGGCACCGGAGTGCAGAAGTCAGGTGATGAAGCCGGCGTAAACGAACGAGAGACGCTCTGCGACGCCGAATGGTGAACGTGGACGGCCCCGAATCCGCCGACAGGGTAGTGCCTGTCGGCGGGTTCTTCG
>CALENB010000508.1 GCA_937910235.1 uncultured Myxococcales bacterium | reverse complement strand
TAACTTCTTGATATCAACCTGCCTCGTCGGCCATGTTTCTGGCCCGAGCTGCGATGAGGTGACCTACGCGCTGATCGCATCGAGGCGCGACCCTGGGCTTGCGGAACGCGCTCAGCCGGGCGACCGTCACGAACCGTTCGTCGAGGTGGCCATGGCGCGCAAAAAACGGAAAACACCCCAGGTCGCGACAGGTGGCAGCCCAGCCGTGGCGCCCAAACACAACCCGTTTCGCGACGCGGAGGCAGAGCTGCGCGCGGTGGCCGCGGCGGCTGAGGCGCTCGCTGCGACCCCGTCGCCGCGCGTCGCTGCGCCCCCAGCGCCGGCCACAGCCATTGCCGGGGCGACGGCCGATGAGGCCGGTGTCTCGCCCCCGGCGACCATGGACGATTTTGCCGTCGCGATGACGGGCGTGCGATCGTTGTCACCGCGCAGTGGGCGAGTCGCGGCGCCACGGCAGACGGCTAGACGACCTGACGTGGCCACGGCGACGGCAGCACAGGCGGCGTCGGAGGCGACCTTTGACCTGTTGTTCACCACGCTCTCGCGTCCCTCATGGTCCGCAGAGCGGGGAGATCCGGCGTTGAGCGACCTGGAGCGTGGACTCTGGTCGGCCGAGAGCGAGCTTGACCTACACGGGTTCACCGAGGAGCGAGCGGTGCGGCGATTGCGCTCATTTCTCGGCGAAGCGCGCCAGCGCAGGTGGCGTTGCGTGCGCGTGATTCATGGGCAAGGCCATCGGTCCGAGGGCGATCCTGTGCTGCGCGGTGCATGCCGCGCCGCGCTGCAGCGGCAGTCCGCGATGGTGCAAGCGTGGTGCGAGGCCTTGCCGGGTAATGGCGGCAGCGGGGCCACCCTGGTGTTGATTCGGTTGCAGTGACGCGCGCCGCGTCGCTCGGTAGTGATGGGTCGGCAGGCGTCTGGGAGTGGGCGACACATGAGCACAAAAAAGCGGCGAATCGCAATATTGGGTGGTGGCCTCGGCGGGCTCTCGGCCGCTTTTCACCTGACAAATCAGCCTGGATGGCAAGACCACGACGAAGTTACCGTGTACCAGATGGGTTGGCGGCTCGGCGGAAAGTGCGCCAGCTCCCGCGGTGTTCACGGCCGCATCGAGGAGCACGGCCTGCACGTCCTCCTCGGTGGCTACGAGAACGCCTTCGCGACCTTCAAGGCCTGCTACGCCGAACTCAATCGGGCGTCGTCCGTGCCAATAGCGACGTTTGAGGACGCCTTCAAGCCGCAGGACACCGTCGTATTTCAGGAGATCATCGACGGCGAGCTGCGACCGTGGGCGCTCACGTTTCCACGCAACCACAGCCGCCCGGGCGATGGCGGCATCTGGCCGACGCCGCACGACTACGTGACGATGATGCTGGCTTGGCTTGGTACTGGGGTGAAAGTGCTGGCCCGCGAGCTGGTGCGACGCGGTCATCCAGGCCTCGTCGCGCGGACCGTGACCGGCTTCGTAAGGGAGCTGATTATCCTGTCTAGCGCCCTCGCGGCCGACCTCAGCGGCGGTAAGGAAGACGCGCTGACCCGCGTCGGAGCGTCGCTCACCGCGCTTCAGCGCCGCCTTGAGACCGACCTGACGCGGGACGACGAGCTGCGGCGGCTGTGGATTCTGCTTGAGCTCGGAACCGCCTGTGTGGTCGGTATGGTCCGCGATCGCGTGCTGACGCGCGGGTTCGACGCGCTCGACGCTGAAGACTTCCGGGTCTGGCTCCACCGGCACGGCGCCTCCGCGCTGGCGACGGAGTCGGCCCTGGTGCGGGCTGTGTACGACTTGGTGTTTCACGCCGCGGATGACCATCGACCGGAGACCGGCTTCGGCGCAGGCACCGCGCTTCGCATGACCCTGCGCTTCGTCGGTGCCTACAAGGGCGCCGTAGGGTGGTGGATGCAGGCCGGCACCGGCGAGATCCTCGTCGCGCCGCTGTATGAGGTGCTGCGAAAACGGGGCGTGCGGTTCGCTTTTTTTCAGCGTGTCCGCCGGCTTGAGTTGAGCGCAGACGGCACCAGAGTGGCGCGTGTGCACCTGGGTCGGCAGGCGACGGTCCGCGGTGGCGAGCTGGCCTACGAGCCGCTCATCGACACAAATGGACTGCCCGCGTGGCCTGATTCGCCGCGCTGGGACCAACTTGAAGAAGGCGCAGCCCTGCAGGCCGGCGCGATCGACCTCGAGGCGACTTGGTCGGGCTGGGAGGACGTGGCCAGCGCGACGCTGGAGGACGGGCGCGACTTCGACGACGTCGTGCTGGCCATCAGCCACGCCGCGCTGCCGCCCCTGTGTGCAGAGCTCGGCGACCGTTTGCCGCGCTGGCGCGACCTGCTCAACGGCCTACAGAGCACGCCGACGATCGCGCTCCAGGTCTGGTCCCACGCGGTTCGCGACGACGGCAAACCCATGATGAACACGGGCCTCGCGCCGCTCACCGGCTACGGGGACATGTCGCACCTCCTTCGTCACGAGGCCTGGCCCGTCTCGCCCGGCCACGTGCTTCATGTCTGCAATAGACTGGAGAGCGCGCCGCCACCGCCGGCTGACGACGTGGGGTTTCATCACCGAGAGGACGCGCGCGCAAAGGCCATCGCGCTGACCTGGCTGCGCGACGGCGGCGGCGCGTTCATCCCCGGCGCGACGTCGGACGGCCGCCTCGAAGCGCCCGACTGGCGCCAGCTCAACGACCCCGAAGAGCGCGAAGGCGAGGCGCGGCTAGATGCACAGTTCTGGTGTGCAAACGTCGAACCGACGGACCGATTTGTGCTCTCCGCCCCCGGTACAGTCGGTGTGCGCCTGGCGGCAGACGGCAGCGGTCTCGACAACCTCGTGTTGGCCGGCACATGGATCCGAACGGGCCTCAACATCGGCGCTGTTGAATCCGCCATCATGAGCGGGATGCAGGCGTCACGCGCGTTGACGGGGAGCCCGAGTCGCGTGTGTGGCGAGCGAGATTTCGGCTAGTTCGGCGGGTTCGGTCGCGGCGTGGCCCGCGGCGGACGACTTGCCACAGGCGCGCCCATGCGCGATCGTCCGCGCTAAGGAGATCACCATGCCACGCGCCCCGACATCGCCCGCAGCCCCGACATCGCCCGCAGCCCCGACATCGCCCGCAGCCCCGACATTGCCAGCCGCGATCCGCGCTGCGCTGCTGACGCGTCCGATTCTCCGCGACTTGCCGGATGCCGATACGACCTTCCTCCTCAACAACGCCTGGTACGCACACATCAAGGAAGGCGTCCGTTTCATCGTCGAAGACACCGCCGCGGAGGCGGTGTTTTTCGTGCTCAACGGCGAGGTCGCGATCGAGAACGGCGACCGGACGCTCGCGCTGCAAAGGGCGCCGCGAACCATCGGTTTGCTGTCGGTGATCGACGGCCTGGACCGCAGCGCTTCGGTGCGCGCGTTCTCCAACGTCGACGTCGTGATGGTTCCTCGCGACGCCTTCGACGCGCTCATGGCTCGAAGCCCCACCTTCGCGACGCGACTGGTCGCGCAGTTGACCGACCAAATCCGCGGCGCGCATCGCCACGATGCGTCTGTTCGTAAGAACTTTGACGATCACTTTCACACGCCAAACGCCCGATTGGTCCAGGGCCCCTACGCGATGGGCTCTTTTCCGATGTACGCCCTCGTCGTGCAGACCGACATCAGCCGTATTCGGGCCTGCCTTCCGCCGGGCCTGACCGTGATCCCTGGCTTGGGCGGACGGTACCTGCTGACCTTCAACTTCTTCCCCAACGTCTACTCGCAGCACAGCAGCGCGGAAGGCCGGGGCTTTGCGTACAACGAGACCACCGCGTTTCTGCCTGTCATCGGCCCCGGCGCGCGGCCCGCGGTCTACTCACCCGAGCTGTACCTCGACTCCTACATGCCGATCGTCTTGGGGCGTGAGCTGTATGGCTTCCCGAAGCGTTTCGGCAGCGCGCGGCTCGGCGAACGTCACATCGACCTCACCATCGGCCGCGAGATGGCGCTGCGTCTGCAGTGGGAGAGCCGGCGCTCAGTCGACGCTGGCGAGCTCCTAGCGCTGCTCCAGGGCTGGCTGATCGGTCGCCAAGCGGGCCTGCCAAGCGCCGTGCACCCGATGCTGCGCGCGGTGTTTGAGGCGATGGACACGCCCAGCGCGCGACGATTTTGGCCAGCTATGCCGGTCTACGTGCACAGCCAGGTGCCGAGCGCGATGGAGGACGCTGAAGACGGCATGCGAATCGACGAGCTCGTAGAGATCCCGTTTAACGTGCACGAAGTCGGCGACTTTGAGGTGTTGGACGACGCGACGCTGCGCACGTTCTCCGATTGGATCCTCGCCGGTGACGCGATTGGCGGCGTTTGCCTGCAGATGAGCGCGTCATTCGGTCGGTCGCGGCGCGTGCAAGACTACCTGCGCACCGAGCCCGAATCCGCCTTGCAGCGCCACGCGCGACCGTGGCGCGAGTCAGCTCGCGACTTGGTGACGCGTGTGGTCTCGGGTGGTTTCTCGTCCAACGATAGCCAGCCATAGCGCCGGGTGGACGCTGCGCGCTTTCAGCAGTAGCCGAGCTCGCGGTACCACGTCAGGGCGTCCTGTAGCGTCTCGGAGAGCGGTCTCGGCGCCACGCCCAGCGCCAACTGCGCCACGCTGCGGTCCACCGGTCCGCATTCCGCCACTATGAACAGGCTCAAGGCGGGCCACGGCGGGCGCCGACCGATGGCGCCGAGCGTTCGCTCCGCCGTCCAGAGCGCGACGACACCCAGGCTGGCCGGCGCGGAGAGTCTCGGCGCCGACCGACCTGCGAGCCGCGCGATCTCCGCAAAATAGTCGCCAAACGGGTGACTGTGACCAGCCAGCAGCACCGGCACGCCAAAATGCTGCGTCTCCGCCATCCGCCGAACGCCGATCGCGACGTCGCGTACGTCGATGAAGTCGACCGTGTCCGACGCGGTGCTAGGCAGCTCCCCACACGCGACCATCGGCACTAGGCAGAGGCCCCGGGGTTTGAGGTCCCAGGGCCCGAGGCAGCCCGTCGGATTGAGCAGGCCGACGCGCTGCCCGCGCCGTGCCGCCGCGAGCAGCTCGCCCTCAACCCCCTCTTTTACGGCGAAATAGGGGTGCAGTCTCCGCAGCGTGCGCGATCTCAGCCGCCCCAGCCCGCTGCGGGCGCGCCGCTCTCGCACCTTGTGGGTCACGAACGATCCAATCGCGATCAACGCCGCGCCCGCGTCCGCTGCAGCACCGAGCAGCGCCTGGGTGCGTCGCACCGCGAAGGCGACGGGGTGAGCGTCTGCGTCGCTGCGCGGCGTCACCGGATGAACCGGGTAGGGCGCCGCCGCGTCCACCACGAGCGTCATCCCGGTCGCCGCCGCGCGCAAATCCGCCTTGTCGTGACCGTCGCCAACGTGCCACGTGACGTCGATACCGACCAGGTTGCGGCTGCCGCCGGCGCGTCGACTCAGCACCGTCACCCGCCACCCGTGAGCGACCAACTCGCGGACCACGGCGCTACCGATGTGGCCGGTGCCGCCTACTACCAACGCTCTCATGAATCACCCACCTCTGCTCGTTCGCCGCCCGCCACTCGCCCGATTTGGCTCCGTCCAAAGCTGTCGCAGCTGGAAATCCGGGCAGTTTGGCGCGATCTTTCCGGCATCACGCTTGCCCAGCCGGCCGCAACAGTTGACACTTCAGACGGTCTACGCCACCGCTTCTGCCACCGCATCCCCCTGCGAGCCCAATGCTGACTCTTCCAGGTTACTCCATAGCCTCCAAGTTGTATGAAGGCCGTAAGACCGTTGTCTATCGCGGCGTTCGCGACACCGATGGTTTGCCGATCATCGTCAAGGTGCTCCGCAACGAGTACCCGACGCAGCGCGATCTCGCCCGCGCCCAGCACGAATACCGCATCGTTCGCCGGCTTGAGGAGGCCGGCGTCTCGGGGATCATCAGAGCGTATGCGCTCGAACCGTACCTGAACGGCTTCGCCACCATCTTGGAGGACATCGACGGCGTTACCCTCAAGGATCTGGTGACGTACGGGCGCATGTCGAGTGAGCAGTTCCTTCGCATCGCGGTCCAGGTCGCGAACACGCTGTCCGCGATTCATGCCGCCGACGTGATCCACAAGGACATCAAACCGCAGAACATCATCGTCAATCGTCGGACGGCTGAGGTGCGGATCACCGACTTTGGAGTCAGCACGCAGCTGTCACGCGAGCAGCAGAAGCTCGTGAGCCCAGCGCGCCTTGAAGGGACGCTGGCCTACATGGCGCCCGAGCAGACCGGTCGCATGAACCGACCGCTCGATTATCGCTGCGACCTCTACAGTCTCGGCGCCACATTCTACGAGCTGTTGACCCGCCGACGTCCATTCATGGCCACGGACCCGATGGAGCTGGTGCACAGCCATATCGCCCGCGAGGCGATGGCTCCAAGCGAGGTCGACCCGACTATTCCGACGATTCTCTCGGAGATCGTGCTCAAGCTGCTCGAAAAAATGGCGGAGGACCGCTACCAGAGCGCCCGCGGCCTGCGTCGCGACCTGGGGCGCTGTCTGGAGCAGGTCGAGAAGCGCGGCGGCATCGAGCCGTTTGAGATCGGCGCGGACGATGTCTACGAGCGTTTCGTGCTGCCACAGCGGCTCTACGGCCGCGACCAGGAGGTAGCGACGCTGCTCGAGGCGTTCGAGCGCGTCGCCGACAGCCGCAGTGAGACGCTGTTCATCGGCGGGTACTCTGGCGCGGGCAAGACGGCGCTGGTTAGCGAAGTGAAGCGCCCGATCGTCAAGCGGCGAGGCTATTTCGTCTCCGGCAAGGTGGACCAACATCAGCGGTCAGTGCCTTATAGCGCGTTTATCCAGGCTTTTAGCGAGTTAATTAGACAGCTGCTGACCGAGCCCGAGGAGCACGTGCAGCTGTGGCGCAACCGCCTGTTGGCGGCGTTCGATGGCAACGGCGCCGTGGTCACGGAGATGATCCCGGACCTTGAGCTGCTCATCGGGGCACAGCCCCACGTCGCCGAGCTGCCAGCCAATGAGGCGCACAATCGCTTCAACAGCCTGTTTCTGGACTTTGTGCGGGTGCTCGCGACCCCGGATCACCCGCTCGTCATCTTCCTCGACGACCTTCAGTGGGCGGATACGCCGTCTCTCAAGCTGCTGCACGGCCTGTCTTCGGCCGCCGAAGTCGAATACCTGCTGCTCATCGGCGCGTATCGCGACAACGAGGTCACCACCGACCATCCGCTGATGGTGACGATCGATGAGATCGAACGGGCCGGCGCGACGCTGACACGGCTCCACCTCGACGGCCTCGCGATCGGGGACC
>CALENB010000507.1 GCA_937910235.1 uncultured Myxococcales bacterium | reverse complement strand
GCGAACAGGAGCGGGTGGCCGTAGCGGAGGCTGGATACGCGACCCTGGGAGAGGTGGAGCGGGCCGACTCCAAGGCGGCCGAGTTGGACGACTCGGCGTTTCATCCGCTCAGTGTCTTCGGCGCTGCGGGTCGCGACGCTTACCTCGCCGCGGCCGCTCAGGCCCGCGCGGATGCGACCGCGCTATTGGAGCGCTGGGTGCGCACGGGCGACACGTAGCGGCACGCGATCGCACCCCAGCAAGATCGCACCCCAGCACGATTCGGTCCCTGCGCGGCGCCAAACCGGGGCATTCACGGCTTGATGTCGTGGATGCGCTCCGCGTGCCGACCGCACTGATCTTCCACATCGAGCGCGATCGCGACCGGCGCAGCGTTCACGAAGATGCGCACGCCGGCCCGGGTCACGCTGCCATCGGACTGCGCCCGCAAGCTGTCGTGCAGCACCAACTGCGTCACCGAAGCACGCGTTGAACCCGGATTTGCGGGGTCTGGCTCCACCACGCGGATTCGGACACGGTACTTGCTGTTGGCCGGGTCCGGGTTCTGAATCTTCACGGCCACGAAGACGTGGAACAGCGTGCTGGCCTGCACCGGCGTGCCTTCATGCAACGTCGGCGCGGCGCCAGCAGCCAAGTCTTGGAACGCGAACTCCCCGGTGCCAATCGCGACCTCCAAGGGCTCGACGACGGTGCAACTCGACAGGATCGGCCACGCCACGACGGTGGTCTCGCACGCCTCCGGGTCGCGCTCACACAGCTCAAACGTGTTCAGGTCGTACATGCAGCCGCCGCACACGAGGAGCGAACTGAGCATGAGATGGTGGAGTCGGGCCATCAGAAGCTCCATCCGAGCGCACCTTGCACGGTGGGTTGGAGCGACCACGACACAATCCGTCGCTCGCTGCCGTTTTGAACAAGGGCGCTCAGCACCACCGCCCCGCCCACCCCGATCTCTGCGGTGAACCCCATGGCGATACGCCACTTACCACCCGCCAACAGCCCCAGCCCCGCGCCGAAGACAGACTGCGCCGGTCGCCGAATCGTGAGGAATCGCAGGTCCACAGCGCCCCAGATGCCGGTGTTGAAGTCGCCGAGGAGGTAGCGTCGCGCCTGTGCGCCGGCTTGGCCGACCCAGCGCCCTTCAATCATGGTCAGGCCGCGAATGTCGCGCGTGGACCAGAGCCCGGTGGTGCCGTGTCCGACCGCGAGCACGCCACGGACACCGGCGCTGCTGCCGAAGCGACGCTCCGCAGCGAGCTCGACGATGCCAACCGTGAGCGGCGCGGGCGCCCACGTGAGCGACCATGTGGCGCCGGTTTGTGGGGTCGCGGCGGCGGTTGGAGGTGCGGCAGGGCTTGCGGTCGGAGGCGCAGCGAGGACCGATGCAGGCACGAGCCACCCCCCCAACCACACCCCCAGCCAGACCGCTGCCGCAGTGAAATGGCCGGAACGTCGGCGTTGAAGCGGCGCTGGTGTCAGCAAGTGGACCTCGGCCATGCGTGCGGCTCGGTGTGATGGCGGTTACAGGGTCGCGACGCGTTGCTGCATCCTACCACGTGCCCACGCAGCGCCCTTGGTGCGAACGCTTTTTTCAGCGACGCGCGGCTGTCCAAGCGCTGCCCAATACGCTGGTTCTAGACGGCCCAGACGACAGCGCCGCGGCCCAGGCATGGCGGTTTCGACGGGCCGCCGTTAACCTGTTCCGACCCCGCCCTCTAGGTGTCTCCAAGGCGGGTTGACGCGGCAAGATGGGGTGGCCGCCGGTGGCATAGCGCAGTTTGAGGCTGATTACATCGCCGACCGCTGCCGCAAGCGGTTTGCAGCGGCGGTCACCGAAGCGAGAGGCGGCGGAGGGGCATCCATCAGATGACGAGTGATCATCCAAAACCCAATGGAACGCGCCGCGCGCCCTCCCACCCGGCGCCGGCGCTGGGTCGTGACCGGCGACTACAAACCACCATCGCGCCGCTCATCTCGATCGCGCTTGCGTGGTGCGCGGGCCTCGCTCTGGCTGGGTGTCTGGCGCCACGGCTGGACGAAGCAGCGTTGCAGGCGCAAGTGAACGCGGATGGGGCAACGACGGCGGACGGCGCCGTCAAGACAACGGGCAAGGGCGACTCAACCTCGGAAGACGTCTCTGGCCCAACGAACGATGGCGGCGCGCACCCTGACGGTTCAACAACAAGCGCGGCCGACAGCGCGGTGACCGACAGCGCGGTGACCGACAGCGAGGCGGCTGAGGATGTCGGCGCTGAACTTGGCGACGTGTCAACGGCCGACGGCGGCTCGGACAGCAGCGCAGTCACCGACACGGACGTGACAGCCGACACTCAGCTGCTGGCTGACACAGCGCCGGCCGCAGACGTGCCCGATGCGACCGTCAATGACACCAGCACCGATGCCGGCCCCACGCTGTGTCTTTCGACCTGCGACGACGGCGTGTCCTGCACCGTCGACACGTGTGACACCTCGATCGGCGTCTGCGCCTACGCCCCAAATCACGGCCTCTGCGACGACAAGAACCCCTGCACAGTGGACACCTGCTCCGTGGTCATGGGCTGCACCCACGCACCATTCGGCGGCAGCTGCGGCACTGGCAAAGTCTGCGATGGCGGTAGCTGCATCGCCGTCCAGGGTGGCTTTGTGATGCAGGGTGGGTTTCAGTCTGTGGGCGACGCCGCTGCGGGTGCTTTTCGGATGATGAACGCCGGCTGGCTGGCGGATCGAACGTGGAGCGCGACGCACTGCATGCAAGGAGGTTTTGCGCCATGAACAGTAAGCTCACCCGCGTCCTAATAGCGAGCTGTCTTCTGGCGGTCGGGCTGATGGCGGGCCATGTGCTCGCGACCGGCGCGCCGGCGCAGACGCCGCTCACGTACGCCGGCACCATCACGGACGCCGCGGGTAAACCCTACCCAAGCGCGCAGGATGTGCGTGTGTCGTTCTTCGACGCCGCATCGGGCGGAAACTTGAAGTGCCAGTCTGCTGTGGTGCAGGCGGAGGCCAACACCGGACGTTTCGCCGCCGTCCTCCCACCCACCTGCGTTCAGGCCGTGCATCAGACGGCTGATCTGTGGGTCGAAGCGACAGTCGGCGTCAATCAAGCGCCGCTGCCGCGTGTGCACGTCGGCGCGGTGCCCTACGCACTAGAGGCGGACGCGGCCAAGGTCGCCGCGGTGGCCAGTACGGCCAACGCCGCAGGTGGCGCGCTGAAGGTGTCGCTCGATTCGGCCGCAGCGAAGACAGGTCAGCTGCAAACCCAGCTCGATGGCGCGCTGGTCGACGTGGCGGCGCTCAAGAAGACCGCGGCGAGTGGTGGCGGCGGCGGAAGCAGCGGGCGTGTCGTCGACGCGACGGGGATGGAGGTCGGCGCTGTGCTCGGCATGTTGCCGTCGTACCTAGTGGAGAAGACCAAGAACGGCACGTATATCCTAAAGCAGCAGCATATCGACAAGTTTGAGGTGCTCACGCCCGGTGGCTATGTCATCACGAGCTCGCCAACCTACATCCTCTCGACCGCGTCGGTCCATTTCGCAGGTCCGAATTGCACAGGCAAGACGGCCATGACCGTGTCGCCCGAGCCGAGCGGTACTGGTTTGAGGGCGCGTGCGTATTACGGCGGCGGCGCTTTGTATGGACACGATGGCGTTTTGGCCAAGCCGCTCTCGGCCGGTGACAAGGTCAACTTCACGACTAAGTCTCTCACGTCCGGCGCGGTGTCCTGCGCCTCGCCTTCCGTGACGCAGGCGCCGCAACCCTTGTTTCCAGCTCACAAGCTGACGCTGAAGGAGATCGGGTGGACGGCGATGCCGACGATGCCACTAGCCATTGTCCCCTAACGTCCCATAAAACCGGCGTTTCAGCTATCAGTTGGACGTCGACGCAGGGCCCGACGTGCCTAGAAGTGATAGGTCACAGCGGCGAAGCGCGGCCCAGCGTTCAACTGCAGCACGCTGCGGGTAGGGCCTGCGCTCAGATGCAGCCACGTCGCCCAAACACCGAGGCCCACGCCAATAGCCGTCACAGCGACGCCGGCAGTCCAAAGGCGCTCGGCGTCGTCAAACTTGCTGTTGTATTTGGCGACGTCTGCGTCGGTCTTGAGAGGCAGTCCAGCGGCGTCGTTGCTGTCACCGCTCGCCGAGACCATCAACACGACCCCGGTCGCCAACCCGACCACGCTCGCGCCAGTGACGGCCCAGCGTGGCCAGACAGCTGGTGTCGTCGCTCGCGCCATCGCTGCGCTCGTCGTACCGACATTCGACGCCGCTACGTTCGGCGCCCTCTCTGAGGTGGTCTCTGGCGCCTTCGTCGCGGTCGCCGACCCGGTCGCCTCGTTCAACTTGTCAGCGGCCTGAAGCTTGGCGATGTGTGCCTTCGCCGTCTTGGTGCCAGCTGCACTTTTCGAGATGGTCATGTACAGGCGGAAGAGGCCGATGGCCTGGCCCGTCATGCCACCCTCTGCGTATGCGCGGGCTGCATTGAACACAAGCGGCGGCAACGGCTGCTGGCTGTAGGCCTGCATAAACAGCGTGGCAGCGGCCTTGAACTCTTTGCGCTTAAACTTTGCGCGTGCCTGCAACGCCGTCGCAGCGGCGGCCTCTTCGGCGGTCTGGGCTGCAGTCTTCGCGCCTCGGGCATGCCGCGTCACTGCGGGTTTCTTGGCGTGGGCAGACGCGGCAGTCACGGCCACGAGCGACACCGTGAGCAGGGTGCCAAACAGCTGCGGTAGTGCGGGTCGAGTACTCATTTGCACAGTGTCCTCCGCGGTGTGCGAAGACGCAAGGAGCGAGGATCGCGATGAGCCGCGACAACGATGACATCCACTGCGATGACATCCACTGCGATGACATCCACTGCGATGACATCCAGGTGGATGGCAAGCGCGCCGCCGTGCCGTCACAACGCAACGCAGTCCGCCACGATCACAGCAGATCGAACGCCTTGTCGCGGGCTGGCGCCTTTGGCTTTTTCGCCTTGGCTTTCTTTTTGGCCGGAACTCTCGCCTTGATGGGCGCCTTCGCGGCCTTCACGCGACTGGGTTTCTTCGACGCGCTCGTGTCGTGCCCTTTGTGCGTTGGCTTGGCGCCGCCGTGGTCCTGAGCTGCGGCCTTGGGCTGCGACTTCGGCGCCGACGCCGTTTTGGCGGCGGCAGGTTCTGCGGCGGCAGGTTCTGCGGCGGCAGGTTCTGCGGCGGCGGGCTCTGCGGCGGCGGGCTCTGCGGCGGTGGGCTTCCCAGTCGCTGGCTGGGCGGCGAGCTGCGCAGCACCCACCGGATCCGGAGCTGTGGGCGCGACGGTGCCGGCCGCATGGACTCCCGGTTCGGGAGCGGTCGGATCGTCAGTACGGGGTTGGTCGCCGTGTTTGGCCGCTGTGCCTTTCGCTGCCGTGTCGTGCGTCGGGTGCATGTCCGCAGGCGATTCTTTCGCCTGTGTTGGCGCTGTCACAACCGCGGCGGCGGCTGGCGGTCGTGCCGAGTCGCCATCCTTCCGCAGCGCCCACCAGCCGCCGACGCCGAGCACAATCGCCGCCAGCACGACCGCGGACACGAGCGCCGCCACGGGTGGTTTCGGTGCGCTGGTTCGCGTCGACGGCAGGACCGCAGGCGCGGGCGTCAGATCATCGCCGAAGTCACGCGACGCGCTCGCAGCGTTGGCACTGCTCGTGTTGCCGGCCGAACGGCCGCCACTGGGCGTCGCATGGGCGTGTGTAGGTTGGGCCTGTGTACGTTGAGCCTGAGGCGCACGGGCCTGCGTCGCGACGGCCTGGGGCGCCGACGCGGGTCTCCCACGCAGCGGCGCACCCTGATTTTGGGCTTTGGATTGCGGCCCGCCACCCTGCTTACGCGCCCGCAGCTGCTGGCTAGCAGTCTGGCCACGTGGTCGATCCGCGTGTTTCCCCGTCGTCGGCGCCGCCGGACGAGCAGCCGGCCGGTTACCGGTCGCGCGCCCAACTGTCCGCAGCGCTGAGGGCGTGGCCAGCGTTGGCACCTGCGCGCTCGAGCGCGGCCGCGCCGGATGCGAGCGCATCGTCGGTGTCGGTTGAGGCGCCGCCGCCTCGATGATGTCGTTCAGCACCGTCTCGTCGCCGGTATCATCCGGGAGTTGAACATCGGAGGGCAGGGCGTTCGTCGTCTCAAGCCCGACCAGCCCAGGGGCCGCCACGCCATCCGCCGCCAGGGTCTGGCTCGACACGAGTCGGGCGATCCCGTCCCCCGCGAGCGTACGAGCTGCCAGGGAGACGCCGATAACGTCGCTCTCCATGGTCGGCGCCCACACGTCGTCGCCGGCCGGCGCTGGAGGCGTCGGGGCGACGACGATGGCCTCAAGCGCCTCCCGCATCGCGACGGCGTCGGCGAAGCGACCCCCGACCTTCTTTGCCGTGGCGCGCTCGATGCACTGCACAAACGCTTCAGATACCGGCACCCGCGCCACGTCGCGCAGATTCGGCAGGGCGTGAAGCTGATGCGCGAGCAGCACGCTCATGGTGCTGTCGCCAACGAAGGGCGGCTCGCCGGCCACGCAGGCGAAGAGGATGCAGCCCAGCGAATACAGGTCTGAGCGACCGTCGGGCACCTCGCTGCGCGCTTGCTCGGGGCTCATGAACGTCGGCGTGCCAAGCGCGGTGCCGGTCTGTGTCAACACTGAATCACGCGGCCGCGCGATGCCGAAATCCAGCACTTTCACAATGTCGGGCTCGCCCACCATCTGCACCAAGATGAGGTTGCCCGGCTTGAGATCGCGGTGCACGAGCCCAGCGCTGTGGGCTTCGGTGAGACTTCGTAACACCTGCACGCCGATGGCGATGGTCTCGGTCTCCGACAGCGCCGTCCCCGCGATCGTGGCGGCGTGCAGCCGCGCCTCCAGCGTCGGGCCGCGGAGCTGCTCCATCGCCATGAAGAGCACGCCGGTCTTGGTCTGGCCAAAATCGTAGATACGAACCGTGTTGGGGTGGCTCAGCGACGCGGTGATGCGGGCTTCCTGCAGGAATCGCTGCACCAAGTCCTCGGCGGCTACGCCAAAGTCGCCGATCATGACTTTGACGGCGACCGGCTGCCCCGTCATCAGATGTTCGGCCGCAAATACGGCGCCAAAGCCGCCTTGGCCGAGGATCCCCTCGATTCGATAGCGGCCACTGATCACGTCGCCGACGGCGAGCATGCGGGTCTCTGCGCTGCGCAAGGCGCGCAGGAACGTGGGCGATCCGTCATCGGGGCAGATCTCGACGTCAGTGCCCTGGCCGCAGCGTGGGCAATAGCGAGGGGTTGTGGGTTCGTGCTGAGCCATCTGGGCGTCTCTGATCGAG
>CALENB010000506.1 GCA_937910235.1 uncultured Myxococcales bacterium | reverse complement strand
TGGTGTTGGGCGCTGGGATCAGCATCGCCAGCTTGGCCATGGCATCTTTCCCCTCGAAGATCTTCGCCGTGGTGCCATCGCTCCAGGTCGACTTCAGCCGCATCCGCCGCGCCACGGTCACCTGCGCCACGCGCGCTCGTCGCCCGCGCTGCTGCCTATGCCCTCTTCGCGGCCGTCGCCGGTGCGCTGATGGTAGGTCACCCGAGCCTCGCGAGCGCTGCGCCTGCGGTCGGCGCCGCGCACACCACGAGCGTCGACGGTCAGCTGCTCGGCCTGATGCTGCGGCTGGGCTCGCGCTGGGTGTTGTGGCTGCTGCTCGGGCTCTCGCTGCTCGCCGTGGCTCAAATGCTCGAGCGTGTGTGGTTCTTCGCCCGTGAACGCCGACCTACGCAAGCCCTGAGCGCCGCCCTCGACGCCATGCGCGGCCAGGGCGCGGCGGCGGCGGTGGTTGCGCTGGGCGACGCGGCGTCCATGGAGGCCAACGTCGCCCGCGCCGCGTTGAGCCACGCCGCCGACGGGAGTCGCTCGGTGCAGGAGCACATCGCTGCGGTAGTCGAGCGCGAGCGGCTGCGCTACGAACGCGGCTTGGCGTTTCTCGGCACGTTGGGCAGCAACGCCCCATTTATCGGGCTATTCGGCACGGTGCTCGGCATCATTCGGGCCTTTGACGACCTCTCCGCCAACACCGCCCAGGGCGCCTCCGCGGTGATGACCGGCATCGCGGAGGCCTTGGTCGCCACCGCCGTTGGCTTGCTCGTCGCGCTGCCAGCCGTGGCGGCCTACAACGTCTTCATGCGCCACGTGGAGAGCTGCGCGGCGTCCGCGGACGCGTTCGGCCACGAGGTGTTGGCGTGGTTGACGGCCACTGGGCCCGACGCCCCAACGCCTGACACCACAGCGCCTGACACCACAGCGCCTGACGCCACAGCGCCTGACGCGACAGCGCGCGTTGATTCGAAGCGGGAGGGCTAGTCATGGCAGGAGGAGCCCGCCGCAAAGGCCTCATTACCGAGATCAACGTCACGCCGCTGGTGGATATCGTGCTCGTGCTGCTCATCATCTTCATGCTGACGGCGAACCTCATCACGAAGCAGGCCATCGAGGTGGACCTACCCCAGGCGTCGAGCGGCAGCACGCCGAAGCACAAGACGGTGGCCGTGACGCTCACGGCGGACGGCGGCATCTGGCTCGACGGCGCCCAAGTGGACGCCGCCGCGCTGCAAGCCACCATCGCCAAGGCGGTCAAGGCAGATCCCAAGAGTACGGTGCTCATCGCGGGGGATAAGGGCGTCGCCCACGGCCGCGTGGTGTGGTTGCTCGACCTCGTCAAGACCCTCGGCGTCGCCAGCTTCGCGATCCAGATCGATCCGGCCGCCCGTATCGCGCCGACGTTGCCGGGTGCGCTCCCGGGCGCAGGTCCGACCGCGCCGAGCGCCACGCCGCCAGCTGCCAAACCCAGCGACAAGCCCGAATCTGCGGGGGTACAGACGCCATGATCGGCAGCGGTGCCCTCACCCGTGGTCTGGTGACCTTGCTCGCCTCGGTGGTGTTGCACGCAGGTGCGGCGGCGCTGTTGGAGCAGCTGCCTGCCCGTGAGGCGCCCGCCCCGGCCGTGCGAGTGGAGGTGCGCTTGGTCGAGGCCCCGCCCCCGCCCAAGGTGCTGCCGCCGCCGCCCCCGCCGCCGCCCCCGAAAGAGGCCGCCATCCCGGAGGTGGAGCCTGAGGTGCTGGAGAAGGTGCCGGACCCGGTCGTGCCGGTCCGCAAGCCGAAGCGCCGCGTTCGCCCGGTCAAGGACGCCAAACCGTCGCCCAAACCCGTCGACACCAAGCGGCCTTCAGCGCCGACCGAGCGGCCCGACCCGAACGCGAACGACGACGCGGAGCCGGTGTTTGGCATCGACATGAACTCGACCTCCGCCAACGGGGCAGGGCCAGCGGTGCGCATCGGTAACACGTTGCAGGGTGGGCGCCGCACCGGCCCAACCAAACCGGGCAAGACCAAGGCGCTGCGAGGATCACCGCCGGTCGCCGTGGATGAAGTCACGCGCATGCCGCTGCCCATGGGCCGGTGCAGTGGGCGCTACACAGCCGCGGCCAGGGAGAAGGGCGTCGAAGGCACGGTCGAGCTGGAGTTGGTGGTTGGCGCAGACGGCCGCGGCCGCGACATTCGGGTGATCAAGGGCATCGGTTTTGGCCTCGACCAGGCCGCGATCGCGGCGTTAAAGCGCTGTCGCTTCAAGCCAGGGCTGCGCAAAGGCGAGAAGGTGGCCGTGCGGATTCGCAGCTTCAAGATACGATTTTACTTGAACGATGAGTCGTGACCAGCACGAGTCAGAACAAGGCTGCCACAGCGGCGGTTTGCGCGGAAAAAGAAGTTCCGCCATGGATAGGCGAGATGATGCCACTTCGTCCTCCAGCCACCCTGCCGAGTTTACA
>CALENB010000505.1 GCA_937910235.1 uncultured Myxococcales bacterium | reverse complement strand
AGCGGGTCCGTCTCGCCCGGGTCGACTTTGCCGTTGTGATTGCTGTCCTCAATCCCGTCAGGCAGCCCGTCGCCGTCGCTGTCTTTCAGCCGCGGGTCCGTCTCGCCCGGGTCGACCTTGCCGTTGTGATTGCTGTCCTCAACCCCGTCAGGCAGCCCGTCGCCATCGGTGTCTTTCTTGGTCGGGTTCGTCTTGCTCGCCGGATCCAGATCGCCCGCCTTGCCCACCTCAAGGCTGTCGTCTAGGCCGTCACCGTCCGTGTCTTTCAGCAGCGGGTTGGTGCCGAGCAGCTTCACCTCCTGGCCATCACTCAGGGTGTCGTCGTCGCTGTCCGCATCGGTGGGGTCGGTCTCGCCCTTGCCGGGCCCGTCTGTGTCGACCTTGCCGTTGTGGTTGCTGTCTTCCTCGCCGTCGCTGAGCCCATCGCCGTCCGAGTCCTTACGTTTGGGGCTGGTCTCGCCTTTGGTCGTCTTTCCGTCGGCGTCGCCATCTTCCAGTCCGTCCGGCAGCCCGTCGCCATCGGTGTCTTTGGCGTTTGGATTGGTCCCGGTGGGAAAGGTTGGCGTGCCCGGATACACCGCGTTGACCTCCTGAAAATCACTCAGCCCATCATCATCGGAGTCGTTGTCGCGGGGATGCGTCGGCGCCGAGACGAGCTTGCCGTCCACCACCCACTGCTGCTGGTACTCCTGCAGATTCGTGAGCCCGTCGCCGTCGGGATCCGCTGCGGCGTCGTTTTTCAGGGGGTTGAGCGGCGCACCCGCGCCAGTCGGGCCGCTGTACGCGACCTCCCAGCCGTCCGGCATGGCGTCGCCGTCGGTGTCCTTGAGGTTCGGATCGGTCTCTACGGACGCGTCCCATTTGCCATCGTGATTCTTGTCTTCGGCGCCGTCTTTGAGCCCGTCCCCATCGGTGTCCTGCGCGGTCGGGTTTGTGGTCGTCGTCGGGTCTGCGTCCGGTTTGAACTTGGCGAGGTCGGTATCATTTGGCTTCAGCGCGCTCTTCTGCGGCGTAGCGAGGCCCTTCTCGGTGCCATCGTCGAGCCCGTCACCGTCGGTGTCGGCTACGAGCGGATGCGTGCCGCCGACGAGGCTGCTGCCGGGCAACCCCGTAACCGAGATGCCGCCTTCGTTGCCGTCTAATACCCCGTCGTCATCGGAGTCTGCGTCGTTCACCAAAGTTGTGAGGTGGTCGTTGAGCAGCAGCACCTCCTGCCCGTCATCCAAGCCGTCACCATCGGTGTCCTTGAGGTTGGGATCCGATTTACTGATCTTCACCTCATAGCCCGTCGAGAGCCCGTCGCCGTCGGGATCCTTGCCCGCGTCGTCACTGGCCAGGTTCGGGTCGGTGCCTTCGAAGACCTCCACGATGTCGTACAAGCCGCCGCCATCGGAGTCCGGCAGCAGGGGGTTGCTCTTGTGTTTGTTGATCTCGTCGCCGTCGCTCAGCCCGTCCCAATCGGTGTCGACGCGCAGCGGATCGGTCTTGGTGGTGTAGACCTCGACGCCATCCACCAGCCCATCGCCGTCGGTGTCGCTCTTGTTGGGATCGGTGCCGTCGTTGAGCACCTCCTCGCCGTCGCCGAGGCCGTCTTTGTCGGAGTCATCGAGCAGCGGGTCGGTCTTGTGGGTGCCCAGCTCGTCGCCGTCGCTCAGGCCGTCGCCGTCCGTGTCGGCCAGGAGGCGATTGGTCTGGCTCTTGTTGACCTCGAACCAATCCGTCAACCCGTCCTGATCGCTGTCTTGTTGGTCATCATCGGGCAGCAGCGGGTCGCTCTTGTTGGCGAGCACCTCGACGCCGTCATCGGAGAAGCCGCCATCCGTGTCGAGTAGAATCGGCGAGGTCTTGTGCACGTTGACCTCAACGCCATCGGGCAGGCCGTCGCCGTCGGTGTCGGCCTTGGTCGGGCTCGAGCCGTGCAGCAGCACCTCCTCCGCGTCGCTGAGCTGGTCGCCGTCGGTGTCGCTCAGCGTCGGATCGCTCTCAAAGCCCGGTTTTGTAGGGTTTAGCTCCAGAAAGTCCGAGAGACCATCGCCATCTGTGTCCGCCAACACGGGGCTGGTGCCGGCCTTGTACTCGCCGGCGTTGTCGAGACCATCGCCGTCGGGATCACCCTTGCCATCGGTGATCTCCAGACCACCAAACCAGGTCTGCTCCCAGGAGTCATCGAGGCCGTCTGCGTCTTTGTCGACCGCGAACGCGGGGCTGCTCAGCAGACACAGGCAGAGACCGGCGATTAGCGCGGAGCGGCGAATCACCGAGAGATGGCGCGGGATCATAGAGGGACTCCTGAACGTCACGGGCAGGTGCCGCCGCAGGCCGTTTTGCAGAGATTGGCGCACGAGCCCGTCCAGCTGCCGGTGCAGCAGCTCGGGTCGAACTGGCAGACGCAGCTCTCGCAGGTGCACTTGTCGCAGCCGGGCTGACTTCGGCCCGTGCAGCCGTCAAATGGGCAGGCGCCGCAGTCCTTGGCGCAGGTGCTGCACGTCTCGCCAGCGGACGCAGTGCACTGGCCGTCGCCGCAGCCCTTGTCGATACAGCCGCCCTCTTTGCAGACCTGATTGCTCTTGCTGCAGTCCGATTGCGCGATGATCTTCATACCGTCGAGCGCGCAGGTCTTGCCCACGGTGCCGTCGCACCACGCCTTGGCGGGTTCACACACGGCGGTCTTGCAGACGCCGGCCAGACACGCCGTCTTCACCGGGCAGGGTTTCGCCACGCCGCCGACGCTGTTGGCGTTGCACACCAGCTGGGTCGACGCGTCTTGGCAGGTCGTCGTGCCGGTCGGGCAGTCTTTGGTTTTGCACACGCCCGCCACACACACCGACTTGCCGCAATCAGCGCCGGGCGTCTCTTGCGTGCCGCTGCCATCGCACACGACCGGTACGTTGCCCTTGCAGACCGCCACGCCAGGGGTGCAGAGCACGGGCTTGCACGCCGCGCCCACGCAGGCCTGGCCCTTCACGCACGGCGAGGCGACCCACTGGTAGCCACCGGCGTCGCAGACCTCCAGGTTCGCGTAGTCCGCGCTGCACTGCTTCGCGTCGGGCGTGCACAACGGCTTGGCGCACTTGCCTTTGACACAGTCGCTGCCGCTCACCGCGCAGTCGCCCACGATGGTCGCTGTCGTGCCGAGCTTGTCGCACAGCTTCGCGATCTTGCCCTCGCAGAACGCCTCATCCGGCGCGCAGGCCTGGGCTTTGCACGTGCCCTTCTCGCAGACCAGCCCGGTGCCGCAGGACGTTGAGGCGTAGCCGGAGCCGTCGGCCTTGCACTTGCCGACCTGCGTCCAACCGAGGCAGGCGAACGAGCCGGGCTCGCACTTCACGCTGAGGCAGACGCCGCCCTTGCAGGCCATGGGTTTACCGACGGAGTCGTTCTTGTTGCAGTTCTCAAGCTCCTTGGCCGCCAACCCGTCGTCCGCGCACTGCAAGGCCTTGTTCTCGGCGCAGAAGCTCTGTTTGGGCTGGCAGACGTGGGCCTTGCAGAACGCCTGCGCGCCGCCGCTGCCGTAGCCCGGATCGCAGCCGTGGTCGGCGCCGCAGAGCTCCTCGTCGTGGCCCTGGCCGTCCGGCTTGCAGGTCAGCACCGTCGTCGGTGTGCCGCACGTCTTCTTGCCGGGTTTGCAGGTGAGCTTGACGCACGCCCCGGCCACGCAGGCCTCGTCGATCTGGCAGAGCGTCTTGCTCCACCCTGCCCCGCGCGCGTCACACGTCTCTGCCGCCTTGAGGTCTGCGGTGCAGCGCTTCTCAGGCGGTGTGCACTGCTTCTTCACGCAAGCGAGGTCGCTGCAGACCTCGTCGGCCGCGCACGCGGTGGCTTGCCAGACACCGGCCACGCAGGTGCTCAGGTGGCCCAGATCAGCGCAGGTGGTCTTGCCGCTGGTGCAGCTCGCGTCCGCGTCACCGGCGGTGGTGGCCATGTCGCCGAGCGACGTGTCGCCGAGCGCGGCGTCGGCGGCCGGGGCGTCCCCCACCGGAGCGTCGACCCCGCCGAAGAGGGCGTCCTCACCGGCGGCGTCTTTCTTCGCCGCGGTTTCGTCGGCGCCACAAGCCCACAGGGAAGCGACGAGGAGCGCGCCCAGCGCGGCTGAAAGGCCGATTTTGCGGGGGAATCGAGCCAAAGCTGGGGCGACGGGGGGGCGTTCGTGCATGACGTAAGCGTGTCAAACCCTGGGGGTGCGGTCCACTAAATGGCGCCTGGGTTCGAACAGTCACGTGCGCGGCCGCGCTCGTCGGGCTGCGAGCTACGGCTTCGGCTCAAGATCGTGCGCGTCGTGCCGCTCGGCGAGCTGGCTGGCCGCGTCGCCCCAGACGCGGTTGACGCGACGCCCACGCGCGACGGCGGGTCGCGCGGCGATGGTGTCCGCCCAGCGCACGACGTGGCTGTATTCGTGCACCGAGAGGAACTCCCCAGCCTCGTAGAGCAACCCCTTCGCCAGCGCACCGTACCAGGGCCAGATGGCCATATCTGCGATGGAGTAGTCCTCGCCAGCCATGAACGCGTGATCGGCGAGGTGGCGGTTGAGCACGTCCATCTGGCGTTTGGTCTCCATGGCGAAGCGGTCGATCGGATAGGCCATCTTCGTCGGCGCGTAGGCGTAGAAGTGGCCAAACCCGCCGCCCAGGTACGGCGCGCTGCCCATCTGCCAGAACAGCCAGTTCATGGCCTCGGTGCGCGCGCGCGGCGTCTGCGGCAGGAACGCGCCGAAGCGTTCAGCGAGGTAGAGCAGGATTGAACCCGACTCGAAGATCCGGGTCGGCGGCGTGGTGGTGTGGTCCATGAGGACCGGTATTTTCGAGTTCGGATTCGCCGCGACGTAGCCGCTGCTGAACTGGTCGCCCTTGCTGATGTCGATGATCCAGGCGTCGTACTCAGCGTCGCTGTGGCCGAGCTCGAGGAGCTCTTCGAAGAGCACGGTGACTTTGACGCCGTTGGGCGTGGCGAGCGAGTAGAGCTGGAAGGGGTGCTTGCCGACCGGCAGGTCTTTGTCGTGGGTGGGGCCAGCGATGGGGCGGTTGATGCTGGCGAACTTGCCGCCGCTCTCGGTGTCCCAGGTCCAGACGCGGGGCGGGAGGTAGTCGGTCATGGGGGCTCCTGGAGGTGTGCGGGGCGGCAGGGGAGCGGCACCGGACCCCTATCATAAACGAAGTGACAAGCCAGCCAGTCGGCAGTAAGACCGGGATGCCAAGCGTCGAGCGCAGGAGGAGGCCCATGGCAGACCGCGCGACGGCAACAGCGGCGACCCCACCAGCGGCACAGACACGGACAGCGTGCGCAGTGGTGCCGTGGACGATGATCGTCTGGCCCCCGGACGATTTGGGCGACTCGACCGCCACCGACAACTTGCACAGCGACGCCGTCGAGGCCTGTGTGCGCGCCGCGGCCGACTCGGCTGCGCGGGATGGCTTCGTCGTCCTGCGCGGCGCCGTTCACGCCGACGCGCTGAGCGCCTTGGCGACGACCGCGTTCGCCGCCGCATGCGACGAGGGGTTGCTGACGCCAGACGGCGCGATGGTCCCTGCCAGCGCAACCGAGCCCTGGCGGGGGGACGCCTTCACCGACCCCCGCTGGCTTCGCCTGCAGCAGCAGATCTTGCCGACCCGCGCGTTCACGTCGGTGGGGGACAGCCCAGCCATTTTGCGGGTGCTGGCGGCGCTCTTCGGCGAGGGCGTGACCACCCGACGCGGCGACATCTGTCGATTGCTCGCGCCCAACGCGCCCGCCCACACCACCCGCCCGCACCAGGACCACTGGTACGTCGGCGGTTCGCTCCAGGTGTGGACCGCTTGGGTTCCGCTGCGCGACTGCCCGATGGACACGGGCGGACTCGCGGTGCTCAGCCAAGCGCAAGACACCGGGCTGTTGCCCCACAGCAGCCTCGGTGATGCGCGGCAAGGGTGCGCCGTCGCGAGCGACGCGCGATGGTATTCGAGCGATCTGCTCGCCGGCGATGTCGTGCTGTTCAACTGCCTCACGGTGCACCGCTCGTGGCATAACCTGCATCCGACTCAGCCTCGGATGTCGGTCGACTACAGGTACCAACCCGCCTCGGCCAGACTCGACATCACCCGCGTGGACGGCACCACAGCGGGCACCGGATAGGCGCGGCTGCCCATGTCTGGACACCCCATGTCCACATCTAGCGCGTGATGTCATCGCCCGTGACTTTCACTATCATCTCAGGTTGCCTCCGAACTTGTCCCCCCAACGCTCTGAGGCAGCAGCGGCCCCGTATGTCTGCGAAGCGTGCCCGATCCGCCTCTCCCTGCCCGGCTCTGCCGCCGCGGGCGGTGGTCCGGGCTGGCGGTGCCGTCGGATTCTGAGCATGAAAGTCGTCCGGCAGCTGGGCGTCATTGGAGCGAAACATGATCGAGCCTCATTTCGTCGGTAGCGCGGCAACCCATCGCGCCGAGACCGTATGGGCCTGCGCGCGACCGGGCGCCCTCGCCGGGCTCCTCGTCTTCTGCGTCAGCCTCTCAGCGTGCGGCGACGACGCCGGCAAGAAGGGGTCGACGGTCGCCGACGCTGGCGTGATCGAGGACGGCGCCGTCGCCGCGGACGCCGGCGTTGTGGGCGACGCATCGCGGGCGCAAGACACGGCGCAGGGAGGGGACGCAACGCGAAGGGGAGGCGACGCGCATGGGCAGGACGCCACGGCGGCGCAAGACACGGCGAGCGCTGCGGACGGCGCCGTGGCGCTGGACGCCGGGGTCGCAGCCGATACGTCCGATGAGCTCGACACCGTCGAGGCCGCCGATACCACGGCCGCAAGCGACGTCGTGACGGCGCCGGATGTGGGCGAAGCGCTGGACGCGAGCGGCGCGACAGACGCCACGACAGACGCCACGACGGACGCCACGACGGACGCTGCGACGGACGCCACGACGGCGGACGGCGCGAGCCCCGACGTGGTTGCGCCGTCCGACGTGACGACGACCGGCGACGCGACCGCGACGGCCGATGCCGCCAGCCCAGGCGACGTTGCCGCCGGCGTGCCCGCAAAACCAACGGTTTCGGTGCAGAGCAAGGCCGGCAAGTTCACCTGCGCCATCACCAAGTCGGCGCCTGGCAAGGACGCGACGCTGGCGTGGCGCTGGCGCCACAACACGGGCAAATGGACCGCCGGCAAGGCGGAGTGGGATGGCGTCGCTGGCGATTGCGACCTGCTTGAGTGCGACCTCACCGTGACCACCGCGGGCGGCAGCGCCATAGCGGACGCGGCGACCTTCCAGCTGCCCATGGGCGACGGTTGCAAGACCGGCAACACGTGCGCGACCCCGGTCTGCGACGCGCTGGGCGGCTGCGCGACCAACAACGCCGCTGGATCATGCAGCGACGGCGACGACTGCACGCTCGGCGACACTTGCGCCGGCGGCGTCTGTAAGGGCGGCACGAAAGAGACGTGTGTGGACTACTTCGGCGACACGGACGGCGACGGTTTCGGCGCCAAAAAGCTGGGCTGCCTCTGCGTCGCGCCAGCGGCGTCGACCAAGGTGGCGGGCGACTGCGACGACGACAACAAGGCGGTGTTCCCCAAGGCCACGGAGACCTGCGACGGGCTCGACGAAGACTGCAATGGTCAGATTGACGAGGGCGCCTGCATCGGCCTCTTCCCGCCAGGCACCGACGGCTACAAGCCCGCAAAACCAACGTCTGGCGACACGTACGACGTCGAGGCGACGGCCAGCTTCGATGCGGGGCCGTTTGGCAAGGTCACGCTCAAGGGTTGGGTCAAGAAGGCCGGGAAGGACAAGCCGGTGACCT
This sequence comes from uncultured Myxococcales bacterium, assembly GCA_937910235.1. Lineage (GTDB taxonomy): Bacteria > Myxococcota_A > UBA9042 > UBA9042 > UBA9042 > UBA9042. Next base: position 2,906 of record CALENB010000505.1, on the reverse strand, counting down.
GGTGTTTCTCTGGGCCCGCGACGCTCAAGGGCGCGCCGTTTTCGCTCGATAACGCCGTGGTCAAGATCTGCAAGGACGACAAGGGCGTGATCACGCGGACCTTCACCGGCGATCTGACGCTAGAGGCCAGCAAGTCCAAGGCGAACGGCACCTTCTCGACCGGCGCGGCGTCGGGGCTCAAGGTCCAGGCCGCGGCGCTGACGGTGCTGGGCATGCCGGCCGTGGACGTCGCGTTCAGCTGGAAGGTCGGCGCCTTGAGCGTGCAGCTGACGCAGGCGCACACCTTGGTGAACTACCTCGGCCAGCAGCTGCCTGCTGATCTGGTCGGCACGCTGGTGGTAGGCAAAGACAGCAAGCTCGACATCACGCTGCTCAAAGAGGACGGCGTCAAGACCGTCGGCGGTATGGTCGGGGCGCTCTCGGCCACGGCTTCGGGCACGCGCGAGCGCAAGGGCAAGATCCTCTCGACCCAGCTGGTGCTTGGCGCGAAGAAGCTGACCTTGTCGGCCGCGAATCCGAGTGTTTGGGGCGTCATCGCGACGCGTATCGACGGCGGCAAGTGGTCGCTCACGCTGACGGCGAAGGCGACAGACGTGCCGCCGCTGACCGATCTGGACCTCGCTGGCACGTTCGAAGAAGGCCCCAAAGCCGCCTGCGTCTCGGGGGACACGGGCGTGAAGCTGCCGGGCAGCGGCAAGAACATGATCGTCACCGTGTGCTGGTTGAATGGCGAGGGCACCGTCACCTTCACGGCCGACGTGGTCGCCAAGCCGACTGGTGCGGTGAAGGTCAGCGGTGGCGCGCCGAGCGCGGCGACCGGCGGCAAGCTCTGCTTGAGCGGCGATGTCGGCGCCCCTGTGCCTGGCACAACGGCGGCGCCGGTGACGGTCACGACCTGTTTCGACGCAACAACGCAGACCTTCTCGGCGATGACGTTCACCAGCAAGGTCGGATTGGCTGATAAGAGCAGCGTCGACCTCTCCGGCACGTTCGACGACAAGGCCGGCAAGCTCTGCCTCGCAGGGTTGAGCAAAGCCCAGGCCACCAGCCTCTTCCCGCTGCAAGGGGTGACCATCCTCGGCGTGAGCGTCGGCTCGTGTTATGCCGGCTCCGCGTTCGGCGCGGTGACGCTCAACTTCGACTTTCGGGTCGGGAAATCGGGCGATAAGGCCGCCGTAGTGCTGCGCAGCACGCTCGATTTGGGCGAAGGCGGCGGCCTCTGTGTGACGGCGGCGAAGACCGCTGCGGCCTGTGCTGACGCCGACGCCAAGTGGCGGAAGGCGGCCGTGGATCCGGCCGACCGATTCGACGGTCGCTACACTTGGATGGCTGGCGGGTGTGTCGATACGGTCGTGGCCGACAAGAAGGTCTGCGGGACGACGGGCACCTGGCTCTCGGGCGGACCGGCGCGCGCCAAGACGACGTTGGCGCCAGCCTGCCAAAAGGCCGGAGACACGGCGTGTAGCTCACCGTGGCAGCCCGGCTGGAACCTGCCCATCGGCGCGCCGTACGACCTGCGCACGGCGGTGTTTGGCGGCGTCACCGGCGCGGTCTGGATCCGCGGCGGCAAGGCCGAGCTGCGGCTGCGCGCTGGCGTCACCAGCACACTCAAGGACGACCGCGCGACCCTCGCCAGCGTCGACGGCGAGGTGCTGTCGGCCCTCAAGAAGCCCGAGGTGCTCGGCGCCATCAACGCCGCTGGTCTGTGGAGCCAGTCGTTTGTGGGTCGCACCGACGTGAACCTGACCGCGAACGACGTCGCGCCGTGGAATCTCAGCGCGATCGTGCGCGGCACGGTCGGGGCGGACCGCATGATCTTCGCGGGCGCGCTGCTGCCGAAGAGCTGCAACGCACAGAAGACGACGTGTGACTGGCCGACCGTGCAGCCCTTCAAGAAGGTGGTGGGCGACGGCGTGTTCTCAACGACCGGCAAGGGCGGCACCATCGCGCTGTCGGTCCCGTTCAACACCGCGAAGGCTGTGCCGATGGTGGTGAACCTGGTCTCCAGCGCGAAGATCAAGCTGCCCGATAACGCCGAGACGCCGGGCGAAGCGCAGGTCTACGCGGTGTGGCCGCGACACCCGACCAAGGGCACGTTGGCGACCCTGCCCGACTTCACTTTTGCGGTGCCGATCGCCAAAGCCAAGATGATGGTCGGCACCAAAGAGATAAAGTTCGGCGAGGCCCGCAACAAGCTGGGCAAGCTCGAGGCGCGACCGATCGTGTTCATCGGGTCGACCAAGGGCGCGGAGGCCTTACCGCTCAACCTCGACGGCATCGACGACAACGGGCCGAACAAAGACGGCAACGAGACGGTGTGGAAGATCGCGGGCGGCGTGACGGTGCGCAGCACAGCGCTGCTGCCGCATGTGGCCCACCTGTTCGAGAACCCGACCGCGACCATCGACTTTCAGTGGTACGGCACCTCCAAGTTCGCCATCTCCGGCAAGCTGGATCTCAACTGGGACCTGGTGAAGCCTGAGTACGGCATCCCGACCTTGAACTCCCTGGTCCTCAGCGACGTCTTTGTGCGCCTCGAGTTCCCCGGCACGCTGCGGCTGTACGCTGGTGGCCACGCTGACGTCGAGGTCATCGACCGGGCCAAGAAGATCAGCAAGCTCACCGGTCTCGCCCAGTTTGAGGCCGACAAAACCGGCGCCATGGGCGGCACCATCGCCCTGTCTGGGCTGTGGACGAACCCCTTCTTCCTGCCGAATCTGGCGATCTTCAACGTCGGCCTGTCCGCGAAGTTCCGACCCGGGCTGCCGACGCCGACCGCGTTTGGTTTCACCGGCCAGGGGCTGCTGCTGAAAGAGGCGATCGACGCCAAGTGGCCAGGATATCTGGATTGATCGAACACCCCAGCACCTGCCCATTCCCCATTGAAGCATAAGCAAAGACAAGCC
>CALENB010000504.1 GCA_937910235.1 uncultured Myxococcales bacterium | reverse complement strand
GGGAATCGTGGGAAAAGATCGGCTTGGGCCTTGCACTTCGAGAGAGTGTCTATCCACCGGTCGTGTTAGGGTGATCGGCCTTGATTGAGGGCCGGGAGAACGCCTAGGGTTGGTCTGTCGCTTCTTCATGGGGGCGAGGATCGCACCAAGGATCGACATGTCGATCCCGCGATAGAACCCGGAAGGCACTTTGGACGAGAGGTACTAGGCGTGCGCGCTACGTGAGCGGCTGCACACCCAGGATAGTCAGCACGGCGTTGACGATTCCCATGAGGCCCTCGCCCGCGACGAGGCCCGACGCCAGGGCGAAGTTATACTTCTCGACGCCCTGCGGGCTGACCTTCTTCCAGATGAGCCAGGCGATCATGCCGTAGACCATCACGAGGCTGTAGTAGGCCGGGATGATGAAGGCGATGCCCATGGCGAGGCCGCTCGGCACCCACTTGGCGATAGCGGGGATCTTGCGCAGGAACGGCACGGCGATGCCGACCAGACAGGCGCCGATGACGGCCTCGATGGCGTGCGGCGGCAGCGCGTCGAACCCTTTGGCCAGCAGCTCAGCCATCGCTTTCCAGGCGAACGCGGCGGGCGCGGGCAGCTTCTCGCCGCCGATCTCGTAGCTTGTGGTGAACAGCGCGTACACCGGCACCACGAACAGCACACCCGCGCAGATCCCGGCGAGCTGGGCGAAGAACTGCTTGCGCGGGGAGGCGCCGAGCAGATGGCCCGTCTTCAGGTCTTGCATCATGTCGCCAGCCTGAGACGCACCAGCGCCCGTGATCGCAGCCGCCATGAGGTTGGTGCTCATAGCGCCCGGGGCGATGCCGCCGTAGACCAGCTGCGTGACCTTGCCCATGCCGCCGATCGGGTTGATGTCGGTCTCGCCAACCGAGCGCACCGCGACAATGGAGAGGATGGACGACAGCGCGACGGCGATCAGCGTCAGGTAGGGCGGGATGTCGAAGAGGTAGTAGGCGATGATGCAGGTGAGCACGGAGCCCGCCGCGAGGCCGCCCATCCACCAGCTGTTGGGGATGTGGGAGTCATCGTCTGAGCTGTCATCTGCGCTGTCGCCCTCGGCGCCGGACGACTTGGCGGTCATGGTCAGCGCGCGCACGAAGGTCTTCCACGACAGCGCCAGCGAGGTCAGGGCTTCGGAGACCATGAGGGCGACACCGGGCCACAGCAGCCAGCCACGCGCGCCGTCTTTGTAGGACATGATCTTGCCGGGAGCCCAGCCCTGCTCTTGCGCCATGGGACCCATCACGACCCAAGCGACGAGCGCGCCGAGCAGCAGGGAGAGCGAGACGCGCGGGCCGATGAGGAAGCCGGCACCAAAGAGGCTCGGCCCGAGGTAGAGCTTAAAGCCCCAAGATGCGGCCAGGGTGAGGGCGGCGATGTCGACCCACTTGTAGATCGGCGGCGACTCGAGCTGCGGGATGAAGTGAAAGCCCAGCGTGAACAGACCCGCGGCGAGGCCGGCGTAGATGAGCACCTTGGCCTTCTTGAGCGCCTCGCCAGCGTCCGAGAACATGGCGAGGATCGTCTCGGCCGTCGCGGTGCCGGTGGGGAAGCGCAGCTTGTCGATGACGACGACCTGGCGGCGCAGCGGCACGGCGAAAAAGACGCCTAGGAAGGCGACGGAGAGGGACCAGAGGGTCAGGCCCGTCCACGAGATCTTGTAGCCGAGCAGGTGCATCGCCGGGATCGCGGCGACGAGGCCGGCGGCGGAGGCCATGGCGCCAGCGGCGGAGCCCGCGGTCTGGGTGATGTTGATCTCCAGCACGGTCATGCCTTTGCCGAGCATGCGGAAGACGGCGAACCCGAGGACCGCGCTGACGATAGAGGCGCCGAACGTCCAGCCGATCTTCAAGCCAATGTAGATGTTGGTGCAGGCCACGACGCTGCCGACCAAACACCCGACGACCACGGCGCGGACGGTGAGCTGGGCTTCGCCTGGCGCGGGGAAATACTTCTGATCGCCGGCTTCGGGCGCTGGCGCGGTGGCAGCCGCGGGCGTAGGGGTCGTCGCGGCCGTCGTGTGGGTCTCTGACATCATGGGCTCCGGGCTGGGTCGCGGACTGCAGCCGCGCGCGTCGGTCTCGGTGACGGTTGGGTCGGCGAGGCCAGCGGGCGGCGAGGTGGGTGTGGGCGCCGTGAACTGGCTTCCATGGGGCCGGCCGGCGACCGCTCGGCGGTGAGCTGGGCGACAAACACGGTGGTGGCTCCGGCGGCAGGGTGCGACGGGTGGCCGGGGAGTTCAAGTTGGCGGCGCTGTGGCGCTACGGCCGCGCAATTGCGGCGGCGCAGCGGCGCAGCGGCGCAGCGCGGCGAGGACAGCCTCAGGGCGCCGGGGCGCTGTGAACCAACGCCACGGCGTCGAGGTCGAATCCAGCGGTCGGCGCGTCACATGCGTTGGTGCCGGTGTCGGTGACGCGGATAAACCGCGCGCGTTTGAGCCCGAGGTCGGCGAGGTCGAATGCGTCTCCACCGGCCTTGGATGGGTCAGTCGGATCGACGCCGTTCTCGGCGTTGGCGAGCACCGGCGCCACGCCTGCGCAGCCCGGATAGCCGCCCGCTGTGTCGGCGGGGTCACACGGCCAGGCGTGCCACGTGGCGCCGTCGTCACTCACGGCCACCCGGCCAAGCTCGATCCACGTCGCAAACGGGTTCTCGAACACCAACAGATCAGCACCGGGCCCGTCGATCAGCACGCGCGCGCCCAACCCGAGCACGATGCTACCGCCGCAGCCGAGCGAGACCACGTCCAACGATCCGGCGCTGGCGCCCTTGCCTTGCGGACCGCCCAAGACGATCCCGGGCAGCTTGTCGGCGCCAAATCCGCCCCCGTCTCCTGCGCTGAACGAGACCACGGTGGCGGCGAACGGACCGTTTGGCGCGGCGGCGCCATCGCCCGTCTGGCCGACAGACCCAGGACCACCATCCACATCCCCGCCAACGTCGACACCGACGACGACCCCGTCGACCACGCCGGCGTCGAGCTGACCGCCGCAGCCGTGTCCGAGCGCGACTACCCCCAAAACCAGGGCCAACAGCGCGGCGGCACGCGCGACTTGGCCAGGCGGCGTTCGATCCAACAGCCTCACCACGACCGCTCCTCGTAGGGCGCCTGCGGGTCCTTCAGGTTGCGTTTGGTGGCGATGCGCTGGTTCTTGCAGCGCAGCATCCGCAGCTGCCAGCGCCGCTCCGCCGCCAGGGCGTCCGCCTCGTCTGCGCCCCAGGCTTCGGTGAACAGGTGCTTGGCGCCCGCGGTCGCGTCTGGCGAGCGGTCGGCGATCTCATCGGCGAGGCTGCGCGCCGCCTCGAGCGCGTGTGGGACGACGCGGGTGACGAGGCCAATCTGCTGGGCTTCGTCGCCGGAGATCTGGCGCGCGCTCCAGGTCAGGTCCAACGCCACGTCTTTCGAAACCACCTCCCGCAGCAACACGGTGCCACCCATGTCGGGGACCAGGCCCCACTTGGCCTCCATGACCGCGAGACGGGCGGCGGGCTCCGCGAGGCGAATATCGGCGCCCAAAGCGAGCTGCATCCCGGCGCCAAAGCAGTTGCCATGAATCGCCGCGATCACGGGCACCGACAGATCTCGCCAGCACAGGTTCACGCGCTGAAAGCGATTGGCTGTCGGCTTGAGCAGCGACATCGCCGCCTTCGCCAGCGTCGCCGGTTTGCCGGTGATCGACTGAATGTCGAGGCCGGCACAGAACGACGGCCCGGCGCCGTGCAAGATGATCGCGCGGATCTGACGGTCGGTCTTGAGCGACGCGGCCGCGGCGATCAGGGCGTCGATCATCTCGAGGTCCATACCGTTGTGCTTCTCGGGCCGGTTCAGCTCGACCCGGGCAACGGGCCCCTCCCGGTGGATCTCTACCCTAGCCATGACGCCTCCGCGGTGCTCGTGCTGCTCGCTGGGCGCCGTGGTAGCGCGCTGGCGCCGCAATTGGAAGCGTGGC
>CALENB010000503.1 GCA_937910235.1 uncultured Myxococcales bacterium | reverse complement strand
TGCTGTTCGGTCGCTGATTTTTTCGTGGTGGACGAAACGATGACCAAGGCCGGCTCGCCGTCGCGTCTGCGGGCAGCGCGTTTCACCCCGCGCGCTGCGTCACCCAGGAGCCTCCCGGCGCCAACGTCACGCGCCGTGCTTGCAGCAGCTGCGTTCACCGCCTGACATCAGCGCTCCGCGACAGCGACTACGGCGGCGCCAGCTGCAGCGTGCAAGGCGGCTTTCCCTTCGACGGGCACGGGCTGTTCGCTGGCACCACGAGCTGCACCGAGCGCTCGGCCCAACCCTGCACCTGGTTACTTTGCAGCACCTCCACTCGCGTCCTCAGGACCTGGCCGTGCAGCGTGCACGCGCACTTCACAAAGCCCGGCACCGCAAGGCGACAGCGTGTCCCCGGGTGGCCCGCCAACGGCTTCAGCGCGGTCGTGAGCACGGTGAGACCTGGGTAGACCATGGCCTTGGACCCTTGCAGCTTCAGCGTGAGTCGCACTTTGACGAACGCGCCGACCCACGTTGGCACACAGAAGCTCACCCACATGTGATGGCTCCCCTGCAGGCCGAAGATCGCGGTCGCTTGCGGCAGCTTTGTCGTCCAATCCAACCAGCCGGTGCCGGCCTGCGTCGCGCCGCCGAGCTCGATCAAGACCTTGCCGCCCGCAGTGGGGGGATCGGTCGGCGTGCTGGCCGCGGCGGCATCGACAGGGCCACCATCAAGCGCCATGCCATCGCCCGTCCCGCCGTCGAGGGCCTGGCCGTCCGTGGCGTCGCCGACATCGGGTCCCAGGTCTGCGCCGACCACGTCGGCATCATCGAGCTGGCCGTCGCCGGCCTCGCCATCGGTCGTCCCGCCGTCCGCGGTCGCACCGTCACCGACGTCGGCGTCCGCCGCCCCATCCAGCGCTGAGGCCGAATCTGCGGGCTTCGATACGTCCTGTCCGGCGATGTCCTGTCCGGCGATGTCCTGCTCGGCGGCGTCCTGCTTGGCGCCGTCGGTGTCCGTTGCATCCGATGCGGTGATGACACCGTCGGCCGGGTCCGTCGCGACCTTCAAGCCGTCTCCGCCGCCTTCGACCGTGCAGCCGACCAGGGCTGCGATCCACACCAACCGGACGATCCACACGTGGGCGGGGATGTGGCGGTGAGTCATAGGAACACCCGCGGTCGAATCGACAAGGTGCTGCCGCCACAGGTGATCACAAACGCGATCTCGGATCCCGCCTTGCCGGGGCCTGTCCAAGTCCGCGTACAGGTCGCGCCGGTGCACGTCGTCGCGGTCGCGAATGCCCCCGAATTGCCGCCATCAAACCCGATGGCGCAGCCCTTTGAGCCGGCTGCAGGCTGCCCATCAGGACCCCGGTCGACCGCCGTGATGGTGACTGGCGACGTCCCGCCAGGCGACCAGCGCGTGCTCAAACTCACCACCGCTGGCTCCGTCAACGTCACCCAGCCGCCCTTGCCCACCGCCACCGTTCCGGCACCGTTTGTCGTGCCCACCAGCGTTGTGCCCTCCCAGCCCGTTGGCCACGTCACCACCACCTTCTTCGCCACCTCTTTCGGCTGCAGCGCAAAGTGGAGCGCTGGCGTCGCCATGGTCTGCGTCGGCGCGGTCGCGCCCATCTCCGCCAGCAGCACACGTTGATCGGTGTGGAGCCGAACCTGCGCGCCAAGGCCCCATCGATTGGAGCTCGTGCCGATCAGACGAACCAGAACATCTCCACCTCCATGCTGGATATCATTGCGATAGACCCTGGCGCCGGTGGCCTGTCCTCCCAACACCAGATCGAGATCACCGTCCCCGTCGAGATCCGCTGCCACCATCGCGCGCGTCGCGTGTTTCGGGGGCAGTCCCCACGTGGCGCTGACATCCTTGAAGTGCCCGGTCCCATCGTGCCGAAACGCCACGGGTCGCATGCCGCCTTGGTCCGCGACGACCCAACTGCCAGCCTCGTAGCCGTGGCTCAGGAGGAGGTCGAGGTGGCCGTCATGGTCAAAATCGGCCCAGACCGAGCTCCACGCCACCATGGTCTTGTCGCTGGCGCTCAGCGGCGCCCACAGCCCCGCCTCCAGGCCCGCGCGCGCGCGCTTGCCGCCCGGCTGACTGAGCAGATAGACGTTACTGACCAAGCCATGGAGCAGCGGATTGAGTGGGTCGATCTGCTTAGGGTTTCCGCCGAACGCTTCGAAATCGCTCAGCTCGATCTCGCTGAGCAGATAGTCCAACACGCCGTCGCCATTCACGTCCGCAGCCGCCGCGCCCATCGGGCTGCCCGTCGCAGGGCCCTTGGGAGCGGAGAACACGCCGTCCTGCTGGGCCAACAGATAGCGCGGGCTTGCTGAGGTGCCTAGTTTGGAATCCGGCTGGCCGAGGTAGAGGGCCACCCCGGTGTTGGGCGCGCACGACTCCGTCATCACGATCAGGTCGAGACGCCCGTCTCCATTGTAATCACTGGCCAATGTCGCCCACGTAGACGCCTTCAGCGTCAAGCCCAAGGCCACGCTCTGCTCCTCGTAGCCTTGACCGCCCCGGTTGACATAGACGAGCAAGGCTTGCGTCTTGGGGTCGCACGAGAACAGGCCTACAACGAGGTCCAAGAGGCCGTCTCCGTTGATGTCGGCGGAGGTGATGTGCTGCACGCTGCCGACGTTCTTGGGCAGCTGAAACGCTGAATTGACGGGCGATGTGGCGTAGCTCCCGTCCTTCTGCCGCTCCAGCACGGTCACCGCGTCGCCGCCGACCACGAGCTCTGGCACGCCGTCGCCATCGCGGTCGGTCGCCGCGACACAGGTGATGTTGGACTTGCTCTGCAGCACCACACTTGCGGCGTAGTTCCACGCGGTCGTCTGGGTCAGGAGCGTCACGGTCTTCTCGCCGTGCACCCAGACGAGGTCCAGGTCGCCGTCATTGTCGACATCGAGCGCCATGCCGCTGATGCCAGCGGGCAGATAACTCGGACTACCGGTGATCGGCACCAACGTCGTGAGCGGCAGCTGCGCGCTCACGTCGACGAAGCCACCCGTCGCCGTCAGTGGGCTCTGCTTGGCGCCCTGTGGGGCAAGTTGCGCGCCGACTGTGATGGTCTTCGGGCACGTGTCGCACCACGCATATTTCGTGCTGTCGCAGTACACCTTACCGCCGGGGCAGAAGGGGTTATCGCACGACTGTCCGATCTTCAGCGCCGTCCCGCTCCCCGGGAGCGTGACCGTGAAGTCCTCGTCGGTGAGCCCATCGCAGTCGTTGTCCAGCCCGTCGCACAGCTCCTTCGAAACCGTACAAGTCGTGCTCGATGCGTCGCTGGCCAGGCCAGCCCCGTCGCTGGTCACCCCGTCGCTGGTCACCCCGTCGCTGGTCACCCCGTCGCTGGTCACCCCGTCGCTGGCGCCATCGGTCTGGGGGGCCGTAGATCCAGCCTCTCCGTCGCCCGCCGTGCCATCGCCGTCGCCAGCAACATCGGGCGCCGGGCTCCCGTCGGCGGTGTCGCCTGCCACGCCGATGTCAAACCCCACGTCGACGTCGCCCAGCTTGGCGCCGCCGTCAGCTCCGGTGTCGCCGTCGTCCCCGTCGCGAACATCTGCCGCGTCGAGTCCATCTGCCGCGTCGAGTCCATCTGCCGCGTCGAGTCCATCTGCCGCGTTGAGCGCGTCTGCCGCGTCGAGCGCATCTGCGATGTCATGCACCTCGGGATCGGGCAGTCCGTCGACAGCGCCGCCGGCAGCGTCAACATCGGTTGATGGCCCATCGGCAGCGCTGACGTCGAGGTGTGCGGCGTTTGCGCTATCGACCGCGGCGGACGGATCGGCGAGCGTCGACTCGCCACAACCGAGGGCGAGCAGCAAGATGGCTGCCCAACAATGTGCCCGCCGATTCATCAATCATCCCGCCCGCTGGTCCTATATGTAAAGAATTGTATCGCGCGACTGTCGTCGACGCAACTTTGGGCCGCGCGGGAAGAGGTACAAGGCGGCAGAACAGGTGGGTCCACCCCGGGCTCGTCACGGACGCTTACGCACCAACAGCGCCGAAGCGCCAGTCGCCGCCAACGCGCCGACCGTACCGGCCACGATCTCCGCTGCGTTCGCCTCATCCGTGTCGATGTGCATCTCGAGCGCGTACTTCGGCGAGACCCGCACCAGCACATCGCCAAAGACCAGATCGCGGCCTTCGGTGTCGACGCGCACATCCACCACATCGTGGTTCTTCACGCCAAATCGCTCCGCGTCCTCGGGGGTCATGTGGATGTGACGCCACGCGCAGATCAGCCCCTCTTCCAGCGTCAGCGAACCGGCGGGGCCAACCAGCGTGATGCCGGGGCTCGCTTTGACATCACCCGAGCCGCGAACGGGCGCGTCGATGCCGAGGGCGAACTCGTCGGTGCGGCTGACCTCGACCTGGCAGGCAGACCGCGCTGGGCCAAGGATGCGCACGCCCTTGATCGTGCGCTTTGGGCCCACCAAATCAAGCTTCTCGACGCACGCGAACTGCCCCGGCTGGCTGAGCGCCCGATAGGGGGTGAGCGCATGGCCCTCGCCGAACAGCGTGTCGATGGCGGCACGCGTGAGGTGGATGTGGCGGGCCGAGACGGCGATAGGGATGCGCAGCTCACCGGAGAAGGTGTCTTGCTCCGTGTGGATCCGCGCCGCGTCTCGGGCGATAGCCAGCTCCTCATCGGTCGCGATGGCCAGCAGCTTGACCCGGCTCGTCTCGCTGGAGATGTCGAATACCGGCGCCGCCGCGCTCACGGCGCAGTCGCGGTTGCGGTCCTCGTCGATGCGGGCGCCCAGGAAGCCGAGTCGTTGCGCCGCGCGGTGGCGAATGACCTCGCTGTGCTGGCCGATGCCGCCCGTGAAGACGATGGCGTCGACGCCGCCCATAATCGCCGCGTAGCCGCCGATGTATTTGCGTAGTCGGTGCGCGTAGACGGCGATGGCGGTACGGCAGCGTTCGTCGCCTTCCGCTGCGCGTCGCTCGATGTCGCGCAGATCGTTGCCCTGGCCGGAGAGCCCTGCGAGGCCGGATTGCCGGTTCAGGAGGTCGTCCACCTGGTCCACGCTGAGCCCCTCGTGGCGCAGCAAGTACAGCACCGCGCCGGGGTCGAGGTCGCCGCAGCGTGTGCCCATGACCAAGCCTTCCAGCGGTGTCATCCCCATGGACGTCTCGACCGAGCGGCCAAACTCGATGGCGCACACACTCGAGCCGTTGCCCAGGTGGCAGGTGATGACACGCAGCTCTCGCAGGGGCGTGTCGAGCCATTCGGCGGCGCGCTCTGCAACCCATCGGTGGCTGGTTCCGTGGAATCCGTAGCGTCGGATGTGATGTCGATCCGCCAACTCCTGCGGGATCGCGTAGCTGTAGGCCCGGCGGGGCAGGGTGCTGTGGAAGGCGGTGTCAAACACGGCGACGTGGGAGGCGTCGGGTAGCAGCGTCATGGCGGCGCGGATGCCGGCGAGGTTGGCGGGATTGTGCAACGGGGCGAGGTCGGTGACGGCCTCGATCGCCTCGATCGCGGCGTCGTCGAGTCGCGCGCTGTCTCGAAAGCGATCACCACCGTGCACGACGCGATGGCCAACGGTCGCGACCGTGCCGCCCGGGGCGCGGGTCAACATGTCCGGCAGGATGGCGTGCAGCGCGGCGGCGTGGCCCATCTCGCCTAGCGGCACCGGTTCGCCCCCGTCCCAACCAGCGAAACACTCGGCGGTGCCTACACGTTCGACCCGCACGCTGACGGTTCGGTCGCCGGTGCTGGTCTGCACAATGTCGGCCTTAATGCTGGAGCTGCCGCAGTTGATGACCAATACAAACATGGTGAGTCCTCGGGAGGCGATGGTGGCGTCGCGCAGCTCGCGGCCGGGCACCGCAGAGCAGGGCACCGCGGAGCAGGGCACCGCGGAGTAGGGCACAGGAGGGCGACGCAGGGTAGAGCACGGCGCGGCGGATTCCAAACCGTCGTGGCAGCGAGGCGCCTCCCGCCTCTCTCGTGGCGCGCGGAGACGCCGATGGCGCGGCGACCCTTGCCCTCGCTGGACCTTCCGATCAGAATCGGCCCGGTAATCCGTCTTCATGAGCACCCAGGAGAGACCGTGGCCCGCATTAGCTTCTATGGAGACGATCGCCAACTGCACGAAGTGGACGTTGGCCCCGAGACCAGCGCGATCACCGTCGGGCGCCACAGCAGCTGCCCGGTGCGCACCGCTGGCCAGAGTGTGTCGCGACGCCACGCCCGGATTCTCTGGCGCGCGGGCACGTATGTGCTCGAAGATCTCGACTCGTCGAACGGCACGTTCTACCGCAAACGGCGGCTGGAAAAAGGCGAATCCGCCGAGCTCGGGGACGGTGAGATCTTCATGTGCGGCACCTTTGAGCTGCGCCTCGACTTTGACCCAGTCGATCACCAACCGTGGGTGGCGCCCGCCGCCGCGATGCCGCCTCCGCCTCCTCCGCCGGGCATGATGCCGCCTCCGCCACCACCGCCGGGCATGATGCCGCCTCCACCTCCGCCCGGCATGGCGGCGCCTGCATTCGCGCCGCCCCCACCGCCGAGTTCGCCCTTCGGCGAAGGCGACGATGACAGCCTGTTGGGCGATCTCTTCGAGGATGAGGACGGGCTGGCCGACCGCGCCGCGATGGTGTCTGACGACACCGATCCAGAGCGCGCCGCCGTCGTCGAGGCGCCCGTTGCGATCGTGCCGCCGCCGGTTGACGCGACGCCGATCGCGTTGACGGACGACGACGATTTTGTCGATGACGGGGCCATGTTCGAGGATGACCTGATGACGGAGCTGGAGCCGTCGCCAGCCGATGACGGGGACGCGTTCGACGTCGACCCAGATCTGGACGCCGAGTGGGGCGACGCCCCGCTGACATCGGACGGCGACGCCGATCTCGACGTCGAGATCGACGCGGAGATGGACGCGCTCCTCGACGCGGACCTCGACGCGGATCTGGACACGGGCGCGCCTACGGCGCCGTACGACACGCCCCAGGACGCCGCGGCCTCGGCGTCCGACACGACGGCGCCAGACCAGGACCACGGCCCGGAAGCTGACGGTGGTGACGCAAGCGGCGACGCCGCCGTCGCGTTGGCGGCGCAAGTCGCATCGCTGCAACAGGCGCTCGCGGCGACGCTGGCCGATTTGTCGGTACGGGACGACGAGCTCGCCGCGCAGTCCACCGAGCTCGCCGCGCAGTCCACCGAGCTCGCCGCGCAGTCCACCGAGCTCGCCGTGCAGGCCGAACGGCTCGCCGCAGCCGAGGCCAGCGCAGTGGCCGCGGCCGCGGCCGCAGCGTCGGCGGCCGAGAGCGAGATGGGCAACGTCGACGCCGCCGAGTATGACCACGTGGTCTCGGAGCGAGACAAGCTCAAGGCGCGGCTCGCGGAGTCCGACGAGCTCATCGAGGACGCGCGCGCCGGACGCAAGGCGGCCGAAGAGGTGCAGACCCTCATTCGGTCGCAAGCGGAGATGAAGCAGCAGCTGCTGGAGGCGCAGCTCGAACAGCTGCGCGAAGCGCTCGCTGACGCGCAGCAGCACGGGACGACGGCCGCTGCGAACCAAGCGCGAGCGGCGGACTTGGACGTGGGACTTGCCGCCGCCCAGGCGTCGATCGCTGACCTGCAGGCTGCAGCCGCGGTGCAGGCCGCTGAAGCCGCCGCCTTTGGCGACGAGCGCGCCGCGTTGTTGGCGCGGGTGGCGGACCTCGAGGCGTCCCTGGAGCTGGAGCGGCGCAGCGCGGCGGCGGTGAAATCCGAGGCGGAACACGAGACCGCGACGGCCGCCTCGGTCGCTGAAGACCTGCTGGCGCGCATCACGGACCTGGAGGGTTTCCTCGAGTCTGAGCGGGCGACCGTGGCCACTCTGCGCGAAGCGACGGCGGATGAAGCGGCCTCCATCAGCGCGGAAACCTCGGATTTACGGGCTCGTTTGGCCGATCTTGAGGCAGACCTGGCGGCTGCCCAGACGGCCGCGGCGGCTGCCCAGACGGCCGCTGAGGCCGCTGCGGCTAGCGCGAGCCTAGCGACGTCGGAGGTTGAGTCTGAGGTCGCCGGGTTACGGACGCGTCTGACGGAGACGGAGGCCGCGTTACAGGTGGAGCAAGCGTCTGCGGTGACCCTGCGTGCAGAAGCCGAGACCCACACCGCGACCACGGGCGCTGAATCGGCTGCGCTGAAGGCACGCGTGGCGGAGCTGACGACTGCGCTTGAGGCCGCTGAGGCGACGGTTGCGACGCTGCGGTCCGACAAGGACGCACAAGTCAGCAGCGCTGGGGTAGAGACGGCGAATCTGCAGGCCGAGGTCGCGGCTTTGACGGCGACGCTCGAACAGGAGCGTGCGACTGCCGCTAGCCTCACCGCCGACGCCGCGGCACAGGCTGAGTCAGCTGGCGCCGCGACGAGCGATCTTGAGGCGCGCGTGGCTGAGCTGGCGCGATTGCTGGCGGACGCAGAGTCGGACGCTGCGAGTACGGACGCCGCCGCAGCGGCGGCAGCGGCGGCGGCGGCGAGTACGGACGCCGCCGCCGCCGCAGCGGCCTCCCAGACGCTCGAGAAGGTGTCCCGCCTTCAGGATGAGCTCGACGACGGAAAACTGGCTCAGGACGCATTGCAGGCCGAGGTCGCCGAGCTGCGGCGGGCGTCGGATGCCGCGCAAGCCGCCAGCGACGCCGAGCTGGCTTTGGTACGTCGCCAGCTGAGCGAGACCGAGGAGGCAGCGCGCGCCGCCGCAAACGAAGTCGCGGCGCTGAGAGACACCGAGGCCAAGCAGGACGACGCCGCCGACGTCGAGCGTGAGCAACTACGCGGCGAGTTAGCCGCAGCCCAGGCGACGCACGCGGCGCTGGTGGCTGAGGTGGCGGCTCTGCAGGCCGCCGCCGAGGCTGCATCCCTGGACCAGGAAGAGGCCGCGAGTCGCGCGGCCACGCAAGTGGAGGCCGCGAACTCGGCCCGGGAGTCGTCTGAGGCGGAGGTCGCCGCGCTGAAGGAGGCCGCGAAATCGGCCTCGGAGTCGTCTGAGGCGGAGGTCGCCGCGCTGAAGGAGGCCGCGAAATCGGCCTCG
>CALENB010000502.1 GCA_937910235.1 uncultured Myxococcales bacterium | reverse complement strand
CCCCCCCCCCCACACGCAGCGCCTGGGCTGACGTGAATGACCGACCGGTCAGAACGTCGCCTGCAACGCGATGGACGGCGTGATGATCGGGCCGCTCAGGTTCAGCTTTTCGCCCAGGATTGTGGGCGAAAAGTCGGCTTGCATCACGGACAGCTCGATCAGCAGAAACACGTATTTGTAGCCGACTCGGCAGCCCAACTGGCCACCGTACTGGTGCATCACCTCGTCGATCTCCAAGGCGCTGGCGTCGATGTTTGCCTTGGCTGCGGCCCCCTGCAGCGCGCTGCCGATGACGATGCTTGAGCGGCTGTAGGCGAGCGCGAACCAGGCGCTAAACATGGGGTTGAAGTCACGGCTACCGATGAGCGACAGGGTCACATCGCGGCGTTGGTACTCCGCGATCTTCAAGGATTCTGCGACAGAGAAGGCGGACTCCCAGAGGCTCGGCGCGGGGCTTGAATGGCTCGCCACCGCCAGCGAGAGGCCCAGATCGAGGCCGTGCTGACGCGCGTCTAGGGCCTGCCACTTCACGTCGAGCTGGGTGCGCGGACCGGTGAGGCGCAGGCCGACATCCACGCCCCAACCTATGCCGCCGCGCACGCTCAGCTCGGTCGAGGGGATCGGGGTGAACAGCAGCACGGCCGCGGCGACCTCGGTCAACGCGCGGGCGTCGTCGTCGGTGAGCGCGGTGCCCTGGCTCGTGGCGCTGTCGATGCGTTGCTTGAGGGCGTCTTCAGCGTCGATGACCGATTGCACCGCCTTGCCGGAGATGGGGGCGCTCATGCCGACGTTGACCTCGAACTGGAGGCGGTCGAGCGTCTTGCCACGTTGCAGCTGCGTGACGGCAGACGTGCAGCCAGCGGCGCCGCATGCGAGGGCCGCGGTGAGCGTGAACAGGCAGACGAGGAGCGGACGAGACGCGTTGCACATGGCGCCGATTATCCCACAGCGCTGGTTCGGCGTCACGCCTCTGGTGCGTCACGAGGCGCCGATCGTGGCCTAGGAATTGTCCGCGAGAAATCCAGCGATAGACGCCCACAAGGCCTCAAAATCGGGCCGGCGGAAGCCTGTTCCGGCCGTCAACCAATCGACATGGGGCGGATCGTAGTTCGGATCGCCGAAGTGGCCGATCGTGTCGTGATGGTCGGCGAACGCGGTGTAGAGGACGCGGCCCCAGGGTTGCGACAGGGTAGGCACGACGCCGTCACTGTCACGCCACGTCGGCAACGATCCAAACCCCTGCTCGAGCGCTTGACGATGTTCCAAGCTGAGCTGCGGAATACGCGTGGTAGGTGTACGAGAGGCGATGAGCCAGATGAAGCTGAACAGCCCGTGACTGACCTGCGCGTAGGGGTCGATGCCAGCGCGCATCGTCGAGCGCAATCCAGGCGGGTTGGCGCGGCTGATGACGCTGCCGTAGGCCACGGTGCCGCGGTCACCGGTGCTGGCGTTGAAGAGATCCAGCGCTGCAGGGGCGAGCTGCGGCATGAGGCGCTGATCCAGCGTGACCTCCTGCACCATCGCCTCCAGGGCAAGGCGGCGCTCTTCGGGCAGGTCGCCGAGGACGGCGTAGGCGTCATTGAGGAGGCTGCGGTCGAGGCTGGTCGCGTTGTCGAGATGCGTCGCGAGGGCGCCGACTCGCACCATCACAGACAGCGGGAGGCGACCGAAGCGCAGGGAGTAGAGCGTGAGAATCGACAAGATTCGCAGCAGCCGTTGCCCAACCAGACTCGTGAAAAACGCGGCGACGGGAGTGCCGTGGTGCGGTGTGGAGACGGTGACGATGGCGCGGATGCGCTGCGCGACGGACTCGGTGTCGCGGGTGGTGGCGAGCGCGACGCCGGGGCTCGCCAGTAGCCGCGCATCGAGCCCGCCTGTGGAGTGGCCGACGAGGTAGATCGGCTCGTCTTCGCCAGCGTGGTTAATGATGGCGTCGAGCAGGCGCGTGGTGCGCTGGCGCAACCCGGCGGTGGGAAGCGTCTCCACCGTGACGACGCGGGCGTCGATGCCGCGCGCCGCCATCAGCTCAGCGAGATAGGACTCGACGTGACGAAAATAGCGGAGCTCTCCGATGCTGGTGAACCCGAAGAAGCCGGGGATGAGGAACACGTGGGGCGTCGTGCCGGGGCTGTCGCTCATAGTTGGCCATGGGCTGAGGGTACGAGGCGGCTGCGTGCGAGAGGATGGGCTGAGAGCAGGGGCCAAATTGACGCGCGTGGCGCAGGCGGCGGCTGTTCGCGACTGCAGAGTGGCGTTGATCGGGCCCCTCGTCAAAACGCTCGCCATCGCCCGCGCCGATGACCCACAGACGACCGCGCTCGCGCTGCGGCCAGGGCGCGATGACCCCGGCCACAAGAGGCGCCAGCCGATTTCGATGGATCTGGCTCGCGTTGCGTTGGTATCGTCGCGCGCGCAGCCGCCTAGCTGCATCTGAGGAGGTCCCATGCGCCGTTTGTCATCTCGCTCACGCGTTCATCGAACCGGTAATCCAACGCGCGTCCACGCCGTCAGCTCAAGCGCCAGAGCGCGGCTGCTGCGCGCGATGCTGCTCGTCGGTGTGGCCGCGTTGGCGCTCGGCTGCGGATCGGATGACCCGACCGGCACGCAGTCGCTGGGTGTCGCGTGCGGCATCGACTCGGACTGCCCACCCGGGCAGACGTGCGGCCCGACTCAACACTGCGGCGTGCCAGGCAGCAATCAGCTGCCCGACGGCGGCACGATCGCCGATGGCCTCAGCGGCAGCGACATCACCTTTGGCGCCGCCGACTCGGGCGCAGCCGTGGACGGTGGCGACCCCGTAGAGGCCGACGGCGCGGCAGACACCCTCGCCAACGCCGACGCCACTGGCGTAGGGAGCGACGCGGATGCCGCCGCCGCGACGTCGTGCGTCGGCCGCTGTGGCGCTGTGCAAGGCGGGTGCGGCTGCAACAGCGGATGCACCGCGGCTGGCACGTGCTGCGACGACTACGACAGCGTCTGCGGTGGACGCGTCAGCGGCAGCTGCAAGAACGACACCGAATGTGACGACGGGCTGGCCTGCACCACGGGATCGTGCGTGAGCGGAGCCTGTAGCCACAAGCCGACCTCCAACGCTTGCCTCATCGATGACAAGTGCGTCAGCGCGGGCACGAAAGGCCCGGGAATCTGCCTGATTTGCGCGCCGTTAGCGAAGAACACCGGCTGGACGATGGACGTGGGCGGCGCGTGCGACGACGGCAAGCCGTGCACCATCAACGACGCCTGCACCGCCAGCGGCACGTGCGCGGGGACGCCCAATCCGGGCTGCTGCAAGGGCGACTCGGATTGTGTCTCCACCCTGCCTTGCCAGGTCGGCAGCTGTGACGCGACGAGCCAGCAGTGCACCTTCACAGCCAAACCTGGCTGCTGCACCAAGGACACGGACTGCACTG
Source organism: uncultured Myxococcales bacterium (assembly GCA_937910235.1). Taxonomy (GTDB): domain Bacteria; phylum Myxococcota_A; class UBA9042; order UBA9042; family UBA9042; genus UBA9042. Next base: position 7,833 of record CALENB010000502.1, on the reverse strand, counting down.
GCCAACCGCAGCCGTGCAAGGTGCTCTACTGCAACGCGAGCGTGCAGTTTTGCGACGTGAAAGCCGCTCCGGAAGGCGCGAGCTGCTCCGACGGCGACGGCTGCACCACGAACGACGCGTGCTCGTCGGGCTTCTGCCTCGGCAAGGCCAACACCTGCGACGACAAGAACCCGTGCACGGCTGACAGCTGCCAGGGCGGCGCCTGCGTGCACACCCCGCAGACCGGATGTGGGGCGTGCTGGGACACCCCCGCGCAGAAGCCCAAGCCCAAGGGAACAGCCTGCGACACCGTGGTTGTGGGCTCGCAGCGCCGCTGTGGGACAGGGATCGTGGAGCAGCGCGAGGCCGTGGCGGGCTGCACGGGCGTGGACACGACCTGCTCCCAGGCCGCGACCAACCAAGTGTGGCTGGCGTGGAAGACGCTGCAGATGTGCCAACTCGGGCAGGTGTGTGAGGAGAAGGTCATCGGCCAGCCGACATGTGTCGCCAGCGGCACGACGTTGGCGGACCTCGCGCCGCAGAGCTTCAAGTCGACCACGACGAGCTACAAGGCCGGCGGCTCCGTGGTGGTGACGGGCCTGCTGCGCAACCTGGGTAAAGCGACGGCCGGCGCGAGCGTGCTGGAGTGGCGACTGTCGAGCGATACGACCATCACGAGTGGCGATCTGCTGTTGAAGAGCGTCACACAGGGGCCGCTGGCAGCTGGCGGCTCAGCGTCGATGACCGCCGTGCTCGTGCTGCCCAACACGCTGACCTCGGGAACGTGGGTGCTCGGCGTCACGGCGGACGCGAAGAACGCCGTTAAGGAGACGGACGAGAAGAACAACGTCGCGGTCTACAAAATCACAGTCACGAGCGCCGCGTCCCCAGATCTCGTGCCAGTTGGGTTTCAGAGCACCAAGACGGTGTACGCCGCGGGCGAGGCCGTCGTGGTGACGGGCAGCGTGAAGAATCAGGGCACCAGCGCGAGCGGTCTCTTCTCGGCGGAGTGGCGGCTCAGCACGAACACCGCCATCACGACGCTGGATCCGGTGCTCAAGACCTTGGCGCGTCCGTCCCTCAACCCCGGCCTCAGCACCAGCACGACGACGAGCTTTGTGCTGCCGGCGACGACCCAGCCGGGCACGTATTACCTCGGGTTGTGGGTGGACCGCGCCAATCAGGTGAAGGAGTCGAGCGAGACGAACAACATCGCGACCTACAAGATCACGGTGACGGCGGCGTCGAAGGTAGATCTGTTGCCGCAGTTCTTCCAGACATCAACGACGACGCTCGCGCCGGGTGCCAAGGTGACGGTCTATGGCTCGGTGAAGAACCTGGGTTCAAGCACGTCCGGCGCCTTCGGCCTGGAGTGGCGCTTGAGCACGGACACCCTCATCACCACCGGCGACCCGCTCGTGCACAGCCTGAGCCGCCCTGCCCTCGCCGCGGGCCAGCTGAGCAGCGCGCTCGCGAGCTTCGTGCTGCCGGTCACCACGAAACCAGGGACGTACTACTTGGCCTTGGTGGTGGACCGCACCAACGTGGTGCCGGAGACCAATGAGTCGAACAACATCGCGCTCTACAAGGTCACGGTCAGCGTCGCGGCGAAACCCGACTTGATCCCACAGGCGTTCAAGTCCGCGGCGACGACGTACGCGCCGGGCGCGACCGTCACGGTATACGGCTCGGTGAAGAACCAGGGTGCATCGACGGCCGGCGCGTTCACGATCGAGTGGCGCCTGAGCTCGAACTCGGCCATCAGCACGGGCGATGTGCTGCTCAAGACCCTGTCACGTTCGTCATTGAGCGCTGGCAGCGTCACCAGCGCGCTCACCAGTTTTGTGCTGCCGGCGACTACGACGCCGGGCTCGTACTACTTGGCGATTTGGGTGGACCGGACCAACCAGGTCAGCGAGACCTCGACGTCGAACAACCTGCTCACGTACGCGATCACCGTGAAGGGGAGCACCATCCCGCCGAAGCCGGATTTGCAGGCTGTGAGCATCAAACCGTTCACCACCAGCCTGAAGCCCGGGGTTGGCGTGAGCGTGACCGCGAGCGTGAAGAACGGGGGCGGCGCCTCGGGAGCCTTCAGCACGTTCTTCCGCTTGTCGACGAACACCACTATCTCAGCGTCCGACACGCTGCTGCGGATTGTGGAGCGCACCTCATTGGCAGCCAACGGCACCACGAGCGTCAGCTCCTACGTGACCATCCCGAGCCACGTGAAGGCTGGCGCGTACTACCTCGGGATGTACGTGGACGAGCCAGGCGCGGTGGCGGAGCTCAGTGAATCCAACAACATCCAGTACGTGAAGGTGACCGTGACGGGCACGTCGACCCCGAAGGCAGACTTGGTGCCGTATCTGTTCAAGACCGTGCAGAAGCCCTATGCGGCTGGCGATACGCTCAGCCTGACGGCGTACGTGCGGAACCAGGGCACGCTGGCGGCCGGGACGTTCAAGGTGGAGGTGCGCATCTCAAGCAATAACCTCATCTCCACCGGCGACCTGCTCTGGACGACCAAGACGGTGACGAGCCTCAACGCCGGCGCCCTGACCTCGGTCGGTGGTGCGCTCAAGCTCCCGACGACGCTCAAGCCGGGCACTTGGTACCTCGGCGTTCGCGTCGATTCGGGCAGCCAGGTGGCGGAGTCGTATGAGTCCAACAATATCTCCGTGTTTCCCATCGTGATCGGCAACGCGCTCGTCAAATAGCTGCGCGCGGGGCCGGCGACTCTGGGCGATCAGCGCGGGGCCATGACCAACGCCCCGTCAACGCAGCCGCAGCTTGGCGACGAGCTCAACATGCGGCGTCTGCGGCAACGTCGCCCACGCTTGCAGCGAGATCAGCTCATAGCGCGGCGCCAGCGCCTGCAGATCGGCCTGCAGCGACTGCGGGCTGCAGCTCATGATGTGCAGCCGCGGCGCGCCGATGGTGGTCAACAGCGCCGTGACGGCGCTGCGCAGGCCGGCCCTCGGCGGATTGGCGATGATGAGGTCCGGCGTGGCCCGCCGTTGGGCAACCCAGCGGGCCAGAAACACCTCGGTGGTCTCAGCGGTGATCCCCAGCAGCGCCGCGCTCTCGGGCCAGGACTCGGATGGAAGCACCGTCGCGAAGCGCTGCCGCAACAGCGCCGTGGTGACGCCTGCGCCGGCATAGAGGTCGAGCGCGAGCGCGAGCGCGCCGGAGGAGACCCCGCCCGATGTTGCGTCATCCTCGTCCTGCACGAGCGCTTCGTAGCAGCGCGACGCCACGGCCGGATTCGGCTGCAGAAAGCCCAGCGGTCCGGCCTGCACAGCGACGCCGCACAGCGCCACGGTGAGCGCAGAGAGACCGCGGAGCTGCGTCGGGGCATCGCCACGCATGCTGTTGCCCTGCCCGTCCTGGACGCTCCAGGCGACACCGGCGGGCAGCTCCAGCGCCTCGGCTAGCGCGCGGACCGCGACCTCGGCCATGCCGCTGGTGATGAGCGTGAGCAGCACCTGAGCGCCGTCGGTCTTCAACCAAACGTAGCGCAGGCCACCGCGCTCCGTGAGCTGTCGGGCGCCGGGGCGTCCCCCGTGCCATGCTGGGACACGGAGGGACTGAGCGACGCGCTCCAGCTCGTCGGCGGCGGCGCGCACCGTCGGGTGGTCGACCAGACAGCCTGTCATCGCGGCGCCGTGGTGACTGCGCGCTCGGTAGCTGCCGAGGCGCAGCCGCCCGCTGGCGTCCTGGAACACCACGCGTTTCGCTGACCACCGATAGCCGCACGCGCCGTCGTCGGTGCGATCCTCGCCGTCGCCGACCCAGCCGACCGCGTCGACGTGCAGACCGTGGCCAGCGAGCAGCGTGCGCAGGTGCAGACGCTGGCTGGCAGGGGTCCACGGCAACCACGGACAGCCGGTGCAGCCCTGGCTCTGATTGTCCTCGTGAGCGGCGCACGCCACGTCGCGCCGCCCGTGGCCACGCTCGCTCAGCGCGACCAGCACGCCGTGGGCGCCGTGGCCATGACGATCCACCGCGGTCAGTCGCACCCAGCCACGGTCTCCCGGCAGCATGCCCTCCACGTGCAGCTTTCGGCCCGCGATCTCGGCGGTTCCGCGGCCATCGCGCGCGACGCCGTCGATGGCCACATCGAGGTGTTCGCCGACGGCGGGCAGCTCCGTGCGCAACGGCGCGGTGCGCAATGGCGCGGTGTGCGACGGGTTGGGGCGTGGACGGCGTGCGAGGTCGGAGTCATCACTCATGGCCGCGCGATGACCTTCCTACCGAACGGGCGCAGGGCGAACACGGCCAGCTTCATGTGCTGCCACGCGAAGGGCAGGCCGATGATGGTGAGCGCCAGCGCGATGGCGAGGCCGACGTGGGTGAGGAAGATCCAGAGGCCGGCGACGAGAAACCAAAAGACGTTGAGAAAGAGGCCGAGGCAGCCCGACGTGCTCGCCTCCGGATCGGGGATGGCGTCGTGGCCGAAGGGCAGCAGGCTCAGCTCGGCGAGCTTGAAGCACTGCAATCCGAATGGGATCCCGACGATGGTCAGACAGAGCAGCAGGCCGCCAATCATGTACTCCAAGCAGACGGCGAAGCCGCCGCCGAGCAGGATCCACAGAACATTGAGCAGCAGTGCCATTGGACCCACCTATTGCAGGGTGAGGCGGGCGTCGCCTCGGTGTTCGGTGCTTCGCAGCCAGCGCAGCTGCGCGGGATCGCGCCAGGGTAACGTGTCGGTGGCGCGAGCGCGGCGCACGGCGACGAGCTCACATGGGCCCAGCTCGATGCGCCAAGCGTCGGCCCAGGCTTCAGCGACGCGGCGCGACACGCCGAGCGCCGCCGGCACTGGTACAAAACCGGCTGAGACGAACGCGGACTGTGTGGTCGTTGACCTCGGCCCGAACCAGCCCGGGATCGCGGGGCGGCGGGCGAACACCTCGATCGCGTAAAATGGCGCTGGGCAGCCGCGCAGCGCTTGGTCAACGGCGGTGGCGACCCGCTCGCGCGAGCGCGCATCACCGCGCTCCAGCCGCAGGCGGAGGCTCCCGTCCGCGGCGACGTCGAGGCCGACGGCGACCTCTTGCGTCTTGGCCGAGGCGCGCTGCAACGCGGCGAGCAGGACCCGCAACACTCGGCGCGTGCGCTCCACGGCTGGCAGGTCCTCCGCTGCGCGCGACAGCGCGTCGGCCGCGCGGTGCAGACGCCACAGGCCCTGGGCGATGCTCACCGCCGCCAGCGCCGTCAGCGTCGCTGCCACGGCCGCACCTGCGCCAAGGCTCGCGGCGCCGAGAGCCGCGACGACCAGCCCAGCGCCGCCGCCGAACCAGCGCCAACGCTGCGCGGCGGCCTCGTCGCGGCCCTGCCACGCAGCTGACCATCGCGCGCTGGTGCCGCCAGCCAACGGTTGCGCGCCGAGGGGCTGCGGCATTCTGGCTGCGTTGGCGCCACGTGGCGGTGGCGGCGCGGGCGCGGGCGTCACCTGGACCTCGCAGCGCTCGTGCTCCTGCACCGGCGTCCCCAGCCGCCAGCGGGCGCGCACTGCCGAGCGGTCTTCGGCCGCTGCCCAGAGCTCGGCGCCGATCGCCTGCACACGGCTCGTCAGCTGCGTCGGGTCAGCCCGCAGCGCGGGGTGCACGTGGCCGGCGCCCAGCTCCAGCGTGCCGTCGAACGCCGGCGCGTAGAAGCGCTGATGTTTTTGGGCGAACCGCTCCAAATCAGCCAGCGCGAAGGCGCCACCGCGCTCGATGGCAGGCACCGACACCACGTCCCAGATGTGCGCGATCTTCTCCGGACGGGTCGGATCGAGGCGCAGCACCCGCCCGCGCAGCTGGTTCACGGCCACGTGGCTGCGGCTGGCCGTCAGGTCGACGAGGGTGTTCAACGCGCGACAATCCCAGCCTTCGCCAAGGAGCGCGCGGGTGCCGACGACGCAGTGGCTGTGGTCGCGCTCCAGCAACCCCGTCATCGCGCGCAGCAGGGCGCCCTCATGGCCGGGCAGCTCCAGGCCCAGCCACGCAGCCTGCGCGGTGCCGGCCTCTTCGGTGCTGACCGAGCGTGTGGTGAGCCCGACGGACAGCGCGCCGAGCCGGTCCTGCAGCGCCGGCAAGAGCGCCTCAGGGATCCAGCGCGCCCTGCCGGTGGCGAGTATCGGCAGCAGCTCAGCGAGGGCCGGGTCGCCGGCGACGGCGCGAAATGCACCGATCGCGCCGGGCACAAAGCCATCGTCTTGCTCCACGCGGCCGCCGCCTGGAGCGCTGCGCTCGAAGTCACAGATGACGGCGGCACACAGGTCCGTGCCAAGCAGCTGCCACTCATGCGTCAGGATCTGCTTTGCGGCCGCAAAACGGGCCCGCGAGCGCCCGAGCACGTCTTCGACCGCGTCGCCCTGACCACGCAAGCCATCGGCGCGCAGCTGCACGCCCAACTTGGCGAGGGCCTGCTTCAGACTGCTGAGCCTCGGCGCCGCATGGGGCGACGTGGACGGCTGCAGCGTCGCCACCACGTAGTCATCCACAACGGCGAGCAGGTCGGCGCGCGTCAGCGGGAACGCCATCTCGGGCAACGGGTAAACCTCGGCCGGCCAGTCCTCGCCGCAGCTGTTGAGGTAGCGCACCAGGGCGATGGCGAAGTCGGCGTCGCGATCGATGAGCTCGAGAAAATCGGTGCAGGTCAGCTCTCGACGACCCGGGTTCAAGCACCGCTCACGTACATGGTGTTGCAGGCCCGGCAGCCAGTCCGCTGGGTTGGCTGGGATCCCTGAGGCAGCCCCGCTCCCTGAGGCAGCCCTGCTCCCTGAAGAAGCAGGATCGCCGGGCAGGCTCTGCCGCGCCTCCTCAAGCCACGCGCTGAACGCCCCCTCACATCCGGCCAGCGCCTCGGTCTCCGCCTCGCCCGGCTGCACAAACACGGCGAGATCTTGGAACGGCACGAGCAGCCCCTCTCGCACGGCGCCGACGAGGGGGATCTCGTGCGTCACGTCGGTGACGAGCTGCTCAAACCGCCGGCGTTCGTCGAGCGGTGCGTCCTGCGGTGGCGTCGCGGTCAGCCCCAACACCGCCGTCTCCGGCCAGCGCTCCAGGAAGTCGACCAGCACCTCAGCCCACCACGACCGCAGATGGTGGCACTCATCCAAAACGAGCAGCGGCGCGGTGCCACCGTAGCGGTCTGCGATGGTCGCAACGGTCGGCGCGAGCCGCTCGCGCGCACCGGTCGCGTTCTGGCGAAGCCGCGCGGGTCGCTGCCGGGTGAAGGCCTGGTACGTCACGGACGTCAGCAGCGGCATGCGCTCACCAGCCGCCGGCAGGTCCATCGCGACGTACCTGGAGAGGTCCCCAAACGTCGCGCTGTGGTCAATGCCGAACTGAAGCAACGTGTCCCGCCACTGCGCGGCGACGGCGCGTGTATTGCTCAGCACCAAGATGGGCCGACCCAGCTGCAGGGCGACGTACAGGCCCATGAGCGTCTTGCCCGCGCCAGGCGGCGCGACGAGCTGCATGCGCTGATCGCCCGTCATTGCGGCGCTGAGGAGCTGCGCGAGCGCTATCTCTTGAAAGCGTCGCCACGTCACGGCCAGATCGAGCGGGTGGGGCGGCCGGTCGTTGGTTGGTGCGCTGTTACAGTTCGACACGACACGCTCCGCGTTGTCCGCTGGGTCAGGGCCGTTGCGCCAAGCGAGCGCCCTTTGCGGCGCTGGGTTCACATCAGCGCTGGGTCCGAATCAGCATGGCCGGCGGATGCACCTCCGCCGCTCGCAGACCGTCTAGCACACGCAGCGTGATGTCGGTCTCCAACGCCTTCTCAAAATGCAGATCCAACACATAGACCTTGGCGCGTAGTCGAATCGCGAAGTAGTTCTGATGCACCACTTGGTTGACG
>CALENB010000501.1 GCA_937910235.1 uncultured Myxococcales bacterium | reverse complement strand
TCGACCGCCACCACGGCGGTCCTGGTTGAACCTACCCGCTCCGCAGAGCGGGTAGGTTCAACGAGCAGGGACGGGTCAGTTCTGGCGAGCGCCAAAGTGTAGAGGAGGGCCGACTCCTAGCATCTACCTCTTAGATTCCTTGGGGCTCATCGGCGGCCCACTTCCCGCCGCAATACTTGCAGTCACCGCCAGACTGCCAGACGAAGGTCACGAGGGTTTCGCTGCATGTCGGACAGTTGGCTAGGTTTATTTGGCCCAACAGCAACTTCAGCTTCTCCACCTCACTAACGGTGAGGCTTGCAGCCGCCGCGTGTTCCACAGCCATGTCTTTGTCGGTGCGTCGCCCATAGCGGCGGGCGGTTCCTTCAGACACGTTCGCGACCGCCGCGATCTCCTTGTATCGGTTCCCCTTGCGCCGGAGTTCTGCGATCTCAAGCTGCTTTGCGGGGGGGATAGGTGCGGGCATGGGTTGTCCTGGGCTCGGGGTTGTCGGTCTGTCGAATCTTGCGGGGCCGGAGGGGGCCGCTCGGTATCACGGTCTTGGAGCGCCATCTGCGTCCATGTGCTCGTCAGGTCTGGCTTCATCTGTCGCCATCTGCCCAGTCCGTTCGCTTCCGTTGTGCGCCATCGGTTGAAGTCGGCCTCGGCGCTCGACGCCAAGCGGCGCCATTTCTCGCCAGTACCTGGCTCTGGGTCGAAACCGCAAACCGTCAAACCACCGGAAACGGGGCTGCTCGCGGTGTGCACCAGAACGCGATGACTCGCCCTCGCGCTCACCCAGTCGGCACTCGGCGCGGAGCCGGCCGTCGATCGGCGCGCCAACTACGGCGTGGTGCCAATCGATGTTGTTGGCATCGGGGCGCACGCGTTTGGAGAAGGTCTCGGCCCCCCGCGCACGCCAAATCGTCGTGCGGCTCAGGCCGGGCATGCGCAGGACCGCCGGCAGGCGGATGATGTGTGTGGCGTCCATTTCGTTTCTCCTGGCTCCATCAGAGAGCGAGAAGAACAAAGCACGGAGAGCTGTGAGAAGGACCCCGAGGGGATATGCACCTACACCCGGATCAGGCCAGCTACCTGCGTCGTGGCGCTGTAATCACACGAGTTTAATGGGTCACCCTTTCGACTGCTTTCTTGGTCGACCTGGGGCCGGATTCGGGTTTATTAGGGTCGCGATGCGTTTCATGACCGCCTCGTCGCTCCCCGATGCGTTTCGCTCAAGCCAAGCAACCACGTGCTGACGCTGCGTCATGCCTGCTGCGGAGTTGTAGCCGCCGTCGAAGAAGAGCTCGCCCCACGCTCGCACCGCAAGCGCAAGTTGCCACGCGTGGCTGGGGTGGTCGGCGTCGAGAAGGGACTCAAGCAGCACGCGATGCTCTGAAATGGAGAGCTCCGTGCCAGGCGGCGACGGGCGGCTCGAAATCCCCAACCGCCGCTCGAAACGCCCAAGGTCGTCTGCGAGGATGAAGCACGACCCGAGCGTGACGCGCTGAGCGGTACCCATCACTCGCCCGCAGTAGCTCTTGCCGGCGGGGGTGCCGTCCACCTCGCGCAGCTTTATGGCCGAGTCGTCGGGGTCTCTTCGATCGCTCAACGCCAGCGTCGCGGCATCGAGAAGCCGCTGGGCGTCACGTCGAAATAGCGCGACCGTGCCGCTGAAGGATCGAGGCGAGAGGTGTCGACTCCACACGGCGCCGTCGCGCGCCTGACCGCCGCCTTCGAAGTCATCGACGAGATGGTTTGACGCCTCGAAGGGGATCGGATCCGGCATCACTTGTTGGGTGTTGGCCACTGTGAGTCCGTGTATCCCGCCCGGCTTGCGCCACGTGCCCCATTCGATTCGCCAGTTGGCCGCGTGATAGGACATCGGCAGGCCGTGGCGCTTCATGTCTTCGAACGCGCCTTCGAGATCGCAGCCCCAGCGCGCCGGGAGCTCGAATACGCGCTGGTAGGCTGGTGCATCGGGCTTCATGTGTGGGCTCCGTGGTGCGCCGCGGTCGTGCTTCGCCGTGTTTACGTGGGTTACGCGCTGAGTGGTGATTGTAACGTTGCACGCCCAACAGCCAACTGCACCGCCATCCGTTGCACGTGAGATGATATCGATTCCGGCGCTCACCGGTCCCCATGACAGGCTCCAGATACGACCGAGCCAGCGCTTGTAAAAGTGACGATGACAAAACGAGACATCATAGCGCACACTCCCCGCAACAGCGCCCATTCTTGAGTTGAAGTGCACCGTAGAACCAAGTTCGCTCAGCGCCCCGCACCAAGCGCCAAACCGCAATCGCCACCTGGCGTCCACCATCGTCGAGCCTCACTACTCGACGCTCATGTTCCGGAGAGGGTCAGAGTATGCCTACACAACCTTTGGATCCACGACTCGCCAAGTTCTCTTTTGATCCCGACGAACGCGCTCTCGTCGAAGCGGCCATCCAACTCCTCATTCTCGAAGATGCCTTGACGCATCGACCGGACCCGAAAGAGTCGACGCCACGTTTCGCGATCTTCCAGCAGCGCTGCGAAAAAATGGGCTCTTTGGCGTTCAAACACGACGCGACAGATAAAAGCGCGTCCGACGACTTGTACAGCGTGGCCGGGAGGCTATCGCGGCAAGTCAAGTCTGGTTTCGGGTCGATGTCGCTACTGAAGACAGCGCTGGCAGCCGTTGAACTCCAGAGCGCGACGCCCTATGCCGGCGCGGACGGAGCCCTCGCGAAGTACAAGATCCCCGCGAAAACCCGGGCCGCAGTTGTTCGGAGAATCGTCCACGGCACCGGATATAGGGCTCAATGGGCTGCCGCCGTCGTTGATGCAGAGGCCGCGGCAGTGGCCTCATACGAATGGAGTTGGTGGACCAAGGCGCTATTTGCCAGCTTGGGCGCCGTTGGTGCCGTGGTTGTGGCGGTGTTCGCCGCTCCCGCGATTGGAGGCCTGATCGGCACCTACTTCCTCGGCCTGACGGGCGCCGCGGCAGTCAGCGCCGGTCTCGCGTTGTTGGGTGGTGGCGCCGTAGCCGCCGGTGGCTTTGGCATGTTGGGCGGCACCGTGCTGCTCGGCGCCGCGTTTGGCGTCGCTGGCGCAGGTGGCGCAGCATTTCTCGGCAAAGGTGGTGACCAGTCTGCGAGGTTGTTCGCCATCAAAACCCAGGCCGCGTTCAAGGTCCTCCTGGACATGAAACTGATGGATCATG
>CALENB010000500.1 GCA_937910235.1 uncultured Myxococcales bacterium | reverse complement strand
GTTACGAGTTGGGCCTTCGACTCCGCGGAGAGAGCCAGTAGCGGCGCCAAGGCGCCCGCTACTGCGGCCGAAAGCGCCGCTCTGCGACCCAGCGTCGGCAGCCCGTCGCTGAGCAATGCAGCAGAGCGTTCAAGGGCTAGCCCGATCGCTGCACCAACCAGCGCGGCGGCCGCGACCACTCGCTAACCAACGCCTGCCTCCTCGCTGGCGCCGGGATCAAGGGTGGCCAGGTCATCGGCGCGACGGCCGACGTCGCCTTGGCGCCGACCAAGACCAACCTGACGACCGGTGAGTCCGACGACGTGGCCGGCGAGATCATCAAGCCCGAGCACATCTACCGAACCCTGCTGCACGACATTGGCGTGACGGCGGATGTGACCGACATGCGGGTGCCGGCCATCACGGCGCTGCTGACGAAGTCCTCCTAGCGTCCAAACGGCGTAGAGACGACCCCCAATCGCCTGCGACCTTGTTGCCGTGCTAGGGCGCGCGTAGTCTGTTCGTCCAACTTGAAGGGGTAGACCATGCGCGCACATAGCTGTCGTCCGATTCTCTCATCCACCGCGGCGATCGGGGCCGACCTGTCGTCACGGGCGCTGTGGCTCGTCTCCCTCCTCGCGCTAGCTTCCGTTGCCTGTGGTACCGATGCACCGGCCGGCGGGCCATCTCTGGCTGGCGGCAGCGACGCCACGTCAAACGTGGACGCCGGTCAGTTGGCCGATGGCGCGCAGGTCGAAGACGCCGTCGCGACCGACGCGGCCGCCTCTGACGCCGTGCTCCCGGACAGTGGCGGCGGTCTGTGTGGCGACGGCACCTGCGATCCGGCCGAAAGCACCGCGAACTGCCCGCTGGACTGTAAAACAGGCGGCGGCACCGGCGCGAAGGCGTGCCTGGAGAACCAGTGCGCCACGGCCATGTCCTCGTGCTTCAACTCGCCGACCAAGGATTGCGCCGCCTTCGTGGACTGCGCTTCGGGATGTTCGGACGTCGCGTGCGTTCAGATCTGCATCCAAAAGGGCGGCGAGCCGGATAAGGGCACAAAGGCGGTGCTGCAGTGCGGATCGACGAAGGGGTGCTTCGACCTCAAGCCAGTCTGCGGCGACGGCCAGTGTGAGAAGGGCGAGACGGCGCAGTCCTGCGCACAGGACTGCGGCGCCGTTGCTCCGGTGTGCGGCAACGGCAAGTGCGAGGAGGGCGAGACCGCACAGAGCTGCGGCAAGGACTGCGGCCAGGTCAAGCCAGTGTGCGGCAACGGCGCCTGTGAGGCCGGCGAGACGGCCCAGAACTGCAAGCAAGACTGCTTCCCTGGCGGCCCTGTGTGCGGCGACGGCGTCTGCGCCACGGGTGAGTCCGCCGCGACCTGCCCGGTCGACTGTCAGAGCCCAGCGTTCTGCGGCAACGGCAAGTGCGAGCCCGGCGAGAGCGAGGCGACGTGCGCGAAAGACTGCGGCACGACGCCTACCGACCCGATTTCGTGCGCTAAGAGCAAGTGCCCGACCGAGTTCGACGCGTGTCTGAAAGACGCGCCGTGCGCCAAGCTCATCGCGTGTTTTTCGAGCTGCAAACCCGACGATGAGTCCTGCTACGAGCAGTGTGCCAAGCAGATCGGTGGCATGCCGCCCGCCGCGTTCCAGCAGCTCGGCGTCTGCGCAGAGAAGCTGTGTAACAACGGCGGCTCCAGCTGCGGCGATGGCACCTGTGATCCGGATGAATCGTCTCAGAGCTGCCCGATGGACTGCAAGCCGCAGCAACCGGTCTGCGGCAACGGCAAATGCGAAGGGCCGCAGGAGAGCAGCTTCTCTTGTCCGCAGGACTGCAAACCGACTAAGCCGGTCTGTGGCAACGGCGCCTGCGAGCCGGGGGAGACGAGCAGCTCGTGCGCCAAAGACTGCGGCGGCGCGCAAGAGGTGCTCGTCTGCGCCAAAGCGAAGTGCAGCAGCAGCTACACGAAGTGCGCAAACAGCCCGTCATGCAACAAGGCGCTAACGTGCATGGGCAAGTGCACCTCGAGCCAGTGCTTGCAGCAGTGCTCGACGCAAGCCCAGGGCGATTTTCAGACGTTCATTGCGCTCGCCCAGTGCGCCCAGTCGACGGGATGCCTGAGCGGCGGCACCACTGGACCGACCTGCGGCGACGGCAAATGTGAGCAGGGCGAGACCAGCAAGAGCTGCCCGAAGGACTGCGACACCGCCGCAGCGACGTGCAAGGGCGCGTGCGGCGGCCAAGCCGACGCCGGTGGTTGCTGGTGCGACAACGTCTGCGAAAGCCAGGGCGACTGCTGCGCCGACAAGAAGCAGTACTGCGGCGCGGGACCGACATGCGGCGACGGCAAGTGCGAGCAGGGTGAGAGCCAGAAGAGCTGTCCAAAGGACTGCGGGACGCCGACGGCGACCTGTGGCAACGGCAAGTGCGAGCAGGGCGAGACGAGCCAGAGCTGCGCGCAGGACTGCGGACCACCTAAGCCCAACTGCGGCAACGGCATTTGCGAGGCGCCGTTCGAGAGCAGCGAGAGCTGCCCGAAAGATTGCGGCGTCGCGCCGGCGAAGCCCTGCAAGTCCAAGAGCGACTGTGCTGACAGCGAAATCTGCTGTAACAAGCCCCAGGGCACCATCTGTGTGGCCGCGGGGCAGTGTTTCTAGGGCAGTGTTTCTAGGGCAGTGTTTCTAGGGCGGTATCACGAACCCAACGTCGCCTCCACGGGCGCTGCCTCGCCGCTGCGCCTCGGGCCCTTGGGTTTGGCGTCTCTAGCCTAGTGACTATTGCGCTTCTAACCCCATTTTACAGTTCTTTGGAGATGACCCATGGTCGCCAAGCGTGATGACGCCGTCGAGATTCAGTTCGATCTACACACCGACGGCGAAGGTTGGCCGCCCATCCCGGTCGAGCCAATCTGGTGCACGCCGGTCGCTGAGGGTGATCAGCACTACATCGTCACCAACGTGCCGATCCACGCGCTTGAGGTCTCGCGCGGCGACGTGATCCGCGCGACCCGCTCGCCCGAAGGACCGCTGCGATTTGTGGCGCTAGTAGAGCAGGGGGGGCACGGTACGATCCGTGTCATCGTCGCTGATCGCGCAGAGGTCGAGGCCATCGCGCAATCGCTGGCCTCATTCGGTTGCGTGGTGAGCGATACCTACATCGAGCAGCTGCTCACGCTCGACCTGCCGCCCGGCGTCAACTACTCCGCCGTCCGGGGCTGGCTGTTGGACGCTGACGCCGCCGAACGCCTCGACTGGGAGGAAGGCGCCATGCCGCCCTCACACCGGGCTGAGCACTAGCCAAGCTTCGAAAGTGCGGACTGGGTCGACGTGGCCCGAGCTAACTGCGGTTTGAGCTGACTGTGGTTTGAGCTGACTGTGGTTTGAGCTGACTGTGGCTTGAGCTGACTGTGGCCGCGAGCCCACCGTGTCGCCTAAGGCGCCGTCAGGCAGACGCCCTTCTTACAGCTGCCGCCCGATCCACACGTCGTCCCGTCGGACACCGGTCCGTGACTGCACTGGCCAGTTGAGGGCACGCAGCTGTCCAGCGTGCACGATTCCTTGTCGTCGCAGTCCTTGGCCGCGCCCACGCACGTGCCCAGCACACACTTGCTGCCGCTCGTGCACAGGTTGCCGTCGTTGCAGCTGCTGCTCTCCTTCGCTGCGTCGTGGACACACTTGCCGCTCTTCGGGTCGCAGTTGTCCACGGTGCACGGGTCGCCGTCGCCGCAGGGTGGCGCCTTACCGGACACACACTTGCCCCCTGAGCACAGGTCATTGAGCGTGCACAAGTTGCCGTCGTCGCAGGCGCCGTCACTGAGCGGCGAGAACAGGCATTTGCCGGTCTTGCTGTCGCACGTGTCGAGCGTGCACTGCTCCGTGTCGTAGCAGTCCTTCTTCGCCCCTGCGTTGCACACGCCAGCGTTGCAGACGTCCTGCAACGTGCACGCGCTGCCATCTTCGCAGACAGTGCCGGTCATGGGCGTGTGCGTGCAGCCGTTGGCGACGTTGCAGCTGTCCTTGGTGCAGGCGTTGCCGTCATCACACGGCGCGGTCAGCTTGCCCAGGCACTTGCCGTTCTTGCACAAGTCATCGGCGGTGCAGGTGTCATCGTCATCGCACTGGTTCTTGTCGTTCGGCTTGTTGATGCAGCCGTTCTTTGCATCGCAGCTGTCGTCGGTGCAGGGGTTGCCGTCATTGCAGCCCTTGACCTGGCCGACACACGCGCCACCGCTGCACACCGTATCGGTCGCGCAGACGCCGCCATCGGTACACTTCGGCGAGCCGCTGACTGGCGGGAACACGCAGCCGTTGACCTTGTCACAGCCGTTCGCGGTGCACGCGTTGTTGTCGTCGCACACAAGCGCTGAGCTGCCGGTACACACACCCTTCACACACGCATCGCCCTGGGTGCAGATGCTGCCGTCGTTGCACTGCGCCGTGTTGTTGATCACGTGCACACAACCCGACTTGTTGTCGCAACTGTCGACCGTGCAGGAGTTGTCGTCATCACAATTGCGCGGCGGTCCGCTCACACAAACGCCCTGGGTCGAGCAGCCATCGCCCTTGGTGCACGCGTTGCCGTCGGTGCAGGGTTTGCTTTGGCCCTTGTCCTGCCACGACACGCTGAAGCTGTACGTCAACCCGGCCGGATTGTTCAGCAGGTTGGAGCCAGCCTTGCCCGCGTTCGTCACTTCGCAGAGCAACGTGTTGGTGCCCTTCTTCAACGCCGACCCCATCGGTTGCGTGCTGCTCTTGAGCCAAGGTTTGGCCGTGACGGACTTGCCGATCAGCAGGCCGTTCAAGCGGCACACCCAGCTCTCGTCGGCCGCGATCTCAAGCGATCCGTTGAGCTCTTCGGCCGCGGCGGGGACGCTGAAGGTGTGCACAAAGTACACAGTCTGGTCCTTCGTCGGCTCCGTCACGATCTTCTCGTTCCACACCCACGTCGCGCCAGCGATCTTCGTCCACTCGGCGAACTTGTCGTACGTCGCCACCGCGGGTTGCAGACTGGTCGGTACGAGCACACCGCCCTCGATCTTGAACGTCGCCGTCGCCATGGTTTGGGCGCCGCTCACGCCACCGATTGTCACCAAGACGCCCGGTTTTTCGGCCTCGTGGGCGCATCCGGTCAGCGGGCTGCATGTGTCCTTGGTGCACGCGCTGCCGTCGTCGCAGTTGGTCGGCCCAAAGATGGTGCACTTGCCGTTGTTGCAGACATCACCGCCGGTGCAAGCGTCGCCATCCGAGCACGCCGCGCCGTTGTTGTTGCTGAACGCACAGCCCTTGGTCACGTCGCATTCGTCCTTCGTGCAGGGATTGTCGTCGTTGCACTTCACGCCATTGAGGCCGGTGCACTTGCCCTTGTCGCAGACGTCGAGCGCCGTGCAGGCGTTGCCGTCATCACAGCCCAGCTGGTCGATGCTGAAGCTCACGTCCACGCCGAAGAGCAGGCCTGCCGGATTGCTCTTGCTGTCACTGCCGCTCACCCCGGTGTTGGTGACCTTGCAGCGCAGCGTATTGGCGCCAGTGGTCAGGATCGTCGCGATGGCCTTGACCTGCACTGCCGCCGCGCCTGCCGTACCGCTGTAGCTGCCGACTCCAGCGCCGTTGAGCGTGCAGGCGTAGTTCTGGTCACCCGCGACGGAGAACGAGCCCTGAATGGCCTTCGCGCTGGCCGGAATCGAGAAGTTGCGCTCAAACCACACCACCTCGGTCTGCGTCGGGCTCTTCACCTCCGCATCACGCCAAATCCACTGCGCCCCCGAGATCGCGGCCTTCCAGCTGCTGTGGCCGCTATACGTCACCACCGCCGACTGCAAGTTGCCAGGGGCTTGCTGGCCCTGCTCAACCTTGAAGGTCGTCCAGGTCTGCGTCTGAAAGTCCGACCGCACCGTCAGCTTCACCGTGCTCGTGCCGGTCGCGGGCGTGTAGGTGCAGCCAATCTTCGGATCGCAGCCATCCACCGTACAAGGCGTCTCATCTTTACACGCAGCCAGCGTGCCGGCGACGCACGACAGGTTGGCGCACTTGTCGCCTTCGGTGCAGGCGTTGTCATCGTCGCAAGGGCCCGTATGCGGCGTGAACGTGCACCCCACCTTCGGGTCGCACGCGTCGATGGTGCAGAGGTTGCCGTCGTTGCAGTTCAAGCCACCGCTCGACGTGCAGACGCCCCCAGCGCAGACGTCGACCTTGGTGCACTTGTTGCCGTCATCGCAGGGCTGCGCGCCGTTGTTGCTGTGCACGCAGCCTTTGCCCGGCTCGCATTTGTCGAGGGTGCACAGCTCTTTGTCGTCACAGTTGGTGGCGCCGCCGCCGATGCATTTGCCGGATTTGCACTTGTCGCCCGTTGTGCAGGGCTCGCTGTCGCTGCACGAGTTCGTGTCGTCGTTGACGTGACCGCAGCCCGTCTTCGGGTCGCACGGATCGTCCGTGCAGTCCACGCCGTCGTCGCAATTGAGCACGCCCACACCCTTGCAGCTGCCGCCCTTGCAGCGGTCACCAGTGGTGCAGAGGCTCCCGTCATTGCAGGCCGCGGTGTTGTTGGGGAACTGGCAGCCCGTCTTCGTGTTGCAGACGTTGCTGGTACAGCCGTTGCCGTCGTTGCAGACCTTGCCCGCGCCCTTGCAGGAGCCGGTCTTGCAGCTGTCGCCCACGGTGCAGGCGTTGCCGTCGCTACAGGACACTGGCCCGAGGAACTTGTGCGCGCACCCCGTCTTTGGGTCGCAACTGTCCGCCGTGCAGACGTTGCCGTCGCTGCAGCTGCGGACCTGCCCGACGCACTTGCCTGCCGCGCAGATGTCGGTCACGACCTTGTATTTGTAGTAGGTCGCCGCATCGAACGTACAAGCGTTGCCGTCGTCACACTTGATGACCGGCAGCGCAGGCGCCGGGTTGTAGAGACACTTGCCCGAGTTCTTTTCGCAGGTGTCGACAGTGCACGGGTTGCTATCGTCGCAAATCGCCTTCTTGGTCGAGGCACAGACCCCCTTGGCACACGCGTCATCGAGGGTGCAGAGGTCGCCGTCGGTGCATGGCGTGCCCGTCGCGAGCGCCTTGTAGACACACACACCCAGCGTCTCATCGCACGAATCCGTCGTGCACTCGTTGTTGTCATCACACAGCTTCGGGCCGCTGGCTAAGCAGTAGCCGTTCTTGCAGACGTCTGTGAGCGTGCACGCGTTGCCGTCGTCACACGTCTTGCCGTTGCTCGTCGCGAGCTGCTTACAATCGCCGGTAGTAGGCACGCAGATGCCCTTGGTGCAGGGGCTGCCGTCGTCGCAGTTCGGTACTTCGCCCGACTGGCACTTGCCCGCCTTGCAGAAGTCACCCTTGGTGCACTTCTGACCGTCCTCGCAGCCGAGGTCGTCGTACGCCGGCTTCGCGCCGCACGCGCCGGTGGTGGTGTCGCACACGTCGAGTGTGCAGGGGTTGTTGTCGTCGCAGACCTTGGCCTTGCCGGGCTTGCAGCCGCCATCACTGCAGCTGTCGCTCGATGTGCAGGCGTTACCGTCGTCGCACTTGAGACCGCTCAGCGGCAGGAAGGTGCAGTTGCCGGTCTTGGGATTGCAGACGTCGCTCGTGCAGCCATCGTTGTCGCTGCACGTCTTGGTGATGGTGCCCTTCTGACAAGAGCCGGACTTGCACGCGTCGTTCTTAGTGCACAGGTCGCCGTCAAAACACGGCGCTTTGTTGTTGGTGAAGACACAGCCGGTGATGGGGTTACAGCTGTCGTCCGTGCAGTCGTTGGTGTCCTTGCAGACCACGGCCGTGCCGACCGCGCAGACGCCTTCGCTGCAGTGGTCGCCCTGGGTGCAGACCGACTCGTCCGCTTCACACGCGGCGCCGTTCGGCTTGGACACGCCCTCGCACTTGCCGGACTTCTCGGCGCACAGGAACGTCGTGCAGGCCGTGTTCTTCGACGGATCGCAGATGACCACCGTGTTCGTGTCGACCTTGCAGGTGTGGCTCGTCAACTCGCAGAAGAGGCTGCCATTGCACAGATTGCCGTCCTCTTTGCCGGCGCACTGCGCGTCGCTGGTGCACTCACAGCTGTTCTTGCCAGACGTGCAGACGCTCGCCGCGCACAGGTCGTCAACGGTGCAGTCGTTACCATCGTCGCAGCTCGCGGCGTTGGCGTTGAACACACACGTGCCGCTCTTTGGGTCACAGGTGTCGTTGGTGCAGGGGTTGTTGTCGTTGCAGTACAGCTGCGGGCCCGTCGTGCACACCCCCTTCTGGCAGCTGTCGCCCTGGGTACAGCCATTGGCGTCGGTGCAGATCACGTTGTTCGCCGCGTTCTTCGTCTCGCAAGCGCCTGTGCCGGTGTCGCAGCTGTTGAGCGTGCAGCTGTTGCCGTCGCTACAATCCTTCAAGCCGCCACCCACACAGTCGCCGCTGGCGCACACGTCGACCAGCGTGCACGGGTTGCCGTCGTCGCACTTGTCGCTGTTGGGCGTGAAGACGCACTTGCCCGTCGCGGTGTCGCAGCTGTCGTTGGTGCAAGCCTGGCTGTCGCTGCACAGCTTCTTGGCCCCCGAGACGCAGCCGCCGGCGATACAGCCATCGCCGAGCGTGCAGGCGTTGCCGTCTTCGCAGGTCTGTCCGGTGTTGTTCTCGTAAAAGCACGTGCCCAAGTTGGTGTCGCACTTGTCGATCGTGCACAGCTTTCCGTCGTCGCAGCTCACCGCCTCACCGATGCACGCGCCGCCCTTCTCGCAGCTGTCCTTCGCTGTGCAGGGGTTGCCGTCGTCGCACGATTCGCCCGTCGCGGTGAGCTTGAACGCGCACTCGCCCGTCTCCTTGTCACACGTGTCGGTCGTGCAGGCGTTGCCGTCGTCGCAGTCCTTGCCGTTGCCTGCTTTGCAGGCCCCGCCCACGCAACTGTCGCCGATGGTGCACGAGTCGCCGTCTTCGCAGAGCGCCGCGATCGCGGTCGCCGTGCAGCCGTCGGCGAGGCCGGTGACCAGCTTCGGATCGCAGACGCTCTTTGTGCACGGGTTGCCGTCGTCACAGACCGTCGTGATGCCCGCTTCACACGTGTTGTTCTTGCACTGCTCGCCCGTCGTGCAGGGATCGCCGTCGTCGCAGGCCTGCGCGTTCGGGTCGTTCACACAGCCGCCGGCCTTGGTGCAGTAGTCCGTCGTGCAGATGTTGTTGTCGTCGCAGTCTGCGCTGCCCTCGCCCACACACTTGCCGTCTTTGCACGCATCGCCCGAGGTGCAGGGGCTGCCGTCGTCGCAGGCGCCCGAGATCGCGGCGTTGATGCAGCCGCTGACGCCGCCATTCTTGCCGTCGCTGCATGTATCGAGCGTGCACGCCTCGCCATCATCACAGTTCGTCGGCGCGCCGCTCACGCAGCCGCCGGCTTGGCACACGTCGCCGCTGGTGCAGGGGTTGCCGTCCGAGCAGTTGGTGGCGAGATTGCTGTGCGTGCAGCCGTCGCCCGCCGCGGTCGGCAGATCGGGGTCGCACCCGTCGAGCGTGCACGGGTTGTCGTCATCACACGTCGCTTCGTCCGTGTCTCCGTCGCAGTCGTTGTCCTTGCCGTCACAGACCTCTCCGTCGGTCTCCGTCACGCAATCTGGGATCGTGATGTTCTTCACGCACTCGAAGATCTTCTTGCCGTCCCGGCCGACGTTCTTGCAGGTCTCATTCTCCGCACAATCGCCGCCGCACTTCGCGGCGCAGACGCCATCTTTGCAGTACCCACTCGTGCACTCGCTGTCGTCTTTGCACGGGCAGCCCAGCTCACCCTCGCATGGCTCGCTCGTCTCCTGCACATCGGTGAGCGCATCGACGCTCGCCGTGCCTTCCGTTCCGCCGTCCGTTGGGTCTTCGAAGCAACCACCCAACGGCAGCGCGAGCAGCCCGAGCAGCAACGACCAACGATAGACAGCGCGGAACAAACAGCGGGGAGGCAGCGTTCGCATGAGAGCTCCTGGCGCGCAACAGGTGAGGAGGTGTTCCTTCTTTCGTCGCACGCGCAACGCAGAGCATAGAGACTCGCGCACCTACACCACAAGCGCTAACCGCACGCGGACACGAATCATGCCGTCCGCCGCAGCGTTGCGGCAGGCTCCGTAAACGAACCCGCCCACGGTCATCGACGGGTCGCAGTCACACGTGAAGTTGCAGATAGTCACAGTTAGAACATAAAGTGTGAAGTTCGATGAAGGCCCAGCGCGCGCAGGCACAGTCGGCACCTGGGTCCTGAGAACTGTCAAACTCCGGTCGCCTACCAACCACAAGTTCGGCCCTTATTTTGAACGATCAGCCACTCATGTAAGGGCTTGAAGTAGGCCAACACCGCCGTCGCGTCCATGCGCGTCTCACCCGTCGCGGCCTTCAGCGCCTCGGGCCAGGGTCGACTCAGGCCCAGGGCCATCATCTCGTTGAGCCGAGTGCCTGCCGCCTTGCTGCCGTAGATCGAGCAGCGATGCAGCGGTCCGGTGTGGCCGGCGACCTTGCACAGCGCGCGATGCAGCTGAAACTGGAGGATGTGGGCCAGAAAATACCGCATGTAAGGCACCGAACCAGCGACATGGTACTTGCTGCCTGGGTCGAACGTCGCGCGACCGCTGCGATCGCCCGGTGGCGCGACGCCCTGATACGCAAGGCGCAGCTGCCACCACGACGTGTTGTACGCCTCCGGTGTTATCTCGCCGGCGAACACCTGCCAACGCCACTTGTCGACCAGCAGGCCGAAGGGCAGGAAGGCCACTTTCTCCACGGCTCTCTGCATCAAGAAGTTGAGCTCAGAGCGCTCTCCGCCCGGATCCAAGCCGATCTTCTGCAAGTATGCGGGGGTGACGGACAGCGCGATCGTATCGCCGAGCGCCTCGTGAAAGCCATCGTTCGCGCTGTTCGTAAACAGGGTCGGCTGGGCCTTGTACGCGCGCTGGTAGTAGTTGTGGCCGAGCTCGTGGTGCACCGTCACGAAGTCTTCTTCGTTGATCTCGACGCACATTTTGACCCGTAGATCATCCTGCCAGTCCACGTCCCACGCGCTCGCATGGCACACGACCTCGCGGTCCGCCGGGCGCGCCAGCATCGAACGTTTCCAGAAGGTCTCCGGCAGTTTTGCCAGACCGAGTGAGACAAAAAACGCCTCGCCGTACTGCACCATCTGGGCTGGCGTGGTCTTCTTCTCAACCAACACATCGGTCAACGTGCGGGTCTTCTTGCCGGAGGCCCCGGGCTCCGGACGCAGCAGATCCATGCGGTAGAGCCAGTCCTGCGCCCACATGTTGCCCATCATGTGCGCCGGAATGGGCCCCGTGGCGGGAACGGCGTCGCCGTACTTCGCGTGCAGCTGCGCGCGGGCGTAGCAGTGCAGCTGCTGATAGAGCGGCGCGATCTGACCCCAGAGGCGGTCAACCTCCTTCGCAAACTCGTCGGCCGGCATGTCGTATCCGCTCCGCCAAAGCTCACCGAGATTGGAGAACCCCATCGCCTTGGCGCCCTTGTTGGCGAGGGTGACGTAGCGCTCGTAGCGTTCCCCTGCAGCCGCACCACCGGCCGCCCGCCACCGTTCCCACGCCTCGCGCTGCAAGCTGGGGTCGGGGCTCGTCTGCAGAATGGTGGAGAGGGCGCCCAGCGTGAGATCGCGTTTGGGTAGCTTGAATTTGGGATCATCGCTCGCGGTGATCTTGCGCTTGCCAAACTCGGAGCTCATCTCGGCGGCCAGCGTCGCCAGGGCTTTGCGGTCGGCGGGGTCGGCCGGGCTCGGTAGGGTCTGCGCCGTTCGCAGCAGCTTCAGTTTACGCGCCGCGTCCACCGGCAACGCCAGGGACTTGTACCGATTGGCCTTGGTTGCAGCCGTCGCGACGAAGGCCATGACCGCCTCTTCAGCCCGCGCCGACAGAATCTCGGTGTCGTGGGTGATGAAGGTGGACTTGACCCATTCAGTGCGCTCCCGGTGAATCCAGAGGTCGCGCAGCTCCTTCTCAGTGGTCTCCAGGAACGCGATCGCCTCGGCGGCAGACGGCGCAGCCTGGGCGCCGTCCGGCTTCGCGGTCGCCGCTGCCTCGACATTGGCCATGGCCGCGGTCTTGGTGGCGCCAGCGCGATTGCAGTCGGCGTCGCCAGTCTCCGTGCCGTGGCCGCTGGTGCCGACCGGCGGGGCAGCGCGCCCGCACGCGCTGAAGATCAGGGCGATCGTGGCAAAAAAGACCAAGGCCGCGGGTACGCGCAGCGCCGTGCGGTGGGGGTGCATGAAGGCTCCGGGTGGGGTGATTCGAGCGAGGCGGCGAGTCTGGCGGGGCGTCGGGGAGTTAGCAAGGCAGGCGGCTGCGGCGCTGGCATGTCGTCGCAGCATGTGATGCGCGTGTGCGTTCTTTGGCATGGACGCGCCTGTGCGTTCTTTGGCATGGTCCCATCACGCGTCACGTGCCACCCCGTCCCCCCCCCCCC
>CALENB010000499.1 GCA_937910235.1 uncultured Myxococcales bacterium | reverse complement strand
TCAACCCCGAGTTCTACATCCTTGGCCTTCAGAGCGGCTTCGTGTCACTACTCAAGGCAGGAGCCCAGTGCGGTCGTTCCGTTCGCTGGGATCTGCGCGGGGGGCGGCCTGTGAGGGCCGTCCCTACCGCGATCCCCGCCTGCTGCCTAGCCGCAGGGGCTGTGGTAAGGTTCGCCCGCCCCGCCGCGTCGCCTCGGCCCCAGCCGCAAGTCCGTCATGTACGCTTTCGTCCGATTCCGACTCCCCGATGGCAGCACCTCGACGCTCTGTCCCGGCGACTTCATCGGTCGTCTCGGCAACGCCGCGCTGCATCTCGACGACGCCCGGGTCTCCGAGGCGCACGCCATGGTCAGCCTCCGCGGCCGCGAGCTGAAGCTGCTGGCGTTGCGCGGCATGTTCGCCGTCGACGGCAAGCCGGTGAACGAGGTGGTGTTGCGACCGGGGCTGGTGGTCGAACCAGCCCGTGGCCTCAAGCTGGAGGTCGCCGAGGTCACGCTGCCCGAGCAGGTGCTGGCGATCGTCGGGGACGGGCTGCCGCAGCAGGTGTTGGCGGGCGCGATGAGCTTGTTTGTGCGGCCGCGTCCGAGCTTGAAGCTGCGCTACAAAGGCGACGCTGCCGCGCATATTTGGAACAATGGCGAAGGCTGGCGTTTGCAGATCGTGGGTGAGACGGCGCGGCCGCTGCTGGCAGGTGAGCGCTTCCACATCGACGGCGTCGCGTTTCGCGCGCTGGCGCTCTCGCTCGAACACGCCGCGCGCCAAGCGACGCGGCTGGAAGGTGGCGTGCAGGTGCCCCTGACCATCGTGGCGAGCTACGACACCGTCCACGTGCATCGCGATGGGCAGCCGGCGTTGGCGCTCGATGGGATCTCGGCGCGGGTCGTCTCGGAGCTGGTGGCGTTTGACGGCCCTGCGTCCTGGGAGGTGCTCGCCCGCGAGATTTGGCGCCACGAGGACGATCGCACTCAACTGCGACGGAAGTGGGACGTCAACCTGGCGCGGCTGCGTCGCAAACTGCGCGCGGCGGGGATTCGCGCCGATCTGCTCCGCGCCGGTGGCACGGGGCAGATCGAGCTGCTGCTCTACGAAGGCGACAAGGTCGACGACCGGACATGACGTTCGACGATTCGCCCATCCCGCCCGGCCCATCCCGCCCGGCGCATCACGCCAGCCCAGCCGCTCATGCGAGCGGAGCGGCATGGCACGAGGACGCCGCCGCCCCCGTCGTTGGTGCCAGCGGCGCGGCGTGGGGCTCCGACGAGTCGCCAGCGCCCGCCGGGACCGTGTCGACCCCGCCAGAGACCGCGCATCCGTTTGCCGCCGCCGACCGTGGCCGCTATCGGCTCGGTGCGGAGCTTGGCATTGGTGGCATGGGCGTGGTGCGGAGCGCGCGCGACCAGCGGCTGAACCGTGACGTCGCCTACAAAAGCATCGCCGACGGCGCCGATCCCAGCTGCATCGTCGGCGAGAGATTCGTCCGCGAGGCCAGGATTACGGCGTTTTTGGAGCATCCGGCGATCGTGCCGATCTACGACGCTGGTGAAGACGAGGCGGGCGAGCCCTTCTACACCATGCGCCTCATTCGCGGCCGCTCGCTCTCCGTTGCTGTGGCCGAGGCGCCCGATCTGCTGGCCCGGTTGCGACTGCTGCGCCACTTCCTCGACGCCTGCGAGGCTGTCGCGTACGCGCATCGGCAGGGCGTGGTCCACCGCGACTTGAAGCCTGACAACGTCATGGTCGGCGAGTTCGGTGAGACGCAGGTGGTGGATTGGGGCTTGGCGCGTTGGGACGGCGACGTCGGCGACGTGGGCTGGGCGTCTGTGACGCAGCGCGGCAGCGCCCAGGCGGGCGTCGCCGCTGACGCGGGGTCAGCCGACCGCACGCCGCCGCAGGCAGCCGACAACGACGGGACGCGCGCCGGCAGCGTGGTGGGCACGCCGGCGTACATGAGCCCAGAGCAAGCGCGCGGCGAACCGGCGGGCACGCGCAGCGACGTTTGGAGCCTTGGCGTGATGTTGTGGCAGCTCGTCGCCGGCGTGCACCCGCTCGCCGGTCGCACGAGCGAGGAGGTGCTGCGCGCGGTCCGCGATCACGCGTTGCCCTCGCTGTCGGACCGCTGCGCCGCCGCGCCGCCGGAGCTTTGCGCCATTGTGGCCCAAGCGATGGCCACCGATCAGGGCCAACGCTATCCCGACGCCAAGGCGCTCGCCGATGATGTCGCCCGCTATATCGACGGCCGTATGGTCCAGGCGCACCTGTATTCGCCATGGGAGCCGCTGCGTCGCCTAGTCGTCGCCTATCGTGCGCCGCTGGCCGTGGCTGGCGTCGCGCTGTTCGCGCTAGTGGCCACCGGCCTCTTCGCCGCTCGGCGGACCCAGGCGCAGCACGACCGGGCTGTGCTCGCCGAAAAGACCGCGCGCGGCGCCACCGCGACCGCGGACCAGCATCTCGCCCAGGCCCTCGTGCAGCACGCCCAGCTGGCGCTCTCGGTGGACGCCCGGGCCGAGGCGGAGATCTTCGCGATCGAGGCGTTGTTGCGGTCTGAATCGCCCGAGGCGCGCGGGGTGCTCGCTGGTTTCGGCGTGGCGCCGCGCCCGCACCTCATCGACCGCACCCCCATGCCCAGGTGTCTGGAGATTCGACCCTCGCCGGCCGGCGACATCTTTGTGTGTCTGCAGCCCGACGCGGTCGAGCTGTGGCGAGTCACGCCGACCGGCGTCCACCGGCTGTGGCGCGCGGCGACGCACGCCGTGGATGCGGTCATTTTGCAGGGTCAGAACCAGGTCCTCCTCACGGTCGCGCGAGGTCAGTCGCAGTGGCTCGACCAATCCACGGGTCACGCCATCGTCGGCCGCGACGGGCTCAGCACGTTTGACGGCGTCTGGGAGACCGCCACCGCCTTTGGCGTCGCCCTCGTGTACGGGCCGGGCACGTCGCACGTGCTGCATAGCGCCACCACGAAACTCGTGTCCTACCTGCCATGCCCCAACAAGGACCCACTCGTCGCCGCGAGCCTGTCCCATGACGCGCGCTGGGTCGCGACCGTCTGTGCGTCAGGGCAGCTGGTGATCACCGACACCACGACTGGCAAAACGTCGCGACAGGCCACGCTCGTTGGCATGGGCGAAGCCGTGCGCGGCGTCACTGCGATCGCCTGGATGCCGGATGACGCCGCGTTGGTGGTCGGCGGGCGCGACGGCACAGTCGCCCTCGTCGACGTTGGCCAGCTGCGGGTCGTGCGTCGGGCGCGGCTGGGGCTTGGCGAGACGCGCGAGGTGCGACCGCATCCAACGCGCGCGATCGTTGCGGTCATGGGTGAGCGGGGCGGTGTGCTCTTGTGGGGGCCAAGGACGGGCGCCGTGTTGGGCCGATTACCTGCGGGCTGGTCGGAGACGCTGCGCTTTTCGCCCGATGGCCTGGAGCTGTGGAGCTACGGCAGCGAGCTGCGGCGATGGCGTCTGCCCGACGCGCCGCGCCCCGTGCGGTTCTGGGGTCTGCCCGACCGCCCCGGGTTGAGCGCCGCGCAGCTCTCGCCAGACGGCAAACAGCTCGCGTTGCTGCCCGGCTCTGGCGTCGTCCACATCATCCGCACCGCCGACGGGCAGGTGCTGATGAAGGACAAGTTCCAGGACATGGTGCTCAAAGGCGGACAATTCAGCGCGGACGGGCGCACCTTCCTGGCGTACGGTGTCGCGAACCCGGCGATTCGCCTCTACGACACCGCCAGCTGGCGGCCGACGCGCACGCTGGCCGTCATCGGTCGAAAACGGGCGCTGCTGCTCAATAACGGCTGGTTGATCACGGCACCTTACGGACGGCACTTGCTCGCTGTGTCGCCACAGGAGACCGACAACGGCGTCAACGTCGCTGACCACTTGGTTATCGACACCGCCATCACCGCGGACGGTGGCACCGGTTTCGCCCTGTCACGCCTCGGCCACGTCGATCGCATCGACGTCGGCGCGCCCCCCCGCGTGGTCCCGCTCTTTGTCGACCGCTCGGCGCGCAGGATCGGCACCGATCCTGACGGCAAATGGTTGGCCGTCGCGCGGCGCCGTGATCTCGTCGTTTTGCCCACAGCGGGCGGACCGCGCACCACGATTCAGATGGGTGACGGCCTCGTCTATGATGTCGCGCTCTCGCTCGGCGCGCGCTACGTCGCCGTCGGCAACTTACGCCGGACAGCTCGGGTCTGGCGCGTCGCCGATCGCACCCTGGTCGCGGTGCTGCGCGGCCACTCACAGCGGGTCTCCCACGTGAGTTTTGATCGCACGGGAGAGCAGCTGCTGACCGCGAGTTGGGACGGCACGGCACGCCTCTGGGACATGCGTGTGCTGGCCCGCCCCGCCGCCGAGCTCGCCGCAGAGGTTCAGACCGCGTGGGGGCTCAGCCTGCGCGACGCGTTGGACACGCCGTTTCGCTAGGTCCCCGGCGCGCCATGTCAAGTGACACCGACAGATGTAAGGCTGCGGAAGGGTGCACCTGAAGGCGCTTTGGTCCATTATGGCGCCACGCATCGCCCGGACGCACGCCAGAATGCCTGTCCGTCTGAGCGATCGCCTTGAAAAATCAACCTGTTTGCTGGAGTCCTTCGATGAATTATCCTGTCCGAGTCGCCCTTGTCTGCCTGCTGGCAGCGCCCACGTTCACCGGCTGTGGCGGCCTGATGAAAGGCCTCGCCGCCAAAATGGACCCCGCCGCGGGTGACACGACGCTCGTCAACGACGCCGTCGCCGCCAACAAGTGGGACGACGTCAAGAACTATTGCGACAGCAACTTCAAGAAGCCCGACGGCAAGAAGCTGCACTACAAGGCGAAGAAGGTCGCGTGCGACTCGCAGGCCGCGTACCTCAAGGAGAACGCAGAAAAGGCGTGAAAGGTCGCGACCTGCAAGGATATCATCCCAGTGTGGGAGCAGTACAAGTCCACGTTCCAGCGTGAGCGCAACAAGATGGCCGGCTACCACGCCGACGCCTCGATTCGCATGGGCAAGTGCGGCCACTATGGCTACGTCTTCAAGGAGCTCATGCACTGGGGTCCGTTGACCCACGGCGCCATGGGCCTCAAGAGCTTGGCAGCGATGGACGCCGCCGGTTTGTCAGTCGAGAAAGAGTTCCTCA
>CALENB010000498.1 GCA_937910235.1 uncultured Myxococcales bacterium | reverse complement strand
TTGGCTGCTGGAACAGGGTTGGCTGCTGGAACAGGGTTGGCTGCTGGAACAGGGTCCGGACTAGGCTGGGCCTTGGCCAGACGATGGAACGACGAGGGCGTCACGCCTGTGACAAACGCGGCTGCCGAATCGCGGCCACGCGGACCAAGATTGCGGCAAACACGACTGACACGCTTGCGACTAGGACATCATCACTGGGGCAGCCATGACCAGAACGGTCATCGCTGGATCACGCCGGCACAACTCAGATCCACATTCAGCGCGCCGCCCTGGGGCGACAGCAGTTTCGGCAGATGAGAGCGCACGCGGCCGGCACACAGTAGGGCTCGACCCCGGCGCTGTCAACGCAGAAATGCCGCCGCCGATGGTCCCAACCTGAATCGAACCGCCCGGGTTAACGGTCTTCGCGCCACGCGCAGGGTTCCTGACAAATCGGCACTTGGTTGCATTCGAATCGGAGATGATCGTCGGGCGCGAGCAGCTCAAATGCCGCTGCCTCGACCGAGGCCGGCGGCAACGCTGTGGCGAGGCGCCGCGCGGCGTCGATCAAGCGCGACGTGCTGTTGGCGAAGTGGCTCTCCAGCAGGCGGAGGCGGTAGGCCATCAGGCGATTGCAGCGTGTCGGTACAAACGCGATCTCCTTCGCTGCCGGGTGCGTCCACACGTCGATCCGCACAAGCTCACGAACCAACCAGAAGGCGGCCAGGGTCGGCGCGCCCTTGAGCAGACCACGTTGCAGCTCGGTGATGAGCACCTCGCTGTTCGGCGCCTCGGCCAGCACGGTCGGCAGGTCCTTTTTCGCCTTGAGCGCGCGGCCACCGATGACCGCATCAAAGATCACGGCGCGCGCGGCGGCGTGATCTGGCGTGTGGAGCGCGAGCCCCCACCGCACGACGACCTCGGTGACGGCCTCCGGCCGATCGAGCAGCACCGCGATCGGCGCCAGCCCGCCGACACGATCGAGCACCAGATCCGCGAGCCGGCCATCGGGTGCCGCGGCATACAGACGCGCGAGCAGCCCCGCGAGAAAGAGGAAACGCTGCGCTTCGGTGCGCGCGAGCCGCGCCTCCAGCCCGTTGGCGAGCAACAACGATCCGCCACCGAGGGCGTTCTTGCGGCCGATCTCGCGAAGCGCCGCGACCACATCCGGCAGCTCCATCGGCGCGTGGTCGCACGCCGCCTCACCGGAGCGCTGGCGCTGGGCGATCCGCGGCGACAACACCCGGCGCGAGGCAGACGGCACCGCGATCGTGATGGGCGACGTATCCGCCGGCGTCGTCACCTCTTCAGCGAGGGCGTCCAGGCTGGCTTGGTAGCGCCGCGAGGCCCCTTCGTCGACAGGCGGCGGCTCGGGTGGCAGATCGGGAGCGTCGGGTAGATCCTCCTCTTGCCCTGGTTTTAGGGCCTTCTTCGATGCGGCCTTGGCCGGAGACTTCGAGGCGGCCTTGGCTGGCGCTGCGGCTGCACCCTGCGTGGCGGCGACCTCGGCTTTGCTGGCCTCCGCGCCACTTCCCGCGGCGCCGCTACCCTCCGCTTCACCGGCCGCGGCGGCCTCCTCAGCTGCGCTCTCCTCGGCGGCCGCAGCCTCGTCCTCGAGAAACTCCTCGACGTCGATCATGCGAAGGCGCGGCACGGCCTCTTTGCCCAGATCGGTCAGCCCCCATCGGATCCCGATGAGCTTGACGCGGCCCGACAGCACGATCCAGCGGATCCACGCCTGAAAATCAGGCAGCCGGATCTTCTCGCCCGGGTAGACATAGCTGGTCAGCATCCGATGGAGTTCGTAGGTGGAGTGCAGCCGGCCGCCGCCTTCCATGTCGAGCGCTTCCATCACGTACTTGACGAGCAACGTGTTGCCATCGAGCAGCAGCCGAAAGACGTGCTCCTGCTGCGCCTCAGCGTCCTCGGCGTCAACGAAGGCCTGCGCCCACTTGCCGAGCTTTGGCGCTGGTTTTAGGCTCACGTCGAGCAGCCCGAGCACCTGAGGAATCAGCTCCTTGTCCCAGAGGCCGTCCTCGCGCAGCCAGTCGCGGAACTCCTTGAATGAAGGGTTGGTCCGGTTGATGTGCCCCAAGATCTTGCTGATCGTCGGCATGAGAATGGCGTCTTGGACACCTGGGAAGACTGTATACTCGATGTGTTGCATCGGAATCTCCGGTATCTCCGGTCTCGGACCGGGATGCGTCGTGCACCATGCGTCGTGATCAACGCGTCGTGACCAACGCGTCGTGATCAACGCGTCGTGATGAGGCGCGCAGTAGTCAGCGCTGAGGATGCGCGCCACGCCCGGGAGGAGGTGACACCCAACATCCGCAACAGCTGAACGGCTCGCGTGGCGGGAGTCTAGCAGGACGAAGCGGAGGTGGAACAGGTACCCGCGAGAATGGCTGTGCATAGAGGTCGCGGGTAACGAGGCGCCACCGCAGCCGCCACATTCAGGTGTGAACATCGGTGCACTTGTGGCAAGTAGCCAACATTGCTAGACGCTTAGGAAGTTGACCCCCGCTTGGCTGAGATCTAGCATCTACGGCCCTCGGCAGCCGGCTGGGGAGCATCGCCGAGAGAGGAGCGTCTCCGTGCAACGACCGACATTCTGGCGTGGTGCAAATCGAACGCGAGGCCGCTGTGGCCGCGCCGCCTTGCTGTCCGCAGTGTTCTGCCTAGCCGCCGCGACGCTTTTGGGCGCATCCGCCAACGCGGAGTCGAGACCGCGACTGCTGATCCTGCGCACGGAGAGCAACGCCATCAAGGACGCGGATCGAGCGCATCTGACGACGGCGCTGCTGCGTTCGGCGCGGCAGTACAAGCACTTCACCTCGGTGGCGTCAAAGATCGATCTCGTCGAGGACATGTTTGCGTTTGAGTGCACCGAGGCGGGCGTCGATTGTCTGGCGCGCATCGGCAAAAAGTACAAGGCCGACAAGGTCATCTACAACGAGGTCATCCGAGAGGGTGGCGGCGCGCTGACCTGGTCGATGCGGGTTGTGCATGTCGACCGGGAGAACCTCGGCGCATCGCGGGTGGCGCAGTCCACGCGGCAGCCGCTCCCAGGGCTCGACAAGACCGGGCCCGCCGCCACGAAAGGGCTGCTGGTGCTGATCGGACCGGTGGATCTGCCCTCGCACGAGGTGGCGCGTCCGGCGTCGGTGCTGGTTCGGCTCGTCGGCGGCGGTGTGGCGCTGGTGTACGCCAATGATCAGCTGCTCGGACGGACGTCGATCACAGGTCTCAAGAAGCAGCTGCAGCCGGGCACCTACAAACTGCGCGTGGTGCGCGCTGGGTACAAAGAGTGGT
This sequence comes from uncultured Myxococcales bacterium, assembly GCA_937910235.1. GTDB lineage: Bacteria > Myxococcota_A > UBA9042 > UBA9042 > UBA9042 > UBA9042. Next base: position 189 of record CALENB010000498.1, on the reverse strand, counting down.
CGAAGACGGTCACCTTGGTCGCCGGCAAGACGAGCGAGGCGATCGTCGAGTTGGCCCTGGCGCCGGTCGCCAAGGGTGGCCTGCCCGGCGGTGGCCCTGTAGCCACGCCCGTCACCGAGAAGTGGTGGTTCTGGACGGCGATCGCTGCCGGGACCGCGGTCGTCGCAGTCACGATTTGGGCCATCACCC